>NZ_JBCNTJ010000021.1:0-117988 GCF_039581215.1 Pseudomonas halotolerans
CGTCGGCGTTTTTTTGTGCCGACGCTGGCAAAGCCGTCTTCATCGACGCAGCTATGCAGGCGGTTTTTTCAATGCGCGGCGCAGGGCCACGAGCAGTTTGACGATGTCGCGTGGATCGAGGTGTTGCGGGGCTTTCACGTCAGCCATGGTGATCTTCCTTGTGATGGGGCCCAGGCAGTCTGGCCATAAGCTGCGGTTCCTTGGAGAGGTCCGTCGAGAAATAGACCCGTCCTACAGCCAGGGGAAAAATAGCCTTCTTACATGGCCTCTGCAAATACCGTTGATCAATCTGGCCAGCTCCACGCTGGCGCATCCAGTATTGCCTGGCCGACGATGCCGGTCTGGCCCAGATCTTTCTCCAGCACGATGCAATTGCAATCGCCGTCCTGCTGCAAGGCGGTGATCAAGCGTCGGGCGTGGGAAACCACCCAGACCTGGCAATTCTCTGAAGCCCGGATGATCAACCGTGCCAAGGCCGGCAACAGGTCCGGGTGCAGGCTGGTTTCCGGTTCGTTGAGCACCATCAGCGAGGGGGGGCGTGGAGTGAGCAGTGCGGCTATCAGCAGCAGATAGCGCAGGGTCCCGTCTGACAGTTCGGCGGCCGACAGCGGGCGCAACAAGCCATGCTGGTGAAACTCGATGCCAAAACGCCCGCCTTGCAGTTTCTCGATATGCAGCCGGGCACCGGGAAATGCGTCGCTGATGGACGAATGCAGGGCTTGATCGTCGCCGATTTCCAGAATGGTTTGCAGGGCCGCGGCCAGGTCACGCCCGTCGTGGTGCAGCACCGGCGTGCGGGTGCCCAGTTGCGGCTGGCGCGCCGGGGCGTCGGCGTCGCTGCGAAAATGGTCGTAGAAGCGCCAGCGACGAATGAACTCACGCATCTGCAGCACCTCCGGCGAGGTGCGCAGGCTGCCGACCTGATCGAACAAACTGTCAAAGGTGGGGGTGTGCTGAGCCAGGACGTCCCATGCGCGGCCATCGCGGGCACGGATCATGGGCCCGTTGCGATCCACCAGCAGGCTGGCGGGACGAAACACCGGGCCGGCCCAGATGCATTCGCGCTTGATTTCAGGGTCCAGCGAAAACGCGGATAAACTCGGTTCCGGCAGGCCGAGGGAAATCGAATAGCTGAAATCTTCCCCGGCGAACCCCAGGCGCAGACGTTTGGTGCTGAGCCGCACCGTGGCCCCGATGGGCACCTCGCCGTTGCGCATGCGCCGGCTGATCACTTCCGGGCCGGCCCAGAAGGTCGAGTCCAGCCCGCCTTCACGAGCCAGGGCGTTGACCACGCCGCCCTGGGCCGTCTCCGCCAACAGGCGCAGGGCGCGATACAGATTGGATTTGCCACTGCCGTTGGGGCCGGTGATCAGGTTCAGCCGGCCCAGGGGGATCACCAGTTTGTTGATGGAGCGGTAGTTGGCCACCGCCAGTGTCTTGAGCATGGGCAATTTTTTCCTGCTGCCTGGAGGTGTAGGAGCTGTCGAGCGAAGCGAGGCTGCGATCTTTTGACCTTCGGCTTGAAACTCAACCGGCATCAAGGACAGATCGCAGCCTCGCTTCGCTCCTCAGCGCCTACAGCGAAAGCGTTAGTCTGCCTGATGACGCATCCATTGTGATCCCGTGCCAGGTGTTGAACCCTGTTCTAAGCTCACAGTCGTATCGTCACTGGTACGTTCGTACAACGCAAAGGAGTCTGCATGGCTGGTCCTCGAAGCAAAGTTTTGGTTGGCCTTGGCTTGTGTGCGTTGCTGGCCGGATGCGGTGATGAAACGCCCGAGGAAAAGGCCCTGCCGCGGGTTTTCGTGCAAGCCGCCGTGCCCACCGAATACGCGGCATCGGTGACCCTCACCGGTGACGTTCAGGCCCGGGTGCAGACCGACCTGTCCTTTCGCGTGAGCGGCAAGATCGTCGAGCGCAAGGTGGATGTCGGTGACCGGGTTTCGGCGCGACAGGTGCTCGCCCGGCTCGACCCCCAGGATTTGCAGACCCGCGTCGACTCCGCCCAGGCTCAGGTGGCCGCTGAACAGGCGCGGGTCGAGCAGAGTGCGGCGGCGTTCGTGCGCCAACAAAAACTCTTGCCCAAGGGCTATACCAGCCAGAGCGAATATGACACGGCCCAGGCGCAACTGCGCAGCAGTCAGAGTGCGCTGACCGCTGCCCAGGCCCAGTTGGCCAACGCTCGCGAACAACTGAGCTATACCGCGTTGATCGCCGAGGCGCCGGGCATCATCACGGCGCGGCAGGCGGAGGTCGGCCAAGTGGTACAGGCCACGGAACCGATCTTCAGCCTGGCCCAGGACGGAGAGCGCGACGCCGTGTTCAATATCTACGAATCACTGTTGCGCGAACGACCCTCGGACCCTGCAATCGTCATCAGCCTGCTGGACAACCCGGCCATCAAGACCACCGGTACGGTGCGCGAGATCACCCCGGCGGTCTCCGCTGAAACCGGCACCGTGCAGGTCAAGGTGACACTCAGTGAGTTACCCGAAGGCATGCGCTTGGGCTCGGTGGTCAGTGCCACCGCCAAGTCTGCCGGCCAGACCGCCGTGGAGCTGCCCTGGTCGGCGCTGACCAAGAACCTTCACGATCCGGCTGTGTGGCTGGTGGACGATGAAGGCAAGGCGCAGTTGCACAATGTCACCGTCGGCCGGTATCTCACCGGTAAGGTCATCATCAGCGACGGGCTCAAGGGGGGCGAGAAAGTGGTCACCGCGGGTGGGCAATTGCTGCACCCTGGCGTGCGCGTAGAGATCGCTGAAAATACCCATGAGAAGTCTCCGACGGGAGTCCAGCCATGAAGCGTTTATGGATGGTCTCGTCCGCCTTGCTGTTGGCAGCGTGCTCGAAGGAAGAGCCACCACCTGAGCCGGTGCGCCCGGTGTTGTCCATCGAGGTTCGCGCGCTCGACCAGCAAGCTCTTGGGCGCTTCGCGGGCAGTATCCAGGCCCGTTACGAGACCAATGTGGGGTTCCGCGTGCCGGGGCGGATCGCCAGCCGCAACGTCGATGTCGGCGCCGAAGTGAAGAAGGGCGATTTGCTCGCTACCCTCGACCCGACCGATCAACAGAACCAGTTGCGCGCCGCCCAGGGCGACCTGGCGCGGATCGAGGCGCAGTACATCAATGCCCAGGCCAATGCCCGTCGCCAGCAGCAGTTGTTCGACCGTGGTGTCGGTGCCCAGGCGCAATTGGACATCGCCCAGACTGACCTGAAAACCACCGCCGCTTCCCTGGAACAGGCCCGTGCCTCGGTGGAGCAGGCGCGCGACCAACTCAACTACAGCCAGTTGCACAGCGACCACGATGCCGTGGTGACGGCCTGGAACGCCGAGGCCGGGCAGGTGGTCACGGCCGGCCAGCAAGTGGTGACTCTGGCTCGCCCGGACATCAAGGAAGCGGTGATCGACCTGCCCGCCGGCCTGGCCGAGCGTCTGCCCGCTGACGTCGTGTTCGAGGTCGCCGCGCAACTGGACCCGACCATCCGCACGACCGCCATCGTGCGCGAGATCGAACCCCAGGCCCAAAGTGCCACTCGCACGCGCCGCGCACGCCTGACCCTGGCCGACACACCGCCAGGCTTTCGCCTGGGCACGGCCATCAGCGTGACCCTGAGTTCAACCATCGAGCCACGCATCGAGCTGCCGCTGAGCGCGTTGCAAGAGATCGATGGCAAGGCGCGGATCTGGCTGGTCGATCCGCAGAGTCAGACTGTTTCCCCCCATGAAGTGAGAATCCTCAGCCGCTCCACCGACTCGGTGCTGGTGGCCAATGGCATCAAACCCGGCGACCGTGTGGTCAGCGCCGGTGTGAACAGCCTCCAGCCGGGGCAGAAAGTGAAACTCGACGAGGACGCACGATGAAAGGGCCTTTCAACTTATCCGAATGGGCCCTGCGGCATCAGTCGTTCGTCTGGTACCTAATGTTCGTCGCGCTGTTGATGGGGGTGTTTTCGTACATGAACCTGGGGCGCGAAGAGGACCCCTCGTTCACCATCAAGACCATGGTCATCCAGACCCGTTGGCCCGGCGCGACCCAGGAGGAAACCCTCAAGCAGGTCACCGACCGCATCGAGAAAAAACTCGAAGAGCTCGACTCCCTCGACTACGTCAAAAGCTATACCCGGCCAGGGGAGTCGACGGTGTTCGTGTACCTGCGCGATACCACCGGCGCCGAGGAAATCCCCGAAATCTGGTACCAGGTTCGCAAGAAAATCGACGATATCCGTGGTGACTTCCCCCAAGGCCTGCAGGGCCCGGGATTCAACGATGAGTTCGGCGATGTGTACGGGTCGGTCTATGCCTTCACCGGCGACGGACTTTCGATGCGTCAGTTGCGCGATTATGTGGAGCAGGTGCGCGCCGAGATCCGTGAGGTGCCCGGCCTGGGCAAGGTCGAGATGGTGGGTGAGCAGGATGAAGTCCTGTACCTGAATTTTTCGACCCGCAAGCTCGCTGCGCTGGGCATCGATCAGCGCCAGGTGGTGCAGAGCCTGCAATCGCAGAACGCTGTGACTCCCGCCGGGGTGATCGACGCCGGGCCAGAGCGGATTTCCGTGCGCACTTCCGGGCAGTTCCAGTCGGAAAAGGACCTGGCCAACGTCAATCTGCGGCTCAATGATCGTTTTTATCGACTGGCCGATATCGCTGACATCCGCCGCGGTTATGTCGACCCCGCGACCCCGATGTTTCGCTTCAACGGCACGCCGGCCATCGGCCTGGCCATTGCGATGAAGAAGGGCGGCAACATCCAGGAATTCGGCAAGGCACTGCACGCGCGCATGAACCAACTGACCGCCGACCTGCCAGTGGGCGTCGACGTGCATACCGTGTCGGACCAGGCGGAGGTGGTGGAGGAAGCGGTCGGTGGTTTCACCAGCGCGTTGTTCGAGGCGGTGATTATCGTGCTGGTGGTCAGCTTTATCAGCCTTGGCTTACGAGCTGGGCTGGTGGTGGCTTGCTCGATACCACTGGTATTGGCGATGGTCTTTGTGTTCATGGAATACAGCGGCATTACCATGCAGCGGATTTCCCTCGGTGCGCTGATCATCGCCCTCGGCCTGCTGGTGGACGACGCGATGATCACCGTGGAAATGATGGTCACGCGCCTGGAGAAAGGTGAAACCAAGGAGCAGGCCGCGACGTTTGCCTATACCTCAACGGCGTTCCCGATGCTCACCGGGACCCTTGTGACCGTGGCCGGGTTCGTGCCGATCGGCCTGAACGCCAGCTCCGCTGGCGAGTACACCTTTACCCTGTTTGCGGTGATTGCCGTGGCGATGCTGGTGTCGTGGATCGTCGCGGTGCTGTTCGCGCCGGTGATCGGCGTGCATATCCTCAGCACCAATGTGAAGCCCCACAGCGCCGAGCCGGGGCGGATCGGTCGAGCGTTCAATGGCGGCTTGCTGTGGGCGATGCGCAATCGCTGGTGGGCCATCGGCATCACCGTGCTGCTGTTTGTGTTGGCGGTGTTTTGCATGCGTTTTGTGCAGAACCAGTTCTTCCCGTCTTCGGACCGCCCGGAAATCCTGGTGGACCTGAACCTGCCGCAGAACGCTTCGATGGACGAGACGCGCAAAGCGGTTGATCGCCTGGAGGCGACGCTCAAGGGCGACCCGGACATCGAGCGCTGGAGCACCTACATCGGTGAGGGCGCGATTCGTTTCTACCTGCCGCTGGACCAGCAGTTGCAGAATCCGTACTACGCGCAGCTGGTGATCGTCAGCAAGGGCCTGGAGTCGCGCACGGCCCTCACCGAACGGCTGCAAAAGCGTCTGCGCGAGGACTTCGTCGGGATTGGCAGCTACGTGCAAGCCCTGGAAATGGGCCCGCCGGTAGGGCGGCCGATCCAGTACCGGGTCAGCGGCAAGGACATCGACCAGGTGCGCAAGCACGCCATCGAACTTGCCAGTGAACTGGACAAGAACAGCCACATCGGCGAAATCATTTACGACTGGAACGAGCCGGGCAAGGTGCTGCGTATCGACATTGCCCAAGACCGGGCGCGGCAACTGGGTTTGTCTTCGGAAGACGTGGCCAGGTTGATGAACAGCATCGTCAGCGGTTCACCGGTGACCCAGGTCAATGACGATATTTACCTGATCAACGTGGTCGGGCGTGCCGAAGACGCCGAGCGCGGTTCGCCGGAGACCTTGCAGAATTTGCAGATCGTCACGCCGAGCGGCACCTCCATTCCGCTGCTGGCGTTTGCCACGGTGCGCTATGAACTGGAACAACCCCTGGTGTGGCGTCGCGACCGCAAGCCCACCATTACTATCAAGGCCGCGGTGCGCGATGAAATCCAGCCCACCGACCTGGTGAAACAACTGCAGCCGGCCATCGATAAATTCGCTGCCGGCCTGCCGGCGGGCTACAAGGTTGCCACCGGGGGCACGGTGGAAGAAAGCAGCAAAGCCCAAGGGCCGATCGCCAGCGTCGTGCCGCTGATGCTGTTTCTGATGGCGACCTTCCTGATGATCCAGCTGCATAGCGTGCAGAAAATGTTCCTGGTGGCCAGCGTCGCGCCCCTGGGGTTGATCGGTGTGGTGCTGGCGCTGGTGCCGACGGGCACGCCCATGGGCTTTGTGGCGATTCTCGGGATCCTCGCGTTGATCGGCATCATTATCCGCAACTCGGTGATCCTGGTGACCCAGATCGATGAGTATGAACGTGACGGATATGAGCCCTGGGATGCGGTGGTGCAAGCCACCGAACATCGCCGTCGGCCGATCCTGCTCACCGCGGCCGCCGCGAGCCTGGGGATGATCCCGATTGCCCGGGAAGTGTTCTGGGGGCCGATGGCTTACGCGATGATTGGCGGGATCATCATCGCCACCCTGCTGACGTTGTTGTTCCTGCCGGCGCTGTATGTGGCCTGGTACAAGATTCGCGAGCCCAAGCGCGACTGATCGTGCGGGCCTAAGGCATAAGGGCTGCTGTGCTGCCCATCGCGAGCAGGCTCGCTCCCACATTGGATCTCGGTTGTACGCAACACGTGTGGCCGCTGAGATCTACTGTGGGAGCGAGCCTGCTCGCGATGCGGGCGCCTGGTCCCCTCTATTTACGCAACAACCGCAGCCCATTGAACACCACCAGCAAACTCACCCCCATGTCGGCGAACACTGCCATCCACATGGTGGCAACCCCGGCAAAGGTGAATCCCAGAAAGATCGCCTTGATGACCAGCGCCAAAGCGATGTTCTGTTTCAGGATGCTCGAAGTCTGCCGCGACAGACGGATGAACGCCGGAATCTTGCGCAAATCATCGTCCATCAGGGCAACATCGGCGGTTTCGATGGCGGTGTCGGTGCCCGCCGCCGCCATGGCGAAACCGATTTCCGAGCGCGCCAGGGCAGGGGCGTCGTTGATGCCGTCGCCCACCATGCCGACCCGGTGACCCAAGGCATACAGGTCTTCGATCGCTTGCAGCTTGTCGCCCGGCAACAGATCGCCTCGGGCCTGATCGATGCCCACCTGCGCGGCAATCGCCTCGGCGGTATGGGCGTTGTCGCCAGTGAGCATCAAGGTCTTGATGCCCAGCTCATGCAACTGCTGGATGGCCTCACGGCTGGAGTCCTTCACCGTGTCGGCGACGGCAAACAGCGCCAAGGGGCCTGAGTGGTCGAGCAACAGCACCACGGACTTGCCTTGTTTTTCCAAGGCGAAAAGTTGCTCTTCGAGCTCGGGGGAGCACAGGCCCAGGTCCTCCACCAACCGGTGATTGCCCAAGTGGTAGGTCTGGCCGTTGATATCGCCGCGCACCCCGCGTCCCGGCAGCGCCGCAAAGTTATCCACAGGGTGCGGTGCCAGCCGGTTATCCACAGCTGCGTTGGCGATCGCGTGAGAGACCGGATGGTCGGAGCGTGCGGCAAGACTGGCGGCCAACGCAGGGGCGGTTACTTCCGCTGTTGGGTCGAGTGGAACGTAGTCGGTCTGCACTGGCTTGCCATGGGTGATCGTGCCGGTCTTGTCCAGGGCCAGATAATCGAGCTTGTGGCCGCCTTCCAGGTACACGCCGCCTTTGATCAGAATGCCTTTGCGCGCCGCCGCGGCGAGGCCGCTGACAATGGTTACCGGGGTGGAAATCACCAGCGCACACGGGCAGGCCACTACTAGTAGCACCAGCGCCCGGTAGATCCAGTCGAACCAGGTCGCCCCCATGAACAGCGGCGGGATGATCGCCACCGCCAGGGCGAGGGCAAACACCGCAGGGGTGTAGATTTTCGAGAACTGATCGACGAAACGCTGGGTCGGGGCGCGAGAGCCCTGGGCCTGCTCCACGGCGTGGATGATCCGCGCCAGGGTGGAGTGGTCGGCTGCGGCGGTCACGGTGTATTCCAGTTCACCGGCCTGGTTGATGGTGCCGGCGAAGACCTTGTCGCCCACGGTTTTTTCCACCGGCAGGCTCTCGCCGGTAATGGGCGCCTGGTCGATGGTGGAGCGACCGGCAACGACGTCCCCGTCCAGACCCACCCGTTCGCCTGGGCGAACCCGCACCCGTGCGCCGAGGTTGATGGCCTTGACCGCTTGCACCTGCCAGCTGCCATCGGCCTGTTGCACGGTGGCTTGTTCCGGGGCCATCTGCATCAGGCCGCCGATGGCGTTGCGCGCCCGGTCCAGGGACTTGGCCTCGATCAGTTCAGCCACCGTGAACAGGAACATCACCATCGCCGCTTCCGGCCATTGGCCGATCAGCACCGCACCGGTCACCGCGATGCTCATCAGTGCATTGATGTTCAGGTTGCGGTTTTTCAGGGCGATCCAGCCCTTTTTGTATGTACCGAGACCGCCGCTGAGGATCGATACCAACGCCATTAGCGCGACCACCCACTCCGGCGCCGTGTTGGTGAAATGGATCACTTCGGCACCCAGGGCGGTGACACCCGACAGCGCCAGCGGCCACCAGGGCTTGGCCTGGGCGGGCAATTCGCTGGTTTCTTTTTCCTGGCCAGGGGCCAACGGCTCGGCCTGCATGCCCAGGGACTGGATCGCATTGATGATCGGCGTGTCGTTGGGTAAGTCGTGAGTCACGCCCAGCACGCGGTTGATCAGGTTGAATTCCAGTTGTTGCACGCCTTCAAGTTTGCCGAGCTTGTTCTGGATCAGCGTTTGTTCGGTGGGGCAGTCCATGGCCTGGATGCGAAAACTGCTCAGCCGAGCGCCGTCCGTCGGGGCCTTGCCGAGCTTGACTACCGACGGTGCCGCTTTCGCAGAGCAGCAGGAATGCCCGTGGTCATGGCCGTGGTCGGGCTTGTGGGTGTGAATGGAATCGCTCATCGGGTTACGTCCGTGAAAAGTGCCTGTTGCACAGTAAAGACCCTGTAGCCACTATAGGGTCAAGCATCTGTTTTGGAGGCAACGCCATGAAGATCGGCGAACTGGCAAAAATCACCGACTGTCAGGTCGAAACCATTCGCTACTACGAGCGCGAAGGCTTGCTGCCGGAGCCGGCCCGCAGCGACGGTAATTATCGTGTCTACACCCAGGCTCATGCCGAGCGGCTGACGTTCATCCGTAACTGCCGCACCCTGGACATGACCCTGGAAGAAATCCGCAGCCTCCTGGCCCTGCGCGACAGCCCCCAGGACCAGTGCGAAAACGTCAACGCGCTGATCGACGAACACATCCATCACGTCAAGGCGCGCATCGACGGTCTGCTGGCCTTGCAGACACAACTGATCGACCTGCGCCATCGGTGTGGTGAAGGGCCGGACCTGGATCAATGCGGGATCTTGCAGCGCTTGGAAGTGAGTGGCGCGGTGGTGCCGGAGGTGGAGCCTTCACATGTGGGGCGCAGTCATGGGCATTGAGTGCCCGTGCCACCGATCTTGACCCCATGGAGATCCAATGTGGGAGCGAGCTTGCTCGCGATAGCGGCTTGGCAGTCAACATCTAGGTTGAATGTAATGGCCTCATCGCGAGCAAGCTCGCTCCCACAGGGGATGGTGGTGTTGTTCAGACCGCCATCGGCGCGGTCATCGGCGCGTGGTGCTGGTAGCCCTCGAGGGAGAAGTCGCTCGGTTCCACCCGTTCCAGCCATTCAGGCTGGTACACGCCAGTTTTGGCGAACTCCGGCACGCGCTCGGAAATCACCAGTTTGGGCATCGGGAACGGCTCACGGGTGAGCTGTTCGTTGAGCATGTCCAGGTGGTTTTCGTAGACGTGGGCGTCGCCGATGAAGTAGGTGAACCAGCGTGGCGTGTAGCCGGTCAGGCGACCGATCAGGCTCAGCAGCGCGGCGCCTTCGGTGAGGTTGAATGGCGTGCCCAGGCCCAGGTCGTTGGAGCGGATGTAGAGGGTCAGGGAAATTTCCTTGGTCTCGACATTCGGGTGGAACTGGTAGAGCAAATGGCAGGGCGGCAGGGCCATTTCATCGAGCTGGGCGCAGTTCCAGCCGTGGAACAGGATCCGCCGGCTGCCCGGGTCCTGGATGATGGTGTCCACGCACTGGCGCACCTGGTCGATGGCTTTGTAAAGCACCACGTAGGCCTGACCGTTTTCTTCGCCTTCGGCGATCTGCCGGTAACCCTGGGCCAGGGTCTGTTCAATGGCCGCCGGGTTGCTCACAGGGATCTGCTTGTAAGCCGGCCACTTGCGCCATTGCACGCCGTAGATCTCGCCCAGGTCGTCTTCGCCCTGGCGAAA
The DNA here is from genome assembly GCF_039581215.1 of Pseudomonas halotolerans. Lineage (NCBI taxonomy): Bacteria > Pseudomonadati > Pseudomonadota > Gammaproteobacteria > Pseudomonadales > Pseudomonadaceae > Pseudomonas > Pseudomonas halotolerans. The sequence goes on from NZ_JBCNTJ010000021.1 coordinate 10,646, forward strand.
CGGGTTGGCCAGCCATTGGGCGTTTTCGTTGGCGTTCTGATCCCAGACCTTGCAGCCCAGGGCACGGAATTCGGCAGCGTTGTTGACCCCGCGCAGGAAACCGCACATCTCGCCGATGGCCGACTTGAAGGCCATTTTACGTGTGGTGATGGCCGGGAAGCCGTCCTTCAAGTCATAGCGCAACATGGCGCCGGGAAAGCTGATGGTGTTCACGCCCGTGCGGTTGGCTTGCTTGGTGCCGTTCTTGATGACGTGGGCCACCAGATCGAGATATTGCTTCATGGGTTACCTGTGTCCTTGAACCCGGGGCCAGCGCCCCGGGGTTCGAATTAAACCTTGGCCGCCGCAGCCGGCGCACGATGGTAGGCCAGCCAGATCAGCGCCAGGCCACCGATGATCATCGGCAGGCACAGCAACTGGCCCATGGTCAGCCAGTTCCACGCCAGGTAGCCGAGTTGGGCGTCTGGTACGCGGACGAATTCAACGATGAAACGGAAGATCCCGTAGAACAGCGCGAACATGCCCGACACGGCCATGGTCGGCCTTGGCTTGCGCGAGAACAGCCACAGGATGGCAAACAGTGCCACGCCTTCGAGCGCGAACTGGTACAGCTGCGAAGGGTGACGGGGTAGCTGCGCCGGGTCGCTGAACGGTGGGAAGACCATCGCCCATGGCACGTCGGTGGCCTTGCCCCACAATTCGGCGTTGATGAAGTTGCCGATGCGCCCGGCCCCCAGGCCAATCGGCACCATTGGCGCGACGAAGTCCATCAGCTCGAAAAACGACTTGTTGTTGCGTTTACCGAACCACAGCGCTGCCAGCATCACGCCGATGAACCCGCCGTGGAACGACATGCCGCCCTTCCAGACTTCGAAGATCAGCGTCGGATTGGCCAGGTACGCGCTCAGGTCGTAGAACAAAACGTAACCCAGGCGTCCGCCGACGATCACGCCCATGGATAGCCAGAACACCAGGTCCGAGAGCTTTTCCTTGTTCCAGGTCGGATCGAAACGGTTGAGCCGGCTCGACGCCAGCAGCCAGGCGCCGCCGATGCCGATCAGGTACATCAGGCCGTACCAGTGGATTTTCAGCGGGCCGATGGCCAGGGCCACCGGATCGATCTGCGGGTAAGGCAGCATTGATATTCCTCGTAAACGTCAACAATATCCGGGCGACGCTGCCACCTCGGGATTAAGCCAGGATTGTGTCAGAGCAGAAAACTCAAGCCCACGCTGAACAGCAAAGCGGCGAACAGCCTTTTGAGCAAGCGCGGTGACAGGCGATGGGCCAGTCGCGCGCCGAAGCGGGCGAAAACCATGCTCGTCAGGGCAATGCCCAGCAACGCCGGTAAATAAATAAAACCGAGACTATGAGCCGGCAGCAGGGGATCTTGCCAGCCCAGAATCATGAAACTTAATGCACTGACCAGGGCAATCGGCAACCCGCAGGCCGATGAAGTCGCCACCGCCTGTTGCATCGGCACGCTGCGCCAGGTCAGGAACGGCACGGTCAGCGAGCCGCCGCCGATGCCGAAAATCGCCGAGGCCCAGCCGATCACCGTTCCCGCCATGGTCAACCCGACCTTGCCCGGAACTGTGCGGCTGGCCTTGGGCCGCAAGTCCAGACCTAGCTGCACGGCGACAATCAGGGCGAACACGCCGATGATTTTTTGCAGGTTCGGGCCGGAAATCGCTTCGGCAGTGACGGCTCCGAAACCGGCACCGATCAGAATGCCGACGGTCATCCAGGCGAAAATCGGCCAGCGCACCGCGCCTTTGCGCTGATGCTCGCGCACGGCATTGACCGAAGTGAAGATGATCGATGCCAGGGACGTGCCGACCGCCAGGTGCGTCAGCACCAGTGGGTCGAAGCCCTGCAAGGTAAAACTGAACACCAGCACCGGGACGATGATGATCCCGCCACCCACGCCGAACAGTCCGGCCAGCACGCCGGCACAGGCGCCGAGCAGCAGATAGAGCACAAATTCCACCAGCGTCCCTCGCCCATCCTCGAAACAAGAGCGGCATGGTAACGGATCCATGGCCTTGGGCTCCACTCAAGGCGATGGATGCCGGGGCGATGTCTGGGTAGAGTGAAACCCACCACAGCTGTGCTCGGCTTTATTTTCAATGGGACTACCTGATGTGCCTGATCGTATTTGCCTGGCGACCTGGACACCCCCAGCCGCTGATCGTGGCGGCCAACCGCGACGAGTTCTACGCGCGCCCGACCTTGCCCCTGGCGCAATGGCCTGACGCCCCTGATGTGCATGCCGGGCGCGATCTGGAAGCCGGGGGGACCTGGCTTGGCGTCGGCGCCGATGGCCGCTTCGCTGCCCTGACCAACATTCGCGACCCGGGCCAGCCGCCGGGCTTCAAGTCCCGTGGTGAACTGGTGGCGCGATTTTTGAGCGGAAATCTTTCAATTGCCGATTATTTGAGCGAAGTCGTACCCCGTGCCAGCGAGTTTGGCGGGTTCAACCTGCTGCTCGGCGATGGTACTGAGCTCTGGCACTTCAACGCCCGCGATGCCCGCCCACAGCGGTTGGCCGAGGGGGTCTACGGTTTGTCGAACGCCGGGCTCAATACCCCTTGGCCCAAGCTGCTCAAAGCCCGGGCAGCGCTGGTCGAGGTACTGGACGATCCGCAGCCCCAAGCCCTGTTGGCGCTGCTGAACGACCCGCAGCCGGCCCCGGTAGCCGAACTGCCGGATACCGGCGTGGGGCTGGCGACCGAGACGCTGCTTTCGAGTGTGTTCATCGCCAGTCCTGCTTACGGGACGCGAGCGAGTACCGCGTTGATTGTCCATGCCGATGGGACGCGGCATTTGGTCGAGCGCAGTTTTGGGCCGCTTGGGGGGCATTTGGGGGAGGTGGAGGTCAGGGTTTAGTTTTGTGGTGCTTGTGCCGGCCTCTTCGCGAGCAAGCCCGCTCCCACAGTGGATTTCGGTGGTACACAAAATATGTGGTCACCGAAGATCTACTGTGGGAGCGGGCTTGCTCGCGAAAAGGGCGCGACAGATTCAGAGCGTCTTGTTCGAAGCCGGATTGATCATCCGCGCCAACCCGAGGTTCTTCAGCGCCAGTTGCAAGGAGCTGTGGATCACCTGCGGGTTATCGATCGTCATCACTTCGGCCAACAACTCCTGGGCCTTGCTGAGGTTGATCTGACGCAGCATCCACTTCACTTTCGGCAGGTTGGTGGCGTTCATCGACAGGCTGTCAAAGCCCATCGCCATCAGCAGCACCGCCGCCGCCGGGTCCCCGGCCATTTCGCCGCAGATGCTCACCGGCTTGCCTTCGGCATGGGCGTCGCGGACCACGTTCTGCAGGGCTTGCAACACCGCCGGGTGCAGGTAATCGTACAGGTCGGCAACCCGCGGGTTGTTGCGGTCCACGGCTAGCAGATATTGAGTCAGGTCGTTAGAGCCCACCGACAGGAAGTCCACCTGCCGGGCCAGTTCCTTGGTCTGGTACACGGCTGCCGGAATTTCGATCATCACCCCGACTGGCGGCATCGGCACGTCGGTGCCTTCGTCGCGCACTTCGCCCCACGCCCGGTGGATCAGGTGCAAGGCCTCTTCCAGCTCATGGGTGCCGGAAATCATCGGCAACAGGATGCGCAGGTTATTCAGGCCTTCGCTGGCCTTGAGCATGGCGCGGGCCTGGACCAGGAAGATTTCCGGGTGGTCGAGTGTCACGCGTATCCCGCGCCAACCCAGGAAGGGGTTGTCTTCCTTGATGGGGAAGTAGGACAGGGATTTGTCCCCGCCGATGTCCAGGCTGCGCATGGTCACCGGTTGCGGATGGAAGGCGGCCAACTGTTCGCGATAGATCGCCAGCTGTTCCTTTTCGCTGGGGAAGCGCTGGTTGATCATGAAGGGCACTTCGGTGCGGTACAGGCCCACGCCTTCGGCGCCGCGCTTCTGCGCCCGGGCCACGTCGGCCAGCAGGCCGGTGTTGACCCACAGCGGCATGCGGTGGCCGTCGAGCGTCACGCAAGGTAAGTCCCGCAGCGCATCCAGGCCCAGGGACAGTTGCTTTTCTTCCTCCACCACATCGGCAAATTGTTTGCGCAGCAACTCGGTGGGGTTGGTGTAGACCTCGCCGTGGTAGCCATCGACGATCATCTGGATGCCGTCGACCTTTGAATACGGCAGGTCCACCACGCCCATGACCGTCGGAATGCCCATGGCGCGGGCCAGGATCGCGACGTGGGAGTTGCCCGAACCCAATACCGAGACCAGCCCCGCCAGCTTGCCTTCAGGCACTTCGCCGAGCATGGCCGGGGTCAGTTCTTCGCTGATCAGGATGGTGTTATCGGGGTAGACCAGGGTCTGCTGACGTTCCTGCTGCAAGTAGGCCAGCAGCCGGCGGCCGAGGTCCTTGACGTCGGAGGCGCGTTCGCGCAGGTAGGCGTCGTCCATCAGTTCGAAGCGGTTGACGTGGTCGGTCACCACCTGGCGCAACGCACCCTGGGCCCACTGACCGGTCTTGATGACCGTGGTCACCTCGCTGCCCAGGGAGGCGTCGTCGAGCATCATCAGGTAAACGTCGAACAGCGCGCGTTCTTCGGGGCGCAGCTGCGTTGCCAGTTTTGCCGACAGTGCGCGCATGTCGGCACGCACGCCCTCGATGGCTGTCTTGAACAGCCCCAATTCAGCGGTGATATCGCTGATGGTCTTGTCTGGCACTACGTCGAGGTCGGCGGGCGGCAACATGACCACCGCCGTACCCACCGCCGCGCCTGGAGAACCGGGCACGCCGACGAACTTGGCTTCCTGGATGCCCTTGCCCTGGCGACCCAGGCCGCTGATCGACCCGGTGGCTTCGGCGTGGGCGATAACCCCGGCCAACTGCGCGCTCATGGTCACAAGGAAGGCTTCTTCACCTTCGTCGAACTGGCGACGCTCCTTTTGCTGGATGACCAATACGCCGACGACACGGCGGTGGTGGATGATCGGCGCCCCGAGGAATGAGGCGTAGCGCTCTTCGCCAGTCTCGGCAAAATAGCGATAGCGCGGGTGACCCGCGGCGTTTTCGAGGTTCAGTGGTTCTTCGCGCGTGCCGACCAGACCGACCAGACCTTCATTGGGCGCCATGCTGACCTTGCCGATCGAGCGCTTGTTCAAGCCCTCGGTGGCCATCAGCACAAAACGGTTGGTCTCGGGGTCCAGCAGATAGACCGAGCAGACCTGGCTGCCCATGGCCTCTTTGACGCGCAATACAATAATCCCCAACGCCGCCTTGAGATCCTTGGCGGAGTTAACTTCCTGGACGATCTTGCGCAGCGTATTGAGCATGGCTCGGGGTCGAACTCCGTCGTCAGTCGCGCGTCAGCAGGCGCGGGGCAAGCTCTTTGAGGGCGCGTCGGTATACCTCGCGCTTGAATGTCACCACCTGGCCCAACGGATACCAATAACTGACCCAGCGCCAGCCATCGAACTCCGGTTTACCGGTCAAATCCATCCGCACCCGCTGCTCGTTGGAGATCAGGCGCAGGAGAAACCATTTTTGTTTCTGGCCGATGCACAGCGGTTGGCTGTGCGTTCTGACCAGGCGTTGCGGCAAACGATAGCGCAACCAGCCCCGCGTGCAGGCGAGTATTTCGACATCTTCTCGCTCAAGCCCCACTTCTTCGTTCAACTCGCGGTACAAGGCCTCTTCGGGCGTCTCCTGAGGGTTGATCCCACCCTGAGGAAACTGCCAGGCGTCTTGATTGATACGGCGAGCCCATAGCACCTGCCCTGCATCATTCGTAAGAATGATCCCCACATTGGGTCGGAAACCATCGGGATCGATCACGGCAACAACCTCGCAAACGCATGTCGCCGCATTGTTCCACAAAGGTTGTGAAAGCAGCAACGAGCCTTCCTACCTTATGTGCACTCTTGTGAAAAGTCCGTATTCTGGACGCCTTTCTTCAGATTCTTCAGCGAGTAACTGCAATGCGGCTGGCTTTATTCGACTTGGACAACACCTTGCTGGGCGGCGACAGTGACCATGCCTGGGGCGATTACCTGTGTGAACGCGGCTTCCTCGACGCCGTTACGTACAAGGCGCGTAATGATGAGTTCTATCAGGATTACCTGGCCGGCAAGCTCGACAACGCCGAGTACCTGAATTTTTGCCTGGAAATTCTTGGCCGTACAGAGATGGAAGTGCTGGCACAGTGGCATCGGGACTACATGCGCGATTGCATCGAACCGATTGTGTTGCCCCAGGCGATCGAGCTGTTGAGTCAACACCGTGACGCTGGCGACAAGCTGGTGATCATCACTGCCACCAATCGCTTCGTCACCGGACCGATTGCTGAGCGTCTGGGCGTCGAAACCCTGATCGCCACCGAGTGCGAAATGATCGACGGGCGCTACAGCGGGCGCAGTACGGATATCCCGTGCTTTCGCGAGGGCAAGGTGACCCGGCTGAACCGTTGGTTGGAAGAAACCGGGCATTCGCTGGAGGGCAGCTATTTTTATAGCGATTCGATGAACGATCTGGCGTTGCTGGAGGTGGTGACGCATCCGGTGGCGGTGGATCCGGACCCGAATCTTAAGGCCGAGGCCCAGAAGCGGGGTTGGCCGGTGATCAGTCTGCGCGGCTGAAATCGCTTTCGCGAGCAAGCCCGCTCCCACAGGATCTGTGTGTGACGCAAATGTCGCATGCACTGCAGAACCTTGTGGGAGCGGGCTTGCTCGCGAAAGGGCCGACGCGGTCCCAAGCTTTAAACCGGCTTGGCCCCCATCAACCCCGCAATGGCGATAAAGCAGACAACACTGAACAGCGCCAAGGCAAAGGTCAGTTTCCCGCTACCTCCCGGCGCCTTGCGCAGTTTGTTCAGCCGCACCAACAGCCAGAACCCCGCCAGCGCCGCCACGGTGTAGAGCACACTGGAAGCCAGCAACCAGGTCTGCCCCAGTGGCCAACCGACCTGATGCACCATCCACCACCCCGTGAACGGCAGGCTCGCCAACGCAAGGGCCATCACCAGCCAGACAAACACCCGCGGGCGTTGCAGTGTGCGCGCGGCCGCCGTGGCATCGCCGTTGCGGCGCGTCCTCCAGACCCAGATGGCCAGCCCCAGGGCACCCGCCAAGAGCAATACCGTGGCGACGACATGAGCGATCTTCAGCGCGGTTAACGTTTCCATCGTTGGATTTCCTTAAGTCTTGCTCAACAGCTTAGCCCCTGTGGCGAGGGAGCTTGCTCCCGCTTGAGTGCGAAGCGCTCACCGCTTTTTCTTGGGGCCGCTTCGCGACCCAGCGGGAGCAAGCTCCCTCGCCACAGGTCGTACTCGCGGAGTTCACCCCAAGAACAATTGGTACGCCGGGTTATCGCTTTCATCCCAGTACGGGTAGCCAATTTCTTCCAGGGCCGCCGGTACCAGATGACGTTCTTCGTGTGGTACTTGCAGTCCCGCCACCACACGACCATCCGCCGCACCATGGTTGCGGTAGTGGAACATTGAGATATTCCAGCGTCCGCCCAGCTTGTTGAGGAAGTTGAACAGCGCCCCCGGACGTTCCGGGAATTCGAAGCGCAGCACGACTTCGTCGATGACATGGGCCGCATGCCCGCCCACCATGTGGCGAATGTGCAGTTTGGCCAGCTCGTTGTCGGTCAGGTCCACCACCGGGAACCCTTGCTCGGTCAGACTGGCGATCAGCGCGCTGCGCGGGTCGTTTTCCGGGTGCGTTTGCACGCCCACGAAGATGTGCGCTTCGCTGCCTGTGTTGTAGCGATAGTTGAACTCGGTGATCTGGCGCTTGCCGACTGCTTCGCAGAAGGCCTTGAAGCTGCCTGGCTGCTCGGGAATGGTCACCGCGATGATCGCCTCGCGGCCTTCGCCCAACTCGGCGCGTTCGGCCACGTGACGCAGGCGGTCGAAGTTGACGTTGGCGCCGGAGTCGATGGCCACCAAGGTCTGCCCGCTGATGCCGCGCGACTCGACGTATTTCTTGATCCCTGCCACGCCCAAGGCGCCGGCGGGTTCGGTGATCGAACGGGTATCGTCGTAGATATCCTTGATGGCCGCGCAGATCTCGTCGGTACTGACGGTGATGACTTCATCCACGTAATGCTTGCAGATGTCGAACGTGTGCTGGCCGATCTGTGCCACGGCAACGCCATCGGCAAACAGCCCCACGGTCGGCAGCACCACCCGCTCTCCGGCAGCCATGGCGGCTTGCAGGCAATTGGAATCGTCCGGTTCGACGCCGATCACCTTGATCTCTGGCCGCAGATATTTCACGTAGGCCGCGATCCCGGCAATCAACCCTCCGCCGCCCACCGGGACGAAAATCGCATCCAGACGCCCCGGATGTTGGCGCAGGATCTCCATGGCCACCGTGCCCTGCCCGGCAATGGTGTGGGGATCGTCATAAGGATGAATGTAGACGTAGCCCTTTTCGTCGACCAGTTTCAGCGAATAGGCCAGCGCTTCGGGGAACGAATCGCCGTGCAGCACCACTTTGCCGCCGCGGGAACGCACGCCCTCGACTTTGATTTCCGGGGTGGTCTTGGGCATCACGATGGTGGCTTTGACGCCCAGTACCTTGGCCGCCAGGGCCAGGCCCTGGGCGTGATTGCCCGCCGAAGCCGTGACCACGCCGCGTGCGCGCTCTTCGTCGCTGAGCTGGGTCAGCTTGTTGTAGGCGCCGCGAATCTTGAACGAGAATACCGGCTGTAAGTCTTCGCGCTTGAGCCAGATGTTGTTGCCCAGCCGCTCGGAGAGCTGGCGGGCAGTCTGCAATGGGGTTTCCACGGCAACGTCGTAAACGCGCGAGGTGAGGATCTTTTTGACGTACTGTTCAAGCATCGGAAAGCATCACTGAGCGGGTTGGGCAGGGCCAAGGAGTCTAACCCGGCTTTTGGCTGGGCGACCACACGAATCCCAAGGTTTTGTTGGGTTATACTCGCGTCCCTCTTTACTCCCCGTCCGCTTTCGGAGCCCGCATGACCCAGGATCAACTCAAACAGGCCGTGGCCCAGGCCGCTGTCGACCTCATCCTCCCAAAACTGGATGACAAGAGCATCGTTGGGGTCGGCACCGGCTCGACGGCCAATTGCTTTATCGACGCACTGGCGCAGCACAAAGGCGCGTTCGACGGCGCGGTCGCCAGCTCCGAAGCCACCGCCGCGCGCCTGAAGGGCCACGGGATTCCGGTCTATGAGCTCAATACCGTGAACGATCTGGAGTTCTACATCGACGGCGCCGATGAAAGTGACGCGCACCTGAACCTGATCAAGGGCGGTGGCGCGGCCCTGACCCGCGAGAAGATTGTCGCGGCCGTGGCCAAGACCTTCATTTGCATCGCCGACGCCAGCAAACTGGTGCCAGTGCTCGGCGCGTTCCCACTGCCGGTGGAAGTCATCCCGATGGCCCGCAGCCATGTGGCCCGCCAACTGGTGAAACTGGGCGGCGACCCGGTGTATCGCGAAGGCGTGCTGACCGATAACGGCAACATTATCCTGGATGTCTATAACCTGCAGATCACCAACCCGGTGGAACTGGAAAGCCAGATCAATGCCATCGTCGGCGTAGTCACCAATGGCTTGTTCGCGGCTCGTCCGGCGGACGTGTTGTTGCTGGGTACTGCTGAAGGGGTGAAGACCCTGCGGGCTGAGTAAGCAGGTGGCATAACCTGCTCTTTGAGTGAAGCAGTCCCTGTGGGAGCGAGCCTGCTCGCGATAGCGGTCTACCCGACACATTCATGTTGGCTGATGCACCGCCATCGCGAGCAGGCTCGCTCCCACATTGGTTTTTTTGGTGGATCAAGGCTGCGGTTTCTTGAAGACGTAGAACAGGTTGGGCTCGCTGACCAGATAGAGGTTGCCATCGTCATCCATGGCAACGCCCTCGGCTTGAGGGACGGTTTTCTGTAGCCCTTGACGCCCCTTGCTCAACGACAGCGTGCTCAGCGGCCGGCCGTCGATATCCAGCTCGAGAATCAATCGCGACTCATCGGACAGCGCCAGTAAATGGCCGCTGCGCTCGTCGTATTGCAGGCTTGAAAGATCGCGGACGAACAGTCCGGCATCGCGCTTGGGGTTGTTGATCACATGGACGGCGTAGGATTTTTCCGGTTTGTGGTGGGGAAAGCCTCGCACTTCATAAATCAGCATCGGATCGCGCTCCTTGGCCACGAACAACCGTTTGCCCACTGAGTCGTAGGCCAAGCCTTCGAACCCTTTGTTGCCGTTCAGGTGCAGGCCAAGCGTCATTTGCTCTGCGTCGGCGGCGTCGAGGAATTGGGTGTCGTCGTCCAAGTGAATCTTGATCAGCCGCTGCTGACGTTCGTCAGTGATGACGTAAATGTCCTCGCTGATGAACTCCACCGCCTCCGGGTCGCCGAAGCCAATCAAGGCGATGCGCCTAAGGATCTTGCCGTCCAATGACAGCTCGATCAGTTCGGCATTCTTGTTGGTAACGGTAAAGAGGCTCTTGCGGATCGGGTCGTATGTCAGCGCCGAAACGTCATTGTCCAAGCCTTCGATCACCAGTGCCTCGACCGTAACCCGATACTGGTCCAGCGCAATGGCCTGCTCGCTGGTGGGCTGCCAGAGGGCGTTGAAATTGAACCAGGCGCGCTCGAACAGGCGCAGGTATTGAGCGGCGGTGATCAAAGCGATCAGCACGATGGTTATCAGCAGCAGGATCAAGGGCTTCGGGCGGGCAAGTCGACGCATGTGGGTGGGCTCGGATGAGGACAGGTGGTTGGAAATACCACGGCTGCCTGAACTGAAGCTTAATGGCCGGATGCCACACCCTACAGCGAAGGATGAATTGCCTTACAGAGTTGTGCTATCAGCGTTGTTTTTCGAAACGATAGAACAGGTTCGGCTCGCTGACCATGTACAGGTTGCCCGCCTCATCGAGGGCTACGCCTTCGGCACGGGGGATCGTGTCCTTGATGCCGTTGAAACCGCCCAGCAACGTCATGAAGCTGACCTGTTCCCCTGTATCGTCCAGCTCCAGCAACAGATGGGAGTCGGCTGACAACACCAGCGAGTGCCCCGTGCGCGGATCGATCGCCAGCGCCGAGAGGTTGCGCAGGTCCAGCTCATCGCTGGCATGGATCTGTTTGTCGCCCTTTAGCAGTTGGCTGCCGTCACTTTTCCAGGTGAACAACGCCGGTGGACGCTCCTCACCCAGGGCCAGTCGCTGGTTACGTGGATCCCAGGCGATGCCTTCGAAGCCCTTGTTCTGGTTCTTCGACGGGCCGAGATCGTAGTGGGGGAAGTCCGTGCTGTTCAGTTCGCGGGTATCGGCATCGACCTGGATGATCGACAACGTGTGTTTTCGCTCATCGGTAATGGCCAGCAGGCCATTCTCCATATAGGCCACGCCTTCAGGATTGCTCCAGCCCACCAACGGCATTTTGCGCAGCACATCCCCCTGCAGGGTCAGTTCCACCAGAAACGGGTGCTTACCCATGACCGCGAAGAGGGTTTTGGTCTGTGGGTTATAGGTCAGATCGGAAGCTTCATCCTCCTCCATACCTGGCAGGACCTTGGCATCAATCACGGCGTGGTAGTCCGGCAGCCAGATGCTTTCCTGACGCTGGGCAGGGGTCTCGAAGCGTTCCGATGCCCACAGCAGGCCCCGGTCATCCCAGTGCATGGCATACGCCAGCCAGTAAAAGGCCCCGGCCGCTATCAGCGACCAGGCATACCAGGGCAGCGCCAGGCGGGAGCGGCGGACGCGGTTGGAGGAGGGCTGTGCAAGGGGCGTGGCCATCAGGGGGCATTCCAGATAAGTCGGATTCGGAAAATGGCTGGCTCAGATGCCGCATTCCCTGGGATTATCCGGATGGGATGTGAAAAAACAGTAAAACCTAGGGCTCGGGAAAGCTGGATACCTGTGGGAGCGGGCTTGCTCGCGAAGGGGGCGTCAGATTCAACATCTATGCTGACTGTTATATCGCCTTCGCGAGCAAGCCCGCTCCCACATGATTTCTAGCGGGTCACAAAACCGAGTTAGCGAACGCTGCTTTCGAAACGGCTCGCGCCTGGCAATTCCAGTACCAGTTCATCCCCGACGTTCAACGGTCCCACGCCTGCTGGAGTGCCAGTGAGGATCACGTCGCCGGCCTGCAATGAGAAGCAGCCGGCCATGTATTGGATCATCGGCACGATGGGGTTGAGCATCAGGCTGCTGTTGCCGTCCTGGCGCACTTCACCGTTGATGGTCAGGCGAACCGGGATGTCGGTCAGGTCGGCAAAGGTGCCGCTGGACACGAAAGGTGCGAGCACCGCCGCGCCGTCGAAGGATTTGGCGACTTCCCAAGGCAAGCCCTTGGCCTTGAGCTCGGCTTGCTTGTCCCGCAGGGTCAGATCCAGGGCCGGGGCGAAGCCGGAGATGGCATCCAGCACTTCCTCGGCACTGGGCCGGGTCGACAGAGGTTTGCCGATCAGCACGGCAATTTCAGCTTCGTAATGCACTGCACCACGGTCGGCGGGGATGCTGAAACCGCCTTCCAGTGGCACCGCGCAGCTGCCGGGCTTGATGAACAGCAGGGGTTCGGTGGGGACCGGGTTGTCCAGTTCCTTGGCGTGTTCGGCGTAGTTACGGCCAATGCACACGATTTTTCCCACCGGGAAATGAATTCGGGTACCGTCGACATACTGGTGCTGATAGCTCATTACCGACTCCTGCTTCTGGGATTCATCAGGTATTTTTCGCGTTAAACCGCGAAAATCTTGCCCGGATTCATGATGCCGTTCGGGTCGAATACGGCCTTGACGGCCTTCATGTATTCGATTTCCACCGGCGAGCGACTGTAGGTCAGGTAGTCGCGCTTAGTCATGCCTACGCCGTGTTCGGCGGAGATCGAGCCGTTGTATTTCTCCACGGTTTCAAAGACCCATTTGTTCACGGTCGCGCACTTGGCAAAGAAATCGTCCTTGCTCAGGTTCTCTGGCTTGAGGATGTTCAAGTGCAAGTTGCCGTCGCCGATGTGACCAAACCAGACGATTTCGAAATCCGGGTAATGTTGACCGACGATAGTGTCGATGTCGCGCAAGAACCCGGGGACTTTCGAAACGGTGACCGAGATGTCGTTCTTGTACGGCGTCCAGTGGGAGATGGTTTCCGAGATGTACTCGCGCAACTTCCACAGGTTTTGCAGTTGGGTTTCGCTTTGGCTCATCACCCCGTCCAGCACCCAGCCCTGTTCTACGCAGTGTTCGAACGTTTCCAGGGCATGGTTGGCGACTTCATCGGTGGTGGCTTCGAACTCCAGCAGGGCGTAGAACGGGCACTCGGTTTCGAATGGCGCCGGTACGTCGCCCCGATCCAGAACCTTGGCCAGTGCCTTGTCGGAGAAAAATTCGAACGCCGTCAGGTCCAGCTTGCCTTGGAAGGCATGCAGAACGGGCATGATCGAGTCAAAATCGGCGGTGCCCAGGACCATGGCAGTGAGGTTCTTCGGGGCCCGGTCCAGGCGCATGGTGGCTTCGACCACGAACCCAAGGGTGCCTTCGGCGCCGATGAACAGCTGGCGAAGATCGTAGCCAGTGGCGTTCTTGATCAGGTCCTTGTTCAGTTCCAGCAGGTCACCTTTACCGGTGACGACTTTCATGCCGGCCACCCAGTTGCGGGTCATGCCGTAACGAATGACCTTGATTCCGCCGGCATTGGTGCCGATGTTGCCGCCAATTTGGCTGGATCCGGCTGAGGCGAAGTCCACTGGGTAGTACAGGCCGTGTTCTTCAGCCTTGTTCTGCAGTTGTTCAGTGACCACGCCTGGCTGACAGACAGCGGTGCGATCAGTGAGGTTCACGTCGAGAATCTGGTTCATGTAGTCGAATGACACGACCACTTCGCCGTTGGCCGCCACGGCAGCCGCGGAGAGCCCGGTACGCCCGCCCGATGGCACCAGCGCGACCTTATGCTCATTGGCCCAGCGGACAATGGCCTGAACCTGTTCGATGGTCTTGGGAAAGACGATGGCGCTCGGCGCCGGAGCGAAGTGCTTGGTCCAATCCTTGCCGTAAGCGTTCAGGGAGTCGGCGTCGGTCAAGACTTTGCCGGGCTCAACCAGGGTCTTCAGCTCATCTATCAGGGCAGGATGGGTCATCGACAGAACTCTCGAACAATTCATGGTCATCCTGAGAACGCTTCACGTCGCAGGAATGAGTGTTTAGCGGGGTGCGTATGCTAGCATACCGACCCCGCAGCGTAGTGCCCATTGGCTGTTCTGCGGCGACGGCTGTCATGCCGGTCGGAGCAGCATGCGCTGTCCGATTCCCTGCCATTTTTCTCCGGGACACAGGTTTACGCAGATGAGCAAGACTTCTCTCGATAAGAGCAAGATCAAGTTCCTTCTTCTCGAAGGCGTCCACCAATCGGCTGTCGACGTCCTCAAGTCGGCGGGTTACACCAGCATCGAGTACATCACCAGTTCTCTGCCGGAAGCCCTGCTCAAGGAAAAGATCGCCGATGCTCACTTCATCGGCATTCGCTCCCGTACCCAATTGACCGAAGAGATCTTCGACCACGCCAAGAAACTGGTCGCGGTCGGTTGCTTCTGCATCGGCACCAACCAGGTGGACCTCAATGCGGCGCGCGAGCGCGGTATCGCGGTGTTCAACGCGCCATACTCCAACACCCGCTCCGTGGCTGAACTGGTGCTGGCCGAAGCGATCCTGCTGCTGCGTGGCATCCCCGAGAAGAACGCTTCCTGCCACCGTGGCGGCTGGATCAAGAGCGCGGCCAACTCCTTTGAAATCCGTGGCAAGAAGCTGGGCATCGTCGGTTACGGCTCGATCGGCACGCAGTTGTCGGTGTTGGCTGAAGGCCTTGGCATGCAGGTGTTTTTCTACGACACCGTGACCAAGCTGCCGCTGGGCAATGCCACCCAGGTTAATGACCTGCACGAACTGCTGGGCATGTCCGACATTGTAACGCTGCACGTTCCGGAAACGGCCGCCACCCAGTGGATGATCGGCGAGAAGGAAATCCGTGCGATCAAGAAAGGCGGGATCCTGATCAACGCTGCCCGTGGCACCGTGGTCAAGCTCGATGCCCTGGCTGAAGCGATCAAGGACAAACACCTGATCGGCGCCGCTATCGATGTCTTCCCGGTGGAGCCGCGCTCCAACGACGAGATCTTCGAGAGCCCGCTGCGTGGCCTGGACAATGTGATCCTGACCCCGCACATTGGCGGTTCCACCGCTGAAGCCCAGGCCAACATCGGCCTGGAAGTGGCGGAAAAACTGGTCAAGTACAGCGACAACGGTACGTCGGTATCGTCGGTGAACTTCCCGGAAGTGGCCCTGCCGGCCCACCCTGGCAAGCATCGTCTGCTGCACATCCACGAAAACATCCCGGGTGTGATGAGCGAGATCAACAAGGTCTTCGCCGAAAACGGTATCAACATTTCCGGTCAGTTCCTGCAGACCAACGAGAAAGTCGGTTATGTCGTGATCGACGTCGATGCCGAATACTCCGACCTGGCGCAAGAGAAACTGCAGCACATCAATGGCACTATTCGTAGCCGGGTGTTGTTTTAAGAGCAGTGGCGAGTTGTTAGCTTCAAGCGGCAAGCTGAGGTTTGGCTTGCAATAAAAAACGGGAGCCCGGTCAGGGCTCCCGTTTTTTTTATTGCCTGACACAGCATCAGTTCTTGTGGGAGCGGGCTTGCTCGCGAAGGCGATGTGTCAGTCGATATATCCCTCACCGATACACCGCCTTCGCGAGCAAGCCCGCTCCCACAGGGGGGCGTGTTTATGGGTACCGTGTTATTTCACGTTTACCGTGATCTTCTTGGAAACGATGGTCGGATCGAACGGCATATGGCCGCTGTCGCCCAGTATCAGCTGCAAGGTGTGCTTGCCCGGTGCCAGTTTGATCGTAGCCTCGGTTTGCGCCTTACCGAAGTGCATGTGGTTGGCGTCGGTCGGAATTGGCGCACCCGCGGCAGGCAACTTGTCGACATCAATCAGCAAATGGTGATGACCTGTATTTTTCGTCACATCACCCGCCGGGGCCAGCGCGATGTCCTTGACGCCGAACTTGACCTTGAATTCCTGGCCGACGGTGGCACCGTCTTCCGGGGAAACGATGAACACCTCTGCACCCTTGGGAGCAGGGGTTGCGGCTGTCGCCAGCATCGAAGCTCCCAGCAACAGGCTGGCCAAGGCGGTGCGTGACATAAAGCTTTTCATTTTTTTCTCCAGTTTTTCATGAAATCCGCGAGATCATGACAACTTCATGACCATTCGTTGTCGAAGCCTGCAACAACCATAGCAAAGCGAGCCTGAAACGAGCGTCGCTTGTAACAATACAAAGGAGTGACCATGCGTTTTCTGCCTGGGCTGATCTGCCTGCTACCCCTCTTGAGCCCTCTGGCCCATGCCGAACTGATCGACGACGTCAACGACCGTGGCGAGTTGCGCATCGCTCTGGAAGCAAACACCCGCCCTTTCAACTTCAAGGAAGATGGCAAACTCACCGGCTTCGAGGTGGAGTTGGGTCAGATGCTGGCCGGTGAGCTGGATGTTCGCGCCGATTTTGTGGTCACCGATGCCGGGGATCTGCTGTCCGGCGTGGAAAGTGGCAAGTACGACGTTGCCATCAACCACATAGCAATGACCCCGGAACTGGCGGAACGTTTCGACACCAGCGCCGCTTACAGCAACGCGGATGCGCAACTGCTGGCGCGCAAGGATGACTTGCAACGCCCGATGGTCATGGCGCAGTCCTTCCAGCCGGAAGAAAAAAGCGGTCCGGCGCCGAGCCTGGTGATTCCGTTCCAGAAGGGCAACCCGGCGTTCAAGGCCAGCCTGGACAATGCCCTGGCGCGGATCAAGGACGATGGGCGATTGGAGCGGTTGTCGCAGAAGTGGTTGGGTCGTAGGAGCTGACGAGTGCAACGAGGCTGCGATCTTTCCACAGACACTTGAAGCTCAAGCGAAATATCAAAAGATCGCAGGCTTCGCCAGCTCCTACAGAGCCGAAGGGGAGCAAGCCCCTTCGCCCCAGGGTTCACCGCTCACCCTGTCCAAACAGGCCTGTCCTCAAGACTTGCGCCAGACGCTCGCCAGCCATGGCTGCTGCTCCCGCGGCAGCCCCGCAGGCCGATAGTAGTGCTCAAGCTCGACAAAACCTGCCTCGGTGAGCAGCGTGCGCCATCCCGCAAGGTCGTGATACGCGCCGAAACGCTGTCCGTTCCAGCCTTCCTGGTTTTGGCCCCGAGGGTTGGAACTGAACAGCACACCGCCGGGCTTGAGGGTGGCGTGCAATTGCTTGAGCACCCGAGGCAATTCCTGGACAGGGATATGGAACAGTACGGCGTTGGCGAAGATGCCATCGAAGCGTTCGATTGGCAGGTCGAGGTTCAAGAAGTCCTGCTGCCAGACTTCGCAGCCGCTGTCCTGGCGCGCCATTCGGGCAAATTCCGCTGAGCCGTCGAGGCCGACCGCGACATGGCCCATGCCAGTGAACGTTCGCAGGTCTCGTCCGGGGCCGCAGCCGAAGTCCAGGATGTGCAAGGGTGCTTGCCCCTGGATATGCCGCAGCAGCGCGTCGATGTTCTGGCTGACGTCGTGATCACGCGTGCCTTCGCGAAAACTCTCGGCGACCGCGTTGTAATGGCCCAGGGTCGTGGTGGTGATGGTCTGCAGGTCGTCGGGGGTGTGTTTCATGGTCGCTGGCTTGGGTTGGGGAGCTTGGTCGGACTATACCGCAAGCAGCCTGGCCGCTTCGCTGCCAATCACGACCAGGCTCTTGCGCATCGGATCGCTCAAGGATTTTTGCCGCGCGGTTCGGCAGCCATGAGCGCTTCTTTCGCCGGGTTTTTCAGATACGGGTTGGCGCAACCGATTTTCAACGTTCGCGGCGGCGCCCAGTGGGAGTTGTTGCCCACGCGGTCGAGGATGCAGTAGGTCACCTCCAGACGCAGGTCTTCCCCCGCCTCCAGGATGATGTGCGGCGGTACCCAGATATTGATCGGTAGGCCGACCTCACAAGGTTTGATACGGGGCAGGTCCATGCGCACATCGCCCCAGCGCAAGGTAATCGCATCGTCAGCAGCCATGTTCAGATAGGGCTCTATGGTCAGGGGGACGCCACGTTTGATCTGACTCGGATTCACGCCCTTGCGGCGGATAGCATCAGGGATTCGTACCGGCGCCAGGCCCTGGTTTTCATCACCGCTCAAGGCCGACGGCTGCCCTCCGGGACAATCCAGCTTGACCTGCACCCGTTGCGTTGCTGACAGTGCCGGGCCGCGCCCCACTTGCATCAGGCGATAATGGATGCGCGAGGTCCCATTGACGATGAAGCTCTCGGGGACCCGCAGCGTAACGCTATTTTGCACATCGGCCTGTGACAGCAGACGGGAGCCGACGTAGCAGTCGTCCCAGAACAGCTCGATCAGATCCCCCGCGTCCATGCCGGGGTAGGGAGCAATCGCCACTTGCAAGTGCGCAGCGCTGGTGATGTTGATGCTGGTACGCAGGACGTTGGCGAGGGTGGGCGCAGCCAGTTCAGGAATATTCGACGTACATGTCATGGTGTTCTCCTTGACGCTTTAAAATGAAGTCCGTTTCGGGGAAATCAAAGGCGCTTAATCATCGCGACATATTTTTATTGCGCAATATGGACCCTGTCTGCGGTTCATCGCGCAGAACTAAAATAGTTCGCATCGCCTGTGGGTCACTAGATAAGGGTTCAACAGTTTCAGTGTCAATAGAGGAACTTGCTTAATAATTAATTGTATAGGGCTTCAGAAATGTCCTACGCGTTCAAGTTAAGAATGCGCGGCGTCACGCACCTTTTTCCTCGGTTCATTCGTTTGGAAGGGGCGTGGTAAAAAGCCTGCTAAATAGCTTGGCTCAAAGGGAAGTATTGCCAGAGATATGTATATATCGCAGATCAACGGGCGTGCTAACTAAACTGAAAGTTTCAGTTTGTTGCGTTGGCGTGTGAGTTGTTCCACTTCCATCCTTGGAAGTAGGGGCAATATAAATAACTTACTGGTTGCCGTGTCCGGCCGAGAGGAACTTGCTGAGGAACTGTCGAGTGCGTTCTTCCCGGGGGGCTGCAAACAAGGCCTTGGCTTCGCCTTGTTCGACGATCACGCCTTTGTCGAAAAACACCACGCGGTTCGCCACGTCCCGGGCGAAGCCCATTTCGTGAGTCACAATGACCATGGTGCGCTTTTCTTCCGCCAGGCCGCGAATCGTCGCCAGCACCTCGCCCACCAGTTCCGGGTCCAGGGCCGAGGTCGGCTCGTCGAACAGAATCACCTCGGGCTCCATCGCCAGCGCCCTGGCAATCGCCACGCGCTGTTGCTGGCCACCGGAAAGACGCCGTGGATAGGCGTCCTCCTTGCCCGCCAGCCCGACCTTGGCCAGCAGCCTGCGGCCCAAGGCTTCAGCGTCGGCACGTGGGGTCTTCTTCACCACCAGCGGGCCTTCGATGACGTTCTCCAGCGCCGTGCGATGGGGGAACAGATTGAAGTTCTGGAACACAAAACCCACTTGCTGGCGCAAACGACGCACCAGGTTCTGCTGCTGGTTCAGCGGGCGACTGCCATCGATTTCGATGTCGCCGACCTTGATCCGGCCACTGCTGGGTTCTTCAAGGAAGTTCAGGCAGCGCAGGAAGGTGGTTTTGCCCGAACCGCTGGGGCCGATGATCGCCACCACTTCGCCTTCTTTGATCTCAAGGTCGATGCCGTTGAGTACCACCTGTCCCTTGAACTGCTTTGTCAGTTTTTCCACGACGATCATGGGTCAGGACTCCTGGTCATGTCGATTGACCCGGGCTTCCAGGACGTTCTGCAGGTGCGCCAGCACGCTGGCCAGAATCCAGTAGATCAGCGCGGCGGCAAGATACATGGTGAAGATTTCGAAAGTACGGGCAGTGATCAACTGCGCCTGACGGAACAGCTCCGGCACCTGGATGGTCGCCGCCAGTGCGGTGTCCTTGACCAGGGAAATGAAGCTGTTGCCCAAAGGTGGCAAGGCCGTTCGCGCCGCTTGCGGCAGGATGGCCCGGCGCAGGGTCTGGGCGCGGGTCATGCCGATACTGGCCGCTGCTTCCCACTGGCCGCGCTCGATGGAGCTGATGGCCGCGCGCAGGATTTCACACGCATAGGCCGCCATGTTCAGCGAGAAACCGATCAGCGCCGCCGGCAATGGATCCAGCTCAACACCCAGTTGGGGCAGCCCGTAATAGATCACGAACAGTTGCACCAGCAGCGGCGTGCCGCGAAAGAACGACACGTAGATGCGAGCGATCCAGCTCACCAGCTTGAAGCGCGACAGGCGCATCAACGCCAGGCCGAAGCCCAGCAACAAGCCGAAGAACATGCCGCCCAAACTGAGGATGACCGTGTAATACGCGCCCTTGAGCAAGAAGGGCGCGGAGTCCAGCGCGAGTTGAAAAGCCTCTTCCATTATTGAGTGACGTCAGCGTTGAAGTACTTCTGCGAGATTTTCGCCAGGGTGCCGTCGGCCCGCAGTTTGTCGATGGCCTTGTTGATTGCGTCCAGCAGCTCAGGCTCGCCTTTGCGCAGGGCGATACCGGCCTCCTGGCGGGAGAACGGCTCGCCGGCAACGGCGGTGTCCTTGGCTTTGGCGGTCAGCTCCAGAGCAGCCAGCCGGTCTACCAGAATGGCGTCGATGCGACCTACACGCAGGTCCTGGTATTTGGTCGGATCATCGTCGTAGGTGCGGATAATTGCCTTTGGCTGGTTTTCCTTGAGCCATTGCTCATAGTTGGTGCCCAGGCCAACGCCGACTTTCTTGCCGGCCAGGTCATCGGCGGTCTTGATGGCGTCTTTGTTCTTGGTCAGAACCAGCGCCTGGATGCCGGAAACTGTGTAGGGCTGGGAGAAGTCGTACTTCTTTTTGCGCTCCTCGGAGATGGTGACCTGATTGATCACCGCGTCCAAACGCTTGGATTCCAGCGCGGCGAGAATGCCGTCCCACTTGGTCGGTTGCAGTTTGACCTTCACGCCCAGCTCCTTGGCCAGGGCTTCGGAAAATTCCACTTCGAAACCGGCCAGCTTGCCATCGGCGTCCACGAAACTGAACGGTGGGTAAGTGCCTTCCAGGCCGACGTTGATCACGCCCGCGTCCTTGATCTTTTGCAGTTGCTCACCGGCTACTGCCTGCCCCAGCAGACCGGCGCTCAATGCCAGGCCCAGCGAACCCACCAACAGGTTGCGACGTAATGCGGAAAAATTCATGACAAGCCCCTGTGTTTTTTTATGGAGACGTTATTTCGGATGAGAGAAGGCGTCGCCGCGATTAAAAAGATTGCCCATCCTGCCTTAAAGCAGCCTGTGCGTCTCGCGGCAAATACGCCGGTGGCAAGACTATAAGACGGCTTTTATAGATTGGAAAACAATATTAAATCTCCCACTTATTCAACCATGGAATGAATGTTTCTGTGGGAGCGGGCTTGCTCGCGAAGGTTAACTGTCAGTCACCAAACATTGGACGCGCCGACGCTTTCGCGAGCAAGCCCGCTCCCACACAAAACGCTTCACCTAAGCCTGGAGCGCCGCATCATAGGCAAACAACGCCGGGGCGCCGCCGGTATGCAGGAAGATGATCGGGCCCTCGTCGAAGCGATCGCGACCAATACCGTCGAGCAGGCCGGCCATCGCCTTGCCGGTGTAGACCGGATCGAGCAACAGACCCTCCAGGCTCGCCAGCAATTTGACTGCCGCCAGCGTACCGGCATTGGGTTCGCCATAACGGGGGCCGAAATATTCGTCCCACAGGTTCACCTTGAAGGCCTCTGGAAGGGACACATCAAGCAGTAGGGCGGTGCGTTCGGCCAAGCCCTGGACCTTGGGGCGCTGGTCTTCTTCGCTGCGTGAGACCGTTATGCCAATCACGGGAAGTTGCGGCAGCGTTTCACTGAGCGCCAGCGTCAGGCCGCTGTGAGTCCCGGCGCTGCCGGAGGCCAGCACCACGGCGGCGAAATTCAGGCCGGTGTCCTTGATTTGTTCGGCCAGTTCCAGCCCGGCGCGCACATACCCTAGCGCGCCCAGAGCGTTTGATCCGCCAATCGGTACCAGGTACGGCTTCTTCCCATTGCTGCGCAGACGCGCGGCGAGGGCCTGCAATTGCTCGTCGGCGTTATCCAGGTTTTCGACCAATTCGACCTTGGCGTCGAACAGCTCCAGTAGCAGCCGGTTGCCGTTGCTCAGGTAGTTGCTGTCTTCGGTGCCAATGGGATTTTCCAGCAGGGCCACACAACCCAGGCCCAACTTTGCCGCCAGGGCGGCAGTCTGGCGCACGTGATTGGACTGGATCGCACCGGCGGTAATGAGGGTGTCGGCGCCTTGGGTCTGAGCGTCGGCGACCAGGTATTCCAGTTTGCGCAGCTTGTTGCCGCCCAACGCCAGCGGGGTCAGGTCGTCGCGCTTGATATAGATGTCGCGACCGAGCCAGGCAGAGAGGCGGTCGAGTTTTTCCAGGGGCGTCGGATGGCCGAGCAGGTCGAGACGGTTAAAGCGCGCCAGTTGTTGTTTGATCATGAGGTCGTACTGGTTGCCGGAAATCCATGGACTATAGGCACGCTGATATTGATGGGCAACCGCCAATCGTTTTGTTTGGACGTAAATCGGCAGGGTAGGACTCCCGATTGCTGGACAATGAAGATCCTGTGGGAGCGGGCTTGCTCGCGAAGGCGGACTTCCAATCTACATTGATGTGAATGTTACGGCCTCTTCGCGAGCAAGCCCGCTCCCACAGGGGGCATGTTCCCTAGGACATATACATTAGACACTGAACGAATGCTCTTCAGGCAGCGTCATAGCCTCCCAGACCAGCGTAGGAAAATTACCGGCCAGCCCTGGGATTAGTCCTTAGCTACCTATTCATGTTTAACTTGAACGTTCATTCAAGTTAAACCGTCGGTTTGCTGCCCGCTCACAACAGGAGGCTTGCCTTTGCCGAGTCCGTTCGCAATTTTCACGATTTCGCTTTCCGGGGACCCTCGCTCATGAGTGCCTCGTCCTCTCCACCCAGCGGCCTGGTCCGCATGAATCCGCCGGTTTTTTACTTTGCCGCGACCTTCATTCTGCTGTTCGGCCTGGTGGTCATCGCCGTGCCGGAGCAGGCCGGCGCCTGGCTGCTGGCGGCGCAGAACTGGGCGGCCAATACGGTCGGCTGGTATTACATGTTGGCGATGACCCTGTATCTGGTCTTCGTGGTGGTCACCGCCTTGTCCGGCTACGGCAAGATCAAGCTCGGTGCCGACCACGACGAGCCCGAATTCAGTTACCTGTCTTGGGCCGGCATGCTGTTTGCTGCCGGGATCAGCATCACGCTGTTTTTTTTCTGTGTCTCCGAACCGCTGACCCATCTGGTTCAGCCACCGCAAGGCGAAGCTGGTACCGCAGATGCCGCGCGCCAAGCCATGCAGATCCTGTTTCTGCACTGGGGCCTGCACGGCTGGGGCGTGTTTGCTTTCGTCGGCATGGCCCTGGCGTACTTTGCCTACCGGCACAATTTGCCGTTGGCCCTGCGTTCAGCGCTGTACCCGCTGATCGGTAAACGTATTAACGGCACCATCGGCTACGCGGTGGACGGCTTCGGCATCATCGCGACCGTGTTCGGCCTCGGCGCGGACATGGGGTTTGGGGTGCTGCATCTCAATTCCGGGCTCGATTATCTGTTCGGCATCGCCCACACCCAGTGGATTCAGGTCGGCCTGATCGTACTGATGATGGGCGCGGCAATCATTGTGGCTGTGGCCGGTGTCGATAAAGGCGTGCGGGTCATGTCCGACATCAACATGCTGCTGGCCTGCGCGTTGCTGCTGTTTGTGCTGTTTGCCGGGCCTACCCAGCATTTGCTCAACACGTTGATCCAGAACATCGGCGATTATCTCGGCGCCCTGCCGATGAAGAGTTTTGACGTGTACGCCTACAACGAGCCCAGCGACTGGCTGGGCGGCTGGACGGTGTTCTACTGGGCCTGGTGGATCGCATGGTCGCCGTTTGTGGGGCTGTTCATTGCGCGAATTTCCCGTGGGCGCACTATCCGCGAGTTTGTGTTTGGCGTGTTGCTGATTCCCCTTGGCTTCACCCTGGCGTGGATGTCGATCTTTGGTAACAGCGCCATTGACCAAGTGTTGAACCACGGCATGAGTGCCTTGGGTATGTCCGCCCTGGAAAACCCCTCGATGAGCCTTTATTTGCTGCTGGAAACCTATCCATGGAGCAAGACCGTCATCGCGGTGACCGTGTTTATCAGTTTTGTGTTCTTTGTTACGTCAGCCGACTCCGGCACGGTGGTGCTTTCGACGTTGTCGGCCAAGGGCGGCAGCCCTGATGAAGACGGGCCCAAATGGCTGCGGGTATTCTGGGGGGCGATGACCGCCCTGGTGACCAGTGCATTGCTGTTCTCCGGCAGCATCGATGCCTTGAAGTCGGCAGTGGTGCTGACGTCTTTGCCGTTCTCGCTGATTCTGCTGTTGATGATGTGGGGCCTGCACAAGGCGTTTTACCTTGAGTCCCAGAAGCAGATTGCGCAGTTGCATTCGCTGGCGCCGGTGTCGGCTTCTCGACGGGGTACGGGCGGCTGGCGGCAGCGCTTGAGTCAGGCGGTGCATTTCCCGTCTCGCGACGAGGTGTACCGTTTTCTCGACACCACGGTACGCCCGGCCATCGAAGAGGTGAAAGCGGTGTTCGCCGAGAAAGGCCTGACCGTGGTGACTCAGCCCGACCCGGCCAACGACAGCGTCAGCCTGGAGATCGGCCACGGCGAGCAGCATCCGTTCATCTACCAGGTGCAGATGCGTGGCTACTTCACGCCGTCCTTCGCCCGCGGCGGCATGGGCTCCAAGGAACTCAATAACCGCCGTTACTACCGCGCTGAAGTGCACCTGAGCGAAGGCAGCCAGGATTACGATCTGGTGGGCTACACCAAGGAGCAGGTCATCAACGACATCCTCGATCAGTACGAGCGGCACATGCAGTTCCTGCACCTGGTGCGCTGATTGGGCTGAACCTCAGACCAGGCCGCCGTTGGCACGCAGAATTTGCCCATTCACCCAGCCGGCGGCCGGGCTGACCAGGAAGGATATGATGCTGGCGATGTCCTCCGGCTGGCCGAGGCGTTCCAGGGGCGGCATTTTGGCGAAGTTCTGGATCTGTTCTTCGCTTTTGCCATGCAGGAACAGTTCGGTAGCGACCGGGCCGGGCGCCACGGCGTTGACCGTGATCTGGCGGCCGCGCAGTTCCTTGGCGAACACCTGCGTGAGTGATTCGACGGCGGCCTTGCTGGCGATGTACACCGAATAGCCGGGCAGGTTCAGGCCAACGGTGCTGCTGGAAAAATTCACGATCCGGCCACCGTCGTTCAGACGGGTTGCGGCTTCGCGCAGGGTGTTGAAGGTGCCGCGGGTGTTGATGGCGAACGTCTGGTCGAACAGCTCGTCACTGTGCTGGGCCAAGGGCATCACTTGGAGGGTGCCAGCGTTATTGATCAGCACATCCACCTTGCCCAGTTGCGCTTCGGTCTCGTCGAACATCCGGCGGACGTCGACGGCAGAGGACACATCTGCCTTGATCGCTATGGCCTGGTGACCGGCCTGGCGCAATTGCACCACCAGCTTCGAGGCCTCGGCTGCGCTGTTGGCGAAGTTAATGGCGACGGCATAACCATCGCGGGCCAGTTGCTTGGCGATTTCGGCGCCGATGCCGCGGGAGGCGCCGGTTACGATGGCAACTTTGGTGGTTTGCGGGGACATGACAGGGCTCCTTTGGAAGTGGATGAAGCCAGATTCACATGTTTACTGTCGGTGATAAATGCCCGAAGGCTGCCTTGACTGTTCAGTAATCACAAACAATACGGGCAGGAAGACGCCTCTTCCATGGGCCGACGTGTCGACCAACTGCGGTAGATCACCTGCACTGGCAAGCCCGTTCCCATGCCGGACAGGCGAACTTTTGGCCTGACGGATGCGTCTGTGAGGTGTTAGCTTGCCCTTTGTACCAGCCACCCGAACAGAGAGTCTTTGGATGACCTATACCGCTGCTGAAAACCGCTACGAGTCCATTCCTTACCGCCGTGTCGGTCGCAGCGGGTTGGTGCTGCCGGCGCTGTCGTTGGGTTTGTGGCACAACTTCGGCGACAGCACGCCGATCGACACACAGCGCTCCCTGCTGCGTACGGCGTTTGATCTGGGTATCAATCACTTCGATCTGGCAAACAACTACGGCCCGCCCTACGGCAGCGCCGAGATCAATTTTGGCCGCTTGCTGCGCGAAGACTTCAAACAGTACCGCGATGAGTTGATCATCTCCAGCAAGGCCGGTTGGGACATGTGGCCCGGTCCTTACGGCCAGGGTGGTGGTTCGCGCAAGTACGTGTTGGCCAGCCTGGACCAGAGCCTGCAGCGCTTGGGCCTGGACTATGTGGATATCTTCTATTCCCACCGCTTCGACCCCGACACCCCGTTGGAAGAAACCGCCAGCGCGCTGGCCACGGCCGTGCAGCAGGGCAAGGCGTTGTACATTGGCATCTCTTCGTATTCCGGCGTGAAGACTCGGGAAATGGCTGCGCTACTCAAAGAGTGGAAGGTCCCACTGCTGATCCACCAACCGGCCTACAACCTGCTCAATCGCTGGGTGGAGAAGGACCTGCTGGACGCCACCGATGAACTGGGCGCGGGTGTGATTGCCTTTACGCCGTTGGCCCAGGGCCTGCTGACTGACAAGTACCTCAAGGGCATTCCGGCCGATGCCCGGGTCAATCGCCCGGGTGGCGGTTCGTTGCAGGCCTCGCACCTGTCGCAGGAGAACATCGCCCATGTGCGCGCCCTCAATGAGATTGCCCAGCGACGCGGCCAAAGCCTGGCGCAAATGGCCCTGGCCTGGACCCTGCGTGACGCACGGGTAACTTCAGCGCTGATCGGCGCCAGTCGGCCGGAGCAGATTATCGAGAACGTCGGGGCGTTGAAGAACCTGAGTTTCAGCGCTGAAGAACTGGCGCAGATCGATCGGTTTGCCCAAGAGGGTGGGATCAATCTGTGGGAGAAACCTTCGTCGGCGGAGTAGTTACTTTTGCCAAGCAGCCGATCCGCCAGAAATGGCCGGCTGTACACAAAACTCTGTGGGAGGGAGCATGCTCCCTCCCACAGGTGTTCGCTCGCTAGTTACTGATCGCCAGAATGCTCGCCTGGTACGCCCCTACAAACACATCGAAATCCCCTTCTTCGTTCTGCTCAAGCTCGGCCTGCTGTACCAGGGATTGCCGGGCGTTTTCTTCGAAGGCGCTCTGTTCCCGGGCAGGCAACGGCGCGGCGCGGAAGAATTCGGCGTGGGCCTTGCTCTGGCGCAGCGAGAACTGGGCGAAACTTTCCTGGTGTTCTGCCATGGCGGCCAGCACTTGGGCGGAAGGGGTCAGTGACGGGTCCCGGACCTTCGCCAATTGCGCGTCCAATGCCTGACGGTGGGCATCGCCCCCCTGGCTCTGGTCGAGCAGCGAGGCCAATGGCGCGATTTTCTCCAGAAGCTCGACGGCCCAGGCTTGCATATCCACCGATTGCCCTTGGCGCTGCAATTGCAAACCGGGCCGACGGCCTTCCTTGACCACGGTCAGGAAGTTGTTCGTCGCATTGCTGCACTCGTTGTTTTCCAGCAGCGGACTGTCGTTCAGGCCGCAATACAGCAGGAACGCATCGAGGAAGCGCGATTCGGTGAGGTCGATGCCCATCGGCAGGAATGGGTTGATGTCCAGACAACGGACTTCGACGTACTGGATGCCCCGGGCCATCAACGCCTGGATCGGGCGCTCGCCGGTATAGGTCACGCGTTTTGGGCGGATGTTGGAGTAGTACTCGTTTTCGATCTGCAAAATATTGGTGTTGAGCTGCACCCACTCACCATTCTTATGCGTGCCGACTTCGACGTAGGGTGCGTACGGTGTCGCCACCGCCTTGCGCAGGCTGTCGGTGTAGCTTGCCAGGTCGTTGTAGCAAGGGGTCAGGCCGGCCTGGGCGTTGCTTTGGTAACCCAGGTCGCTCATGCGCAGGCTGGTGGCATACGGCAGGTATAAGGTGTCCGGGTCCAATTGTTCCAACTGGTGCGGGCGGCCACGCAGAAAGCCGGCATCCAGAGCCGGCGAGGCACCGAACAAGTACATCAGCAACCAGCTGTAGCGACGGAAATTACGGATCAGCGCGATGTAGGCCGATGACTGGAAATCACGATCGCTCGTTTCAATGGCTTCGGCCTGACGCAGCAGCGGCCAGAGTTTTTCCGGCAGGGAAAAGTTGTAGTGGATCCCGGCGATGCATTGCATGGTCTTGCCATAGCGCAGGGCCAGCCCCTGGCGGTAGACATACTTGAGCCGGCCGATGTTCGAGGTGCCGTAATACGCGATCGGAATGTCTTCCTCCGCTGGCAGCGGGCACGGCATCGAAGGACTCCACAGGTACTCGTCGCCGAGCTTGCTGTAGGCAAACCGGTGGATCTTGTCGAGGCTGCGCAAGGTGTCGGCCACGTCAGCCTGAGCCGGGGTGATGAACTCCAGCAGCGACTCGGAATAGTCGGTGGTGATCTGCTCGTTGGTCAGCGCCGAGCCCAGGGCCTCGGGGTGCGGGGTCTGCGCCAGATGCCCGGTGTCCGTGACGCGCAGGCATTCACGTTCGATGCCATGCAGGCACTGCTCGAGCAGGGAGAGGTTGGCGCGCTCGCCGAGCAGAGCCAGGCGGCGGTTTAAAAGGTCGCTCAAGTTGAATTCCTTCACGCGTCAGTCGCCCCAATATGGGGGTGGTCAAGACGGTCTACAAGGGTGAAGTTGAAACTGGCGTTTTCGCCTGGTTTTTGTGCTGCCAAGGACTGAGCGCCGCAATCCCCTGTGGGAGCGGGCTTGCTCGCGAAGGCGGTATGTCAGTCGGCATTGGAGTCGCCTGATACACCGCCTTCGCGAGCAAGCCCGCTCCCACAAGGATTTCCGACACCGCATTCGCAGCGCCGAAATTAACCCAAATCGATGACAGGGAGCTATAGGACTGCGAACGTGCCTTGTGCTTTTGCGACCAGTTTGTCGCCTTGCACCACCTCAGCCTCGACCACCAGCGTGCGCCGACCCGGGTGAATGACCCGGGCCGTGCACAGCACCTCACCGTCGGAGACGGCGCGAATGTAGTTGATCTTGCATTCGATGGTCGCGCTCTGCTGGTCAAAGCCGTGGACACTGGAGCAGGCCAGTCCCATGGCGATGTCCACCAGGCTGAACAGCGCGCCGCCGTGCAGCTTGCCGCCACGATTGCGCAGCGGTGGCTCAAGGCTCAGGGCGACTTGCGCCACCCCGTCCCCCAGGCTGTGCAGACGGCAGCCGAGCAGCTTGAAAAAGGCGCTTTCCACCAACCCGGCTGGCGCATCCATCAGCGTTTCTTCAACTGTTTGGCATTGGCGAACAGCGAAGCCATGGCGTTGTTCGCCGGGGCCTGTGTGACGCTTTCCTTGCGTGGCGCGGTGTTCTGCGACTGGCGCGGTGTCGAGCCGGGACGAGCACCACGGGCACCGTCGACTTTCTCGCCCGGCGTATCGCTCATGCGCATCGACAGGCCAACGCGTTTGCGCGGGATGTCGACTTCCATGACCTTCACTTTCACCACATCACCGGCCTTCACCGCTTCGCGCGGGTCCTTGATGAACTTCTCCGACAGCGCCGAAATGTGTACCAGGCCGTCCTGGTGCACGCCGATGTCGACGAAGGCACCGAAGTTGGTGACGTTGGTCACCACGCCTTCGAGGATCATGCCCGGTTGCAGGTCCTTGAGGTCTTCGACGCCGTCCTGGAACTCGGCAGTCTTGAACTCGGGACGCGGGTCGCGGCCGGGTTTCTCCAGTTCCTGAAGGATGTCGGTGACGGTGGGCAGGCCGAAGGTTTCGTCGGTGAATTTTTTCGGGTCCAGGCGCTTGAGAAACGCCGCATCACCGATCAGCGAGCGGATGTCGCGGTCGGTCTGGGCGGCGATGCGTTGCACCAGCGGGTAGGCCTCAGGGTGGACTGCCGACGAATCCAGCGGGTTGTCGCCGTTCATGACGCGCAGGAAGCCGGCGGCCTGTTCGAAGGTTTTTTCACCCAGGCGCGGGACTTTCTTCAAGGCGGCGCGGGTCTTGAACGCACCATGTTCATCGCGATGAGTGACAATGTTCTGCGCCAGCGTGGCGTTGAGACCCGAGATACGCGCCAACAGCGCTACCGAAGCGGTGTTCACGTCCACACCCACGGCGTTCACGCAATCCTCCACCACAGCGTCCAGGCCGCGGGCCAGTTTCAACTGGGAAACGTCGTGCTGGTACTGGCCGACACCGATGGATTTCGGATCGATCTTCACCAGTTCCGCCAGCGGGTCCTGCAGGCGGCGAGCAATGGACACTGCGCCACGAATCGATACGTCCAGGTCCGGGAATTCCTTGGAGGCCAGTTCCGACGCCGAATATACCGATGCGCCGGCCTCGGAAACCATAACCTTGGTCATCTTCATGGCCGGGTATTTCTTGATCAGTTCAGCAGCCAGTTTGTCGGTCTCCCGGCTAGCGGTGCCGTTGCCAATGGCGATCAGGTCCACCGAATGCTTGGCGCATAGCGCGGCAAGCACGGCGAGGGTCTGGTCCCACTTGTTATGCGGCACATGGGGGTAGACCGTGGCATGGTCCAGCAGCTTGCCGGTGGAGTCCACCACGGCCACTTTGCAACCGGTACGCAGGCCGGGGTCCAGGCCCAGGGTGGCGCGCGGCCCGGCGGGTGCGGCCAGCAGCAGGTCGTGCAGGTTGTGAGCGAAGACGTTGATCGCCTCGGTCTCGGCGTTGTCGCGCAGTTCGCCCAGCAGATCGGTCTCCAGGTGGGTGTACAGCTTGACTTTCCAGGTCCAGCGCACCACTTCGGCCAGCCATTTGTCGGCGGCGCGGTTCTGGTTCTGGATGCCGAACTGCTGGCCGATCATGCCTTCGCAGGGGTGCATGGTGCCGGGCAACTCATCGCCCACCTTCAACGCGGAGCTGAGAATGCCTTCGTTGCGGCCGCGGAAGATCGCCAGGGCGCGGTGTGACGGCATGCTCTTGAGCGGTTCGTCGTGCTCGAAATAATCGCGGAACTTGGCGCCTTCCTCTTCCTTGCCAGCGATCACTCGGGCGCTGAGGGTGGCTTCCTGCTTAAGGTAATTGCGCAGTTTTTCCAGCAGGTTGGCGTCTTCGGCGAAACGTTCCATCAGAATGTACTTGGCGCCTTCCAGCGCCGCTTTCACGTCCGCCACACCTTTTTCGGCATCGACGAAACGCGCGGCTTCGGTTTCCGGGGCCAGGGTCGGGTCGTTGAACAGACCGTCGGCCAACTCGCCGAGGCCGGCTTCCAGGGCAATCTGGCCCTTGGTGCGGCGTTTTTGCTTGTAGGGCAGGTACAAGTCTTCGAGACGGGTCTTGGTGTCGGCCAGCTTGATGTCACGCTCAAGTTGCGGGGTCAGCTTGCCCTGTTCCTGAATGCTGGCCAGGATGCTGACGCGCCGCTCGTCGAGTTCTCGCAAGTAACGCAGGCGTTCTTCCAGATGACGCAGTTGGGTGTCATCGAGGCTGCCGGTCACTTCTTTTCGGTAACGGGCGATAAAGGGCACCGTGGAGCCTTCATCCAGTAGCGCGACGGCCGCTTCGACCTGTTGTGGGCGTACGCCGAGTTCCTCGGCGATGCGGCTGTTGATGCTGTCCATAAAACCACCTGAAAAATTGTGAAATCAGACCCGCCACCGCAGAAGCCGGGCTCGGCGAGACTGGTTGAGCGGCCTGGCGTGCGCCGCTGCCTGGGTCAAGAGGCTGCCTGTTGACCCGCGAAATTCAGAAAGTGCTGCCTGGCAAGGGAAAAAACGATACGTCGGGATCACGATCCGACATTCCCTGGCACAAAAGGCCGCGCATTATAACCAGCGTTCCGTTCTTAGGGGGCTCCGTGGTCTGTAGGCTTGATACCCGGATTGCTGGAGATAGAGGAAAAATCTGCTAACAATGCACACGGTGCGTATAACCGCAGCTAGGCCATAATGCGCGCCGAGATCAAAGGAGCTTCCTATGAGCAGCACTGCACAAACTGCTGAAGGCGAAAAAATTCTTATTGTTGACGACGATCCGGGGCTGAGCAGCCTGCTGGAGCGCTTTTTCGTCAGCAAGGGCTACCGCGCCCGCACCGTACCGAACACCGAGCAAATGGATCGGCTGCTGGCCCGTGAAGTCTTCAACCTGGTCGTACTCGACCTGATGCTGCCAGGTGAAGACGGTTTGACGGCCTGCCGTCGCCTGCGTGGCGCCAACAACCAGATCCCGATCATCATGCTGACCGCCAAGGGCGATGAGCTGAGCCGTATCAAGGGGCTGGAGCTGGGGGCCGACGATTACCTGGCCAAGCCGTTCAACCCGGACGAGCTGATGGCCCGGGTCAAGGCGGTGTTGCGTCGTCAGTCGGCGCCGGTGCCTGGCGCCCCGGGCAGCGAAGATGAAAGCGTGACCTTCGGCGACTATGAACTGTCACTGGCCACTCGCGAGCTCAAGCGCGGTGATGAGATACACATGCTCACCACCGGTGAGTTCGCCGTGCTCAAGGCCCTGGTGATGAACGCCCGTCAGCCGCTGACCCGTGACAAGCTGATGAACCTGGCCCGTGGCCGTGAATGGGATGCCCTGGAACGCTCCATCGATGTGCAGATTTCCCGTCTGCGCCGGATGATCGAGCCCGATCCTTCCAAGCCGCGTTACATCCAGACCGTCTGGGGTGTGGGTTATGTATTCGTGCCGGATGGCGCCGCCGGCAAGTGATCGGTGATTTGTAGGAGCGGGTGGCCTGACGGGTTGAATTTCTTCCTGCAGGCGACTCGCGGTCCGTTATTGTGCGAGCATCGCTCGCTCCTGCAAGTGTGTAGCGGCTATTCATGAAAACCCCCGTTTGGTTCCCCCAGAGCTTCTTCTCCCGCACCCTCTGGCTGGTGCTGATTGTCGTGCTCTTTTCCAAGGCACTGACGCTTGTCTACTTGCTGATGAACGAAGATGTGCTGGTGGACCGGCAGTACAGCCACGGCGTTGCCTTGACCCTTCGAGCCTATTGGGCCGCCGATGAAGCCAACCGGGAGAAGATTGCCGAAGCGGCGACCCTGATCCGGGTGGTTGGCGCCGGTGTGCCGGAGGGCGAGCAACACTGGCCTTACAGCGAGATCTATCAACGGCAGATGCAGGACGAACTCGGCGCCGATACCGAAGTGCGATTGCGCATGCACTCGCCTCCGGCGTTGTGGGTGCGTGCGCCGAGCCTGGGGGATGGCTGGTTGAAGGTGCCGTTGTACCCCCACCCGTTGCGCGGCCAGAAAATCTGGAACGTGCTGGGCTGGTTCCTGGCCATCGGCCTGTTGTCGACGGCCTCGGCGTGGATCTTCGTCAGCCAGCTCAATCAGCCGCTCAAGCGCCTGGTCTACGCGGCCCGGCAGCTGGGCCAGGGTCGTAGCGTGCGACTGCCCATCAGCGACACCCCCAGTGAGATGACCGAGGTGTACCGCGCCTTCAACCAGATGGCCGAGGATGTCGAACAGGCCGGTCGCGAGCGTGAACTGATGCTGGCGGGCGTCTCCCATGACCTGCGCACGCCGTTGACCCGTTTACGGCTGTCGCTGGAGTTGATGGGCGAGCACACCGACCTGACCGATGAAATGGTCCGCGATATCGAAGACATGGACGCGATTCTCGATCAGTTCCTGGCGTTCATTCGCGACGGTCGGGACGAGTCCGTGGAAGAAGTCGACCTCAGCGAGCTGGTACGGGAAGTGGCCGCGCCCTATAACCAGAACGCCGAGAAAGTGCACCTGCGCCTGGAGCCGATCCAGCCGTTCCCGTTGCGCCGGGTGTCGATGAAGCGATTGTTGAATAATCTGATCGGCAATGCTCTGAATCACGCCGGCACGGGCGTCGAAGTGGCGGCTTATGTTTCCGGGGATACCAGCGCGCCCTATGTGGTGCTCAGCGTCATGGACCGTGGTGCAGGGATCGCCCCGTCGGAACTGGAAGCCATTTTCAACCCCTTCACCCGCGGCGACCGCGCCCGAGGCGGAAAAGGCACCGGATTGGGCTTGGCCATTGTCAAGCGCATTGCTTCGATGCACGGCGGCAATGTCGAGTTGCGCAACCGCGCCGGGGGTGGTCTGGAGGCGCGGGTGAGGTTGCCGTTGGGGCTGTTGTTGCCTAGGGATGCGGTATAGGGATACACCTGTTTACTCAAGAGCTGATGTGGGAGCGAGCCTGCTCGCGATAGCAGCGGATCAGCAGCATTGATGTTGACTGACACGCCGCCATCGCGAGCAGGCTCACTCCCACCTATGAGTTAACCCTTGCCCTTGGTCCGGGTCATGTTCGGCCCGCCATTTTTTTCCAGATGCTCGATGATCATCCCCGCCACGTTCTTGCTTGTGGTGGTTTCGATCCCTTCCAGACCCGGTGAGGAGTTGACCTCCATTACCAGCGGCCCGTGATTGGAGCGCAGGATGTCTACGCCCGCCACGGCCAGGCCCATGACCTTTGCTGCGCGCAGGGCCGTCATGCGCTCTTGCGGCGTGATCTTGATCAGGCTGGCGCTGCCGCCGCGATGCAGGTTGGAGCGGAATTCCCCTGGCTTGGCCTGGCGCTTCATCGAAGCGATCACCTTGTCGCCGACCACAAAACAGCGAATGTCGGCGCCACCGGCTTCCTTGATGTACTCCTGAACCATGATGTTCTGCTTCAGGCCCATGAACGCCTCGATCACCGACTCTGCCGCCGTCGCAGTTTCACACAACACCACGCCGATACCCTGGGTGCCTTCCAGCACCTTGATCACCAGCGGCGCGCCGTTGACCATGGCAATCAGGTCGGGAATGTCGTCGGGAGAGTGGGCAAAACCGGTTACCGGCAAGCCAATCCCACGGCGGGACAACAATTGCAGCGAGCGCAGCTTGTCCCGGGAGCGGGCGATGGCCACGGATTCGTTGAGAGGAAACACGCCCATCATTTCGAACTGGCGCAGCACCGCGCAGCCATAGAACGTTACCGACGCACCAATGCGCGGGATCACTGCATCGAATCCTTCCAGCGGCTTGCCACGGTAGTGGATCTGCGGTTTGTGGCTGGCAATGTTCATGTAGGCGCGCAGGGTATCGATCACCACCATTTCATGGCCACGTTCGGTCCCGGCTTCAACCAGGCGACGAGTGGAATACAGACGCGGGTTACGCGACAGCACAGCGATCTTCATGCAACACCTGTGGCAGAGGTAGTGGACACCGGGAACACCGGCTTGTCTTGAACGTATTTGATACCCGGATTGACCACCAGTTGGCCGTCGATCAAGGCTTTGGAACCCAATAACAGGCGATATCGCATGGACTTGCGGCAGGCGAGGGTGAACTCTACTCGCCAGATCCGATCCCCCAGTGCCAGCGTCGTGCTGATCACGTAGCGGACCTGAGCGTGGCCGTTGGAGCTTTTTATCGTTTTGCGCGCCACCAACGGGGCTTCGCAGCGGCGATGGCGCAACTGCACCACCGTGCCCAGGTGCGCGGTGAAACGCACCCATTTTTCACCGTCGCGCTCGAAGGGCTCGATGTCGGTGGCGTGCAGGCTGGAGGTGCTGGCGCCGGTGTCGATTTTTGCCCGCAGGCCCGCGACACCCAGATCCGGGAGCGCCACCCACTCGCGCAGACCGACAACGGTCAGATGGTCAAAAGTCTTCAATAAAAAAACCTGCGATCAGTACATCGGATCGTGGAGCCCGCGAATTGCGGTATTCACGCAGAATAATCACAAAATGGCGACAGTTATCTACACACCTGTTTGCGCTCGTGACCGACAGCGGCGTGCATCGAGCCGCCAGTCGGTTCGGCCGACATTCTATCCGTCGGACCAAATTCGTGCGCCCGACAAAAACGGTAGTACAGTTCTGACTATTGGCTGAAAGAGGAATTGCAGTGGCACAAAAAAAGGAAGAAGACGACAAGGTCCGTCTCGATAAATGGTTGTGGGCAGCGCGATTCTATAAAACCCGTGCCCTGGCCAAGACCGCCATCGAAAGCGGCAAGGTCCATCACCGGGGTGAACGCTGCAAACCGGGCAAGGAGCCTCGCATCGGCGACGAATATGTCATTCGCGCCGGGTTCGACGAAAAAACCGTGGTGGTCGAAGCCCTGTCGATTGTTCGACGCGGCGCGCCAGAAGCCCAGACGCTGTATCGCGAAACCGAAGCCAGCATCGCCAAGCGTGAAGCCGCGGCTGCCCAACGCAAGGCCGGCGCCTTGGGGGTCAGCACCGACGGCAAGCCAAGCAAGAAGCAGCGGCGGGACCTGTTCAGGTTTCATGGCAGCAACAGCGAATAAAAGATCGGCCATTGGGGCCAGGAGTGCCTGTGGCTCAGATGAGCAGTCAGCCCCATCCCGTCAGACAAAGCCTTGCCTTGCTTGGAACCCACCCTGAATGTCCATAAAATGCCTGCCATCCTTTGTCATCACCTCAGATACCAGACCCTATGACTGATTTGCCGGATACCGACTACACCCAACGCTTCATCTTCGATGACAGCGACACTCGTGGCGAGCTGGTGGCGTTGGAGCGTAGCTACGCCGAAGTGCTTGCCAAGCATCCCTATCCGGAACCGGTCGCTCAACTGCTCGGTGAATTGATGGCGGCTGCGGCGCTACTGGTTGGCACCTTGAAGTTCGATGGCTTGCTGATTCTCCAGGCCCGTTCCGAAGGCCCGGTGCCGCTGTTGATGATCGAATGCTCCAGCGAACGCGAGATCCGTGGCCTGGCCCGCTACCACGCCGAGCAGATCGCCCCCGACGCGACCCTGGCCGACATGATGCCCGATGGTGTGCTGGCGCTCACGGTCGATCCCACCCACGGCAAGCGCTACCAGGGCATTGTCGATCTCGATGGCACGTCCCTGGCTGAATGCTTCACCAACTACTTCGTCATGTCGCAACAGACCAACACTCGCTTCTGGCTATACGCCGACGGGCGGCGCGCCCGCGGTCTGCTGCTGCAGCAATTGCCCGCCGACCGCCTTCGCGACCCGGAAGAACGTGACGCCAGTTGGCAGCACATCACGGCTCTGGCCAGCACCCTGAGCGCCGATGAGCTGCTGAGCCTGGACAACGAAACCGTGCTGCATCGGCTCTACCACGAAGAGCAGGTGCGCCTGTTCGACGGTCAGCCGTTGCGCTTCCAGTGCAGCTGCTCTCGTGAACGTTCCGGCAATGCGCTGGTCAGTCTGGGTCTGGAAGATGCGCAGCAACTGGTGATCGAGCATGGTGGCGCCATCGAGATCGATTGCCAGTTTTGCAACGAGCGCTACCTGTTCGACGCCGCGGACATCGCTCAATTGTTCGCCGGTGCGGGTGTCGACATACCGTCAGATACTCGTCACTAAAACGGTTCAGCGCAGGTAAATCTCCTGGCAAACGCCGGATTTACGCCGTACTGACGGGAGGGCCCTACTTTTTTTGGGCTTTTCTGGCATAATCCGGCCCACTTTTTTCGGGTAGTAGTGCGCGACTTCCTACTACAAAACGTTTGGAGCACTCGGCCACAGGCCGACGGGGAATCTCATGACGCAAGCCAATAACGCCGTGTACACCGATCTGAGTGTCGATGATCTGGTCAAAGAAGCCCTGAGTCGCGGTGAAGGCGAGCTTGCCGATACTGGCGCGCTGGTTGTTCGTACGGGTCATCGTACCGGTCGTTCGCCGGTAGACCGTTTCATCGTTGAAGAGCCGACCACCCAGGACGCCATCGCTTGGGGGCCGATCAACCGCAAGTTCCCGGCCGACAAATTCGACGCCCTGTGGGACCGCGTAGCAGCCTATCTGGGCGAGCGTGAGCGTTTTGTGTCCCACGTTCATGTAGGTTCCGATCCTGCGCACTACCTGCCGGTCAAGATGACCACCGAGACTGCCTGGCACAACCTGTTCGGCCGCTGCCTGTTCATCAACCCCGAGCAGTACAACGCCGGTGGCAAAGATGAATGGCAGATCCTCAACGCACCGAACTTCGTCTGCGAGCCTGAGCGCGACGGCACCAATTCCGACGGCACCGTGATCATCAACTTCGCGGCCAGGAAAGTGCTGATCGCCGGCATGCGGTACGCCGGTGAAATGAAGAAAGCCCTGTTCTCCGTCCAGAACTTCCTGCTGCCAGCGGTTGACGTACTGCCGATGCACTGCGCGGCCAACATGGGCGAAGAGGGCGATGTGACCCTGTTCTTCGGCCTGTCGGGCACGGGTAAAACCACTCTGTCCGCCGATGAAAGCCGTTACCTGATCGGTGATGACGAGCACGGCTGGGGCGTTGGCGTGGTCTTCAACATCGAAGGCGGTTGCTATGCCAAGTGCATCGACCTGTCCGAGAAGAACGAGCCGGTTATCTGGAAAGCCATCCAGCACGGCGCCGTACTGGAAAACGTCGTCCTGGACCCGGTCACCAAGAAAGCCGATTACGCCGACGACAGCCTGACCCAGAACAGCCGCGCCGCGTACCCGCGTGAACTGATCGAAAAACGCGCACCGAAAAACCTCGGTGGCGAGCCAAACGCAGTGATCTTCCTGACCTGCGACCTGACCGGCGTACTGCCGCCGGTGTCGATCCTCAGTGAAGAACAAGCGGCCTACCACTTCCTGTCCGGCTACACTGCGCTGGTGGGCTCGACCGAAATGGGTTCGGGCAGCGGCATCAAGTCGACGTTCTCCACCTGCTTCGGCGCTCCATTCTTCCCACGTCCTGCCGGTGAGTACGCTGAGCTGCTGATCAAGCGTATCCGTGGCTTCGGCTCCAAGGTCTACCTGGTCAACACCGGCTGGACCGGCGGTGGCTATGGCGTCGGTAAGCGTTTCAACATCCCGACCACCCGTGCGGTGATCGCGGCCATCCAGAGCGGCGCACTGATCGGCGCTGAAACCGAGCACTTGGACATCATCAACCTGGACGTGCCGCTGGCTGTTCCGGGCGTTGATACTGGTCTGTTGAACCCACGCAACACCTGGGCTGACAAGGCTGCCTACGACGAAGCGGCCAAGGCATTGGCCGGTTTGTTCACCGAGAACTTCAAGAAGTTCGACGTGAGCGACGCGATCAAGGCGGCGGGTCCGCAGTTGTAAGGCTTGGTTTTCGAATGAAAAGAACCGCCCTTTTTAGGGCGGTTTTTTTGTGAGTGACTATTTGTGTGAAAGATGAAATGCGGGCGCCATATTGTCTTGCTCACGCCGCGATAATCCTAGTGCCCCAGCCAATACGGGCCATTGGCTGACCACCTCCTGGAACCGCGTAATGATGTCCTGTGCATCCGCTCGGCCGATCCGAAAATACTCAGCCACCTCTAGAGCGAGTTCCAGGTCCAGGGCATTGTCTGCATCGGTGATGTTGAGTTTCAGTCCATCGGCGTGTGGCACCGGGTTCGTGTCGTAGGCGGCGGACAGGCGCCATCCTCGGCCATTGAGCGATGTGTTATCTGGATCGTTCTCCAGGGCTTGACTCGCCTGCTCCAAAGCGCGCAATTCGACAAAAGGGGGAGCTGCCACACCGTCGCGGTCATCGAGGAAGTTGCCTTTAACATTTAGCTTGTATCGGAGCGCGCCGACTCGATAGAGATCATGCACCCCCAGAAGGTAGTCGGACTCGTACAGCTTGCTGCCTTTGGGAAGCAATTCGCCTCGAATATCTCGCTCCAGGCGCCGTTTCATTAACCGTTGCCCCCAGCGATCAGGGCTCGAATCGGCAAACACGCCAAAGCGGGTCTGGTGTTGGCCAGGAAACTGACGACCTTCAAAGAGCCTGATGCGAGGATCCAGGGGGGTGAAGCTCAACTCCGGATCGGACAGCGCGGGGATTCGACAGTCGCCAGCAGTGGTGGCTCTTCGGGAACTTTCATGCATCCGCCCAGCAGCAGGGACAGGATGAGGGTGGTGGCTAAAGTCAGTTTGTGCGACATGATGGTTTCCTTTTTTGAAGTCCGCGAGCATCAGGCGTCCTGCCGTTACGGGGTTCGCGGAGAATGTATTCTGGATGTCGTGAGCGAGCGGGTCGCGGGGTTTCAATCAGCCATTTGTTCAGGAGCGCGTAGCGCGGCAGCCTCAAGGTCCATCAACCCTCTGCCATAGGCTTCGCTGTTGGCGTAGATACCTTCGCGGTTGGCTGTCGCCAGCAGATGCTCGCGCACCTGCTGCGCGTTGAGCTGCGGGTAGAGGCTTTGCAGCGCAGCCAGTGCGCCACTGACCAACGCAGCGGCCGGGGAGGTGCCGGCGGTTTGCACGTAACGGCCATCCTTGCCTACGGTAAGCAGGCCTGCCTGTGGGCCTGCGTCGCCGCCGGGTACGGCGATGCACCAGGCGGCTGCGACGCCGCAATAGTTGGATTTTCCATTGATGGTGCTGCCATCGTTTTTCAACGCCACGACCGCGATCCAGCCTTTCTCCAGTTCCGGCAATGCTGCCGGTAATCCAGGTTCGGCCAAGGGCTCGCGCTTGAGCTCATTGCCGGTCGGGAAGACAAATACGGCGCCGTCTTCTACCAGTTTTCGGGCAACGGCCAGGGAATCGGGCATCACCTGGTTGTAACGTGCTTCAGTGATTTCGGTGGCGGGGATGGCGTTGGCCCATGAGTTATTGAACAGGCGCGCACCCTTGTCGAAACCGCTTTGCCAGGACTGCGCGATTTCGCTGTCGAAAAAAAACGGTTCGTTGTCGTCGCCGAAACGGAAGGGGATCAACCGGGCGTCAAACGCGATGCCATGCATCCCCTGACCGTCCTTGTTCGCGGCGAGGATGCCGGCCATTTGCGTGCCGTGACCGACACGGTCAACGGTCCCGGGACGGTTTTCGACATGGTCGAATCCGGGGTCACTCAGCCTGCCCTCGAACTCCGTCAGGTTGCTGTTCAGTCCAGAGTCGATGAGCGCCACGGTCACGTTCTGGCCGGTGCCGCCTCGGGCATACAGCGCTGAGGCCTTGACGATCTCCAGACCTTGCTGGGCAAGGTATTCCGGTGTTTCAAAGGCGGCGGCTTCCGTGTGGGGTTGTTCAGGAAGGGTCAAGCAGCCGGCCAGCAGTGAGGCCGACGTTAGCGCCAGGGTGCGTAGCGCGGAAAAAGGATGTGGCATGGTTCATTCCTTGAACGAAGTTTTGAGCGCCAGGCTTCCTGGCCTGCAGCGCATCTGGATGGCGCACCTTACCTTGCAAGCGAAACGGGAACGAGACATCAAAGTGCCTGGATTTGTATCACTTCATGGCAAAGCATAAGGGCGCTGAGGCTGTATCATCCGGTATCGTTTTCTCCCAAACCTTTTCTCGACTCCCTGCGCTGTCCGGCTAGGCTTTTGGCATCGCAGCAGTCAAGGAGTGACCGCTTATGCACAGCACCCTGGAACAGGTTTTCGGTTATCCGCAGTTTCGCCCCGGTCAGGAAGCTGCCGTCAGCGCAGTGCTTGCCGGACGGTCGGCAGCAGCCATTTTCCCCACCGGCTCGGGCAAGTCCCTGTGTTATCAACTGCCGGCCCTGTTATTGCCGCACTTGACGCTGGTGGTCTCGCCGCTGTTGGCGCTGATGCAAGACCAACTGGCGTTCTTGCATCGCCATGGCATCGCGGCGGCGAGTATTGATTCAGTCCAGCGTCGTGACGAAGCCAGCGAGGTCATGGCACGGGCCCGTTCCGGCGAATTGAAAATCCTGATGATTTCAGTGGAGCGGCTCAAGAACGAGCGCTTCCGCAATTTCCTGCAGCAGGTGCCAATCTCGTTGCTGGTGGTGGACGAAGCCCACTGTATCTCCGAATGGGGGCATAACTTTCGTCCCGACTACCTCAAGCTCCCCGATTATCAGCGTCAGTTCGACATTCTCCAGGTGTTGCTGTTGACGGCCACTGCAACGCCCAAAGTCATTGCGGACATGCAGGCGAAGTTCGCCATCGCCCCCGACGATGTGGTCACCACCGGCTTCTATCGACCCAACCTCAACCTGCTGGTGGAGCCCGTGCGCGGTGCGGATAAACGGCGGCGACTGGTGCAATGGTTGGGCGAGCGAGCCGGGCAGCCGAGCATCGTCTATGTCACCTTGCAGCGAACGGCTGAGCAGATTGCCGAGTATCTGAGCCAGCATGGGATTGGGGCCGAGGCTTACCATGCCGGTTTACCTCATGAACAACGCGAAGCCATCCAGCGACGGTTCATGGGCGGACAGACCAATTGCATCGTCGCGACCATTGCCTTCGGCATGGGTATCGACAAGAGCGATATCCGTAACGTGGTGCATTTCGACCTGCCCAAGTCCATCGAAAACTACAGTCAGGAGATCGGCCGGGCGGGGCGT
The DNA here is from genome assembly GCF_039581215.1 of Pseudomonas halotolerans. Taxonomy (NCBI): domain Bacteria; kingdom Pseudomonadati; phylum Pseudomonadota; class Gammaproteobacteria; order Pseudomonadales; family Pseudomonadaceae; genus Pseudomonas; species Pseudomonas halotolerans. Next base: position 52,982 of record NZ_JBCNTJ010000021.1, read on the forward strand.
GACGGATTGCCGTCTGATTGTCTGGTACTGGCCAACCGCGACAGCCTCAATGTGCTGGAAAACTTTGTTTATGGCGATACACCGGAGCTGGCGGGTATTCGCTGCGTGCTCGACGAGTTGAAGGCCGCAGCTGCCGATGGGCAGTGGGAGTTTTTGCTGGGGCCGCTGGCGGACAAGAGCAACATCCGGCAACTGCCGCTCAAAACGCTGCTGGTGCAACTGGAACTGCGCCGGCTGATCGCGCCGCGTTATGCCTATTTCGCAGAGTATCGCTTCAAATTTCTGATCGAGCCGCAGGCGTTGCTGGAGCGCTTCGAAGGTGAGCGACAGGCGTTCGTCGCGGCCATTATCCAGACCTCCAGCCGCGCCCGTACCTGGGCCACCGTGGATTTCGACGGGATGCACCAGCAGTATCACGCCGAGCGCAACCGCGTGGTCAAGGCGCTGGATTACTTTCAGGAAAAGGGCTGGATCGAGCTGGAAAGCAAACAGATGACCGAGGTGTATAACGTCCTTGAGGCAGGGTTCGACGTTCAGGCGCTGAGTGCCGAGTTGCACGATTATTTCACCCGGCACGAGCGTGGGGAAATCGCGCGGATCCACGCCATGCTCGACCTGTTCGCCACCGATCGTTGCTTAGGTTATCGGTTGGCGCAGTATTTCGGCGATGAAGATGCTCCGCAGCGCTGTGGTCATTGTTCGGTGTGCCATGGACACGTTGCCCGTCTGCCGGAGCCGCCACCATTGCCGGTACTGGTGGACAGAGACTTCAACGCGCTATGTGGCGACTTTATCAACAGGCACGAGCAGCATACTGGCAGTGCACCCTCTGCGGAGCGGGTGACCCGGTTCCTCTGCGGCATCAGCGTGCCGTTGTTCACCAAACTGAAGGCGCGGACGATTCCAGGATATGCGCAGCTGGAGGATTATCCCTACGCTGAAGTTCGCCACTGGGTTCAAGCGGCTTTGTAATCCGCATCCATCCGATGAATGCCCGCCATCACACGAATAAATTTCAAAAATATTCTGTGGCTGACTAAGGTGAGGGCTGTCTTTGGATCGCCAACAAGAGAGCAAACATGAGCCAGACACCTTTCGATATTCAGCGCGCCGCCGTGGTCGGTGCAGGCACTATGGGGCGGGGCATCGTGATGTGCCTGGCCAACGCCGGCGTGACGGTGCAGTGGGTCGACAACAACCCGCAGATGCTGGAACAGGCGTTGGCTGCCGTGGCCGATACTTATGCCCACAACGTGCGCCAGGGCCGTATCGACCAGGGTGAAGCCGATGCCCGAATCGCCAGGGTGACGCGGGCAGATGACTACCCGGCGATCCGCAATGTGGATCTGGTCATCGAGGCGGTTTACGAGAACCTTGAGCTCAAGCAACAGATCTTCCGCGAGCTGGACGGCTTGCTCAAACCGCAAGCCATTCTGGCGAGCAACACCTCGGCACTGGATATCGATGCCATCGCCGCCGTCACCCGCCGCTCCACCCAGGTGTTGGGCCTGCACTTCTTCAGCCCGGCGCACATCATGAAACTGCTGGAAATCGTTCGGGGGGCGCAAACCTCCAAAGCGGTGCTGGATGCAGCCCTGGCCTTGGGCAAACGCATGGGCAAGGTCAGCGTGGTGTCGGGCAATTGCCACGGGTTCATCGGCAACCGGATGCTTCACCCCTACGTGCTGGAGGCGCGCAAAATGCTGCTGGAGGGGGCGTTTCCCCATCAGGTGGATGCTGCATTGCAAGGTTTCGGCTTTGCCATGGGGCCATTTCGTATGTACGACGTCGTGGGGATCGATCTGGAGTGGCGCGCTCGGGAGCTGGCGGGCAAAGGCCAGGAGGCACCGGAGGTGCAGGTGGACAACCGTTTGTGTGAGCTGGGGCGGTTCGGTCAGAAAAGTGGCAACGGCTACTATCACTACGAAGCCGGGAGTCGGCAGGCCGAGCACGATGTAGAGGTCGATGCGCTGGTGCAGCGGGTCAGTGAAACGTTGGGTTTTCAGCGTCGTGAGATCGGACCCGAGGAAGTCCTCGAGCGTTGCTTGCTGGCGCTGGTCAATGAGGGCGCAAAAATTCTGCAGGAAGGTATTGCCGAGTCGGCTCACGACATCGACCTGGTGTATCTCAACGGCTACGGATTTCCCGCGGACAAGGGCGGCCCGATGGCCTGGGCCGACCATCAGGGACTTGAAGACATCCATGCACGGTTGCTGGAACTTGAAACGAAGCAGGGGGACCACTGGAAGCCCGCGCGTCTGATCGGGGAGCTGGCGGCACAGGGCAAGGGATTCGCACAACACCAGGCCTCAAAATCCTGAACAACGCATGAACCATTGAGCAACCGTAAAGGACACCTGATGCCCCAACGTAGCGAATACCCGCACCTGCACCCCATCACCACGCGTTGGCATGACAACGATGTGTACGGTCACGTCAATAACGTGACTTACTACAGTTTTTTCGATACGGCGGTGAACACCTACCTGATCGAGGTCGGCGGTCTGGATATCCATGATGGAGAGGTGGTGGGGTTCGTGGTGAGCTCGGCTTGCGACTACTTTGCCTCGATCGCCTTTCCCGACCGGATTGAAATCGGTTTGCGGGTAGGAAAGCTGGGTAGCAGTTCGGTGCAGTATGAACTGGCGGTGTTCAAGGCGGGGGAGGACGAGGCCTGCGCGGCGGGGCGCTTCGTACACGTATTCGTGGGTCGGGCGTCAAATCGGCCAGTGGCGATTCCGGATTCGCTACGTGCGGTTTTAGAGCGGTTGGTGGTCTGAAACGAAAATCGCAGTCTCCTGTCAGGCTCTTGAGAAGCGCTGACGAAGACTGCGATTTTCTATCGACGGCTGGCTAGAGCCAGTGATCAATCGTCGTGATAGCGATGTTTGTGCTTGTGCTTGCGATGCCCGTAGGCATGGCCACGACCCGGATGGCCGTCACGGTAGTAGCGGCGATCACCACGGCGACCGTCATAACGACGATCGTCGTCATCGTCCTTGCCCATGTAGTTGCCCAATGCACCGCCGGCGCCACCGCCCGCTGCCGCACCGATCAGGCTGCCGGTGGTGCCGCCTACGCTACGGCCGACCACGTTACCGCCGGCTGCGCCCAGCGCACCGCCAATCGCTGCTTCGCCGCGGCTGCGTTTGTCCGCACCGACGGCACTGCCACCCGCGCCGCCCAAGGCCGCGCCGATGGTGGAGCCGGTGTTGCCGCCCAAGGACTGGCCGACCACTGAACCCAGAACCCCGCCCAATGCGCCGCCCACGCCTGCTTCGGTGGTGCCACCGGCAGAGGCTACGCCACTGACCAGGCCAAGGGACAACAAGAGAATCGAGGAGAACTTCATAGAGGAGCCTCAAAGGGATGACGGCGCGATCCTGAGGCTGGCTTCGCTTGGTTACAATCAAAATCCGACGAGTAACACGACTTGTGCACAATTCGATAAGTTATTGTTTTAACTGCGGAACTTAACAGATTTTCGCCGGTCTTTAGCTACTTCGGACAGGCCGTTTTCTATGGAAAACGGCCTTTTTTGTGGGCGTTTGAAAACAGTATCGTGGGAGCCGAGCCTTGCTCCCACACAACCTGATCTCCTGGCACGTTGTGTCAGGCCGACTTGGCCAGAATCAGCCCATTCTCGCTCGCCGCTTCCAGACGGATCGCCACGAATTTCGAGGTCGGGGTATGGCTGCCGTCGCCGGTGCTCTCCAACGGCACCAACGGATTCACTTCAGGGTAATAGGCGGCGGCCTGTCCGGCAGGGATGTCGAATGCCAGCAGGGTAAAGCCCTTGACCCGTCGTTCGCGCCCGTCGTCCCACAGCGAAACAATGTCGGCCTTCTGCCCTGGCTTGAAGCCCAGGCGAATGATGTCCGCTTCGTTGACGAACAACACGTCACGCTGGCCCTTCACGCCACGATAGCGGTCATCAAGGCCATAGATCGTGGTGTTGTACTGATCGTGAGAACGCATGGACTGCATGATCAGGTCAGGCAACTGGCCGGTGGCGCGGGTGCGTTCGTGCACCAGGTCGGTTGGCAACCGGTTGGGTTTGAAGTTGGCGCGGCCGGAGGCAGTGTTCCAGCGACGCGCACCGGCACTGTTGCCCAGATAGAAACCACCGGGATTCTGGAGCTTCTCGTTGAAGTCTTTAAACCCCGGGATAGTGTCGGCGATCAAGTCGCGGATGCGGCTGTAATCAGCCACCAGCCAGTTCCAGTCCACCGGGCGGCTGCCCAGCGTGGCGGCGGCGATGCCGGCGATGATCCAGGGTTCGGAGCGCATCTGGTTCGACAACGGCTGCAATTGGCCATTGGACGCATGGACCATACTGAAGGAGTCTTCCACGGTCACCGCTTGCGCGCCTTCGACTTGAAGGTCGATGTCGGTGCGGCCCAGGCACGGCAGGATCAGCGCCTCTTTTCCGTGAGCCAGATGGCTGCGGTTGAGCTTGGTGCTGATCTGCACGGTCAGGTCGCAATTGCCCAAGGCCTGGAACGTGCGATCACTGTCCGGAGTGGCCTGGGCGAAGTTGCCGCCCAGAGCGATGAAGACCTTCGCCCGGCCGTCAGCCATGGCGTGGATCGCTTCGACCACGTTGTGGCCGTTCTCGCGCGGCACCTTGAACTGGAAGCGACGCTCCAGCGAGTCAAGGAACGCCGCCGGCGGACGCTCGTTGATGCCCATGGTCCGGTCGCCCTGCACGTTGCTGTGGCCGCGAACCGGGCACAGGCCGGCGCCCGGTCGGCCGATGTTGCCACGCAGCAGCATCAGGTTGGCGATTTCCTGAATGGTCGCCACCGAATGGCGATGCTGGGTGATGCCCATTGCCCAGCACATGATCACGTTCTTGCTGATGGCGTACATGCGCGCCGCTTGTTCGATCTCGACCAGGGTCAAACCCGACTGCTCAACGATCTGTTCCCACGGCGTGTCATCGACCACGGCCAGGTAATCCAGTACGTCGATGCTGTGTTCGTTCAGGAACGCGTGGTCGAATACCGCCGCAGCGCCGGTGTTTTGCGCCTCACGTTCCCATTGCAGCAGGAACTTCGCCATGCCCCGCAAGACCGCCATGTCGCCACCCAAGGCCGGACGGAAATAGGCAGAGTTGGTCGGTCTGTCCCCGTTGGTGAGCATCTCGATCGGGTTTTGTGGATGCTGGAAACGCTCCAGGCCACGCTCCTTGAGCGGGTTGATACACACCACCTGGGCACCACGTTTCACCGCTTCGCGTAGCGGTTCGAGCATGCGTGGATGGTTGGTGCCCGGGTTCTGGCCCCAGACGAAAATCGCGTCGGCATGTTCGAAATCGTCGAAAGTCACGGTGCCTTTGCCCACGCCGACACTCTGGGACAGCGCCACGCCACTGGCTTCATGGCACATGTTCGAGCAGTCGGGGAAGTTATTGGTGCCGTAGGCGCGCACGAACAACTGATAGAGGTAGGCCGCTTCGTTGCTGGCCCGGCCCGAAGTATAGAACTCAGCCTGGTTCGGGCTGGAGAGCCCTTGCAAGTGTTTGCCGATCAGGGCAAATGCCGCTTCCCAACTGATGGGTTTGTAGCGGTCGGTTTCGGCGTCGTAGCTCAGTGGCTCGGTCAGGCGCCCCTGGTATTCCAGCCAATAGTCGCTCTGCTCCAGCAGCGATGTCACACTGTGTTTTGCGAAGAATGCGCCATCGACACGGCGCTTGGTCGCTTCCCAGTTCACGGCTTTGGCGCCGTTCTCGCAGAACTTGACCATGCCGCTTTCCGGCGAATCGCCCCAGGCGCAGCCTGGGCAGTCAAAGCCGCCGTTCTGGTTGGTCTTGAGCATCATGCGCAGGTTCTTCAGCGCATTGTCGCTGGTCAGCCAGGCCTGAGCGACGCTGATCAGCGCGCCCCAACCACCGGCCGGGCCCTTGTAGGGCTTGTAGCGTGGTACGGGTTTCTGGTCGGCTTGTTGATGATTGCTCACGCTTGATTCTCCATCGCAGGGCTATAGACCCGCGGCGCACTTTTCTGCGGCAGGTGGATGAGATTGAGGTTGTGTTGTCGGGCCCATTGCACGGCAAGGCCGGTGGGTGACGACAGGCTGACCAGGGTCTGGATACCGGCGCGCAACACTTTCTGGATCAGTTCGAGGCTGCACCGACTGGTGACGATCGCCACGCCTCCGCTCACCGGGATCTGCTGTCGGATCAGCGCGCCGATCAGTTTGTCGAGCGCGTTGTGCCGGCCGATGTCTTCGCGCCCCAGCAGCAATTGACCTTGGGCGTTCAAGAACAGGGCCGCGTGTACCGCGCCGCAATGCTGGCCCAGGGGCTGGAACTGGCCGATGCGTTGACGCAGGCCTTCGAGCCACTGGGCCGGTGGCAGGGGCGTGCCGGGCAGTGCCTTGAGGTTCGGTAATGCCTGCTCCACCGCTTCCACCCCGCAAAGCCCGCAACCGCTGGTGCCGGCCAGTTGTCGGCGTTGTTGCTTGAGGCTCCAGAAGGCACGATTGGCGATGGTTACCTGGGCGTATTGCGCAGAACCGTCGCCGCTCAGTTGCACGTCATAGATGTCCGCAGGGTCTTCGATGATGCCGCTGCCCAGGCTGAAGCCGACGATGAAGTCTTCAAGGTCAGAGGGCGTGACCAGCATGACAGCCTGACTGATGCCGTTATAGGCGATCGCCAGCGCCACTTCCTCGGCCAGCGCGGTGCTGTCCGATTGGGAATGGTCCAGGTTGCAATAGCGATAGCTCTGGCTGGCGGCTGGCGCGGGTATTTTCTCCGCAGGCGCAGAACAGACCGGAGGCTTGTCGTTCATAGGCATCACTGACAGTGGGAATAGTGATAAGACTAAATGCGGCAATCTGCCACGTCTAATCGCTATTACTGATCTATCAATAGATGACGTCGATCAAGATGTCGTTGACGATTTCTGGTAGAGGGCGAAGCAAGCCTCCGCCAAAGCCGAGCGCGGAGCGCCGCGGCGCATGATCAGACCCAACGGGACCAGGGTTTGTGCGTCTTCGATGGGTTGGATGCGCAAATCCTGGGTCAGCATACCCAGGCCACTTTCCAGCGGCATCACCGCGCAACACAGGCCGCCGTGTACGGCTTGTAACAATTGATGCACCGCGTCGGTTTGCAGCAAAGGGCGGGGGGTGAGGCCCCGACTGTGGAAGTTGTGGTCGATGGACTGACGAAAATGCATGCCGCTGGTGAGCATGCCCAGGGGTAACTCGATCAGCGCTTCCCAGCTCAGTGGCTGCTCACCGAAGTAGAAGTAGCGCTGGTCATAGAGCAGGCCCATGCGCGTATGGCTGAAGGGCAAGGCGTCAAAGCGCTCGGTGTCCAGGCGCTCCAGATAGGAAATGCCCAGGTCGATGCGGTTGTTCGCCAGTTGTTCGAGGATGCGTTCGGAGCTCAGGGAGGACAACTCGAAATGCAGGTTAGGGTGCTCGCTGTGCAAGCGCTGCATCATCGACAACGGATCGAAGTCCGACAAGGGCACCACACCCAGGCGCAGGGTACCCACCAGGTTGCCACGGCAGGCCGCCGCTTCGGCCTGAAGACCGTCATAGGCCGCCATGACCGTGCGCGCCCAGGCCAACACCCGTTCCCCTGGAGCGGTGAAACCTTCGAAGCGCTGGCCTCGATTGACCAGCGGCAGACCCAGCTCCTCTTCAAGGCTGCGCAGGCGCATCGACAGAGTCGGTTGGGTGATGTGGCAGCGCGCGGCCGCCTGGCCGAAGTGGCGGGTTTCGTCGAGCGCGATGAGAAATTTCAGCTGCTTGATGTCCATCTTCGTTCCAGGGCGCGGGAAGGTTCGGATTCTAGCGCTTTGCGCGCGGCAGGGTCATTGGTCGGCTGGGAACCGGGTTCGTTTGGCTTGGTCTAGGCTTTTGCGTCTGGACACTTAAACCTATGGAGAGAACACGATGAGCCTTTTCAGCTTTTTGAAAGATGCCGGTGAGAAAATTCTTGATGCACTGACGCCCGACAAGGCACAGGCCAACAGCGAAGCGCTGACCAATCATGTAAAGGATGCGTTGACAGGCATTGATACTTCAAAAATCCAGGTGAAAGTCGAGGGCGAAAAAGTCATTGCCTCGGGTGAAGCTGCGACCCAGGAAGAGAAAGAAAAGATTTTGTTGGCGCTGGGCAACGTGCACGGTATCAGTGAAGTCGATGACCAAATCACGGTGACGGGTCCTGTGGCTACTGAGGCCAAGTTCGTTACCGTCGCAAAAGGTGACACCCTGAGCGCCATTTCCAAGCGTGTTTATGGTGATGCGAACCAGTACCACAAGATTTTCGAAGCCAACAAACCGATGTTGTCGCATCCGGACAAGATCTATCCGGGGCAGGTGCTGCGCATTCCTGAGTAGCCGGTCCCCTGTGGCGAGGGAGCTTGCTCCCGCTGGGCTGCGCAGCGGCCCCCATGCGACTGCTGCGCAGCCGAACGGGAGCAAGCTCCCTCGCCACATAGGCTTTCAGAGCCCTTCGATCAGATCCCGATAATCCCCCAACGCTTCAAACTCCCCGGTGTCTTTCGGCCCTTTGCGGCTGTCCGGTACGCTCACCGCGAGCAGATGCGCCACGCCGAAATCCCGGGCGCTGCGCAGCACCGGCAAGGTGTCATCGATAAACAGGCTGCGGGCCGGGTCGAAGTTCAGGTCGGCTTGCAGGGCATCCCAGAACTGCGGGCTTTCCTTGGGAAAACCATAATCGTGAGAGCTGATCAAACGTTCGAAGTAGGGGGCCAGTTCGATGCGTTCCAGCTTCAGGGACAACGAATCGCGATGGGCGTTGGTGATCATGACCACCCGTTTGCCAGCCTGCTGGATCGCCGCCAGGAAGGTGTCGGCGTCCGGGCGTAGGGCAATCAGGTGCGCAGTTTCCAGTTTCAGTTCGCGCACCGGCAGTTTCAGCTCGGTGCTCCAGAAGTCCAGGCAATACCACTGCAACTGACCGGCGTTGCGCTCGAACAGCGGTTGCAGCTCCAGCTCGGCCATGGCCCGGCTCACGCCATGCAGTTCGGCGTAGCGCTGGGGCAAGTGTTCCATCCAGAAATGGTTGTCGTAATGCAGGTCCAGCAAGGTGCCGTCCATGTCCAGCAGCACCGTGTCGATCTCGTGCCAGGGCAGCAAGGCCATAAAACTTCTCCAGCGGTAATCGGATATCCGACACAAACAATCAGAATAGGCCGGGTATAGTAGCTCGCTATCGCCCAGGGAGCCGTTTATGCGCCAGAAACCCACCATACTCGATCGACGGATCGTCGCCACCAGCCGCCTGTTTTGCGTGGAAGAACTGAAACTGCGGTTTTCCAACGGCGTGGAGCGCACCTATGAACGTTTAGCGGGTAAGGGCGCAGGTTACGGCGCGGTGATGATCGTGGCGATGCTCGACGCCGATCACGCCGTGCTGGTGGAAGAATACTGTGGCGGCACCGATGCCTACGAGCTGTCCCTGCCCAAGGGCTTGATCGAGCCGGGTGAAGACGTGCTGGCGGCGGCTGAGCGGGAGCTTAAGGAAGAAGCCGGTTTTGGTGCGCGTCAACTGGAGCACCTGACGGAACTGTCCCTGTCTCCCGGCTACATGAGCCAGAAGATCCAGGTGGTGCTGGCGACCGATCTCTATGAAGAGCGGCTGGAAGGCGACGAGCCCGAGCCGATGCGCGTGGACAAGGTCAATCTGCGTGAGTTGTCGGCCTTGGCGCAAAACCCTCAATTCACGGAGGGTCGGGCCTTGGCGGCGCTGTACCTGGCCCGTGACCTGCTGACCCAGCGCGGAGCGTTCCTGTCATGAATTTTCCCGATCCCCTGATGGCTCCTGTGGTCGAGCTGGCGCTCAAGGCCGGTGAGGCGATCCTGCCGTTCTGGCGAGCCAATGTGCAGGTCAACCACAAGTCCGACGCATCGCCGGTGACCGCCGCAGACATGGCCGCTCACGATGTGATCGTGGCCGGGCTGACCGCGCTGGCGCCGGATATCCCGATCCTCTCCGAAGAGGACGCCAATATTGCGCAAAGCGTGCGCGCCGGCTGGCAACGCTGGTGGTTGGTGGACCCGCTGGACGGCACCAAGGAGTTTATTTCTGGCAGTGAGGAATTCACCGTCAATATCGCACTGGTCGAGCAGGGGCGGGTGGTGTTTGGCGTAGTGTCGATGCCCACCAATGGTCGCTTTTACGTCGGTGGCGCGGGGCTCGGCGCCTGGCGTGGCGACAAGGGTGGCGAGCCTTTGCCGATCGAAGTGCGTAACGTGCCGGCACCGGGTGATGCTTTTACGGTGGTCGCCAGCCGTCGCCATACCAGCCCGGAGCAAGAGCGTCTCTTGGGCGGCTTGAGCGAGTGCCTGGGGCAGTTGCAGCTGACGAGCATCGGCAGTTCGTTGAAGTTCTGCCTGCTGGCCGAGGGCGCGGCGGATTGCTATCCGCGACTGGCGCCGACGTCCCAGTGGGACACCGCCGCCGCCCAGGGCGTGTTGGAGGGGGCGGGCGGCGAGGTGCTGGATCTACGTGGCGAGCCGTTCTGTTATCCACCGCGGGAGTCGCTGTTGAATGAATTCTTCCTGGCGTTGCCGGCAAAGGCGCCGTGGAGGGCAAAGCTATTGGAACTCGCCTGCTCTTAAGCCGCCTCCGATCCTCTGTGGCGAGGGGATTTATCCCCGCTGGGGCGCGAAGCGGCCCTGTTGTTAGGGGGCTGCTGCGCAGCCCAACGGGGATAAATCCCCTCGCCACAGAGGCTGCGTTGCTTCAGCGGTGCAACACGTACTGCCCCACAAATTGCACCGCTGGTGCTTCGCTCCCGGCATTTGTCACCTGGGTCTGCAAGGTCAGCCGCGCGCGTCCGTAACGCCGATAGGTGGCCAGGAAGCGGTTCCAGACCTTTTCTTCGGGGGCCTGGCAAATGACTGTGGCGTCCCTCGTGACCGGCAGTGGATAACTGATTTGCCCTTCCTGAATGACGATATGCCCGTCCTCAATGCCTTCTTCGCGCAAGGCCAGGTGTAGCCAGCCCCAGCCGCCCAGCACCGCGCCGCAGTACAGGCTGCCGCCGAACATGGTGCTCTTGTGGTTGACGTTGGCCTCCAGCGGTAAAAACAGACGCAGCTGCCGGGCCTGCCAGTCGAGCACTTTGAGGCCCATGTCCCGCGTCAACGGGATGTCGTGGTGCAGGATCGATTCCAGGTAACGACTGTCGCGGTTCATGCAGGGCCTCTTTTGAAAGGGAAGATGGCAATCACTCAAGCAGACTCAATCAGACTCATCGGCAGGACCATGGCTGTCGCCGAAGTTCAGCCCATGCTTGCGTAACTTGTCGTGCAAGGTCTTGCGCGGAATGCCCAGCGCTTCTGCGAGGCTGCGCACCGAGCCGTGGGGGCGGGCCAGTTCGGCGGCAATCAGAGTCTTCTCGAAATTTTCCACCTGTTCGCTCAAGCCGCCGCTGACCAGCTCGATCGGTGCACCGGGGCTGCCGTCCGGCGCGCTGTTGTCCAGGGCCAGTTCCAGGCCCAGGGCAAAACGTTCGGCGGCGTTCTGCAGTTCCCGCACGTTGCCCGGCCAGCTATGGCGTAGCAGCAATGCCCGTTGGGCCGGTTGCAACTCGTGGGGCGGCAGACCGTGACGGGCGCTGGCTTCGTCGGCGAAATGCTGGAACAGCATCAGGGCATCCTCCCCGCGTTCACGCAGCGGCGGTATGCGCAGCGGCGCGACGTTCAGGCGGTAGTACAGGTCGGCGCGAAAACGACCCTGATCAGCGGCCTGGCGCAGGTCCTCCTTGGTGGCGGCGATGACGCGGATATCCAGCGGGATCTGTTGATTGCCCCCCAGTCGTTCCACCACCCGCTCTTGCAGCAGCCGCAGCAGTTTGACCTGAACGTCCAGGCTCATGCTTTCGATTTCATCGAGAAACAGCGTGCCGCCGTTGGCGAACTCGAACTTGCCGATGCGGCGCTTCTGCGCGCCGGTGAAAGCGCCGGGCTCATGACCGAACAGCTCGCTCTCCACCACCGACTCGGCCAGGGCCCCCGCATTGATCGCGACGAAGGGGCCGTTGCGCCGGCCCGAAAGGTCGTGCAGGGCTCGGGCGACGACCTCCTTGCCGGCCCCGGTTTCACCGAGGATCAGCACATCGGCGCGGGTTGCCGCCAGTGCACCGATCTGCTCGCGCAGGCGCAGCATCGAGGGCGATTGGCCGACGAGCCGGGCGCTGAGCTCATGACGGTCGCTCAGGGCCAGGCGCAGGCTGCGGTTGTCCAGCACCAGCCGGCGCAAGGCCAGGGCCCGGCGCACGCTGTCGAGCAGGTGATCGCTGGGGAAAGGTTTTTCCAGGAAGTCATAGGCCCCGGAACGCATGGCCTGCACCGCCAGGGGCACGTCACCGTGGCCGGTGATCAGTAACACCGGCAGCTCCGGATCCTGGGCATGAAGTTCGCTCAGCAGTTCAAGGCCGTCGATGCCCGGCATGCGAATGTCACTGACCACCACACCCGGCCAGTCGCGGGACAGTTGCCCGGCCACGCCCTTGGCCTCGGCCAATGGCAGGACTTTCAGGCCGGCCAGGTCGAGGGTCTGGCTCAAGGCCTGACGCAAGTGGGGATCGTCGTCGATCAGCACCACCTCAATCCGGTTGTCGATGGTCATACACTACGGTCCTCGGACGGTTGCAGGCTCACGCCGGGCGCGCCGGCGCGCAACTTCAGGGTGATCAGGGCGCCGCCTTCCTTGTGGTTGGCGAACGACAGTTCACCGCCGAAGGCGCGCATCAGGGTGTCGCAAATCGCCAGCCCCAGGCCAAGGCCCTGGGTGCGGGTCTTGGTGGTGTAGAAAGGCTCGCCCGCGCGACCAAGGGCTTCCATGCAAAACCCTGGGCCGTTATCGCGGATGTACAGGTTGACGCCGGTTTCGGTGGCTTCGGCACTGAGCCAGAGTTTGCGCGGGGGGCCTTTTTCAGTCAGGGCGTCGAGTGCGTTGGCCAGCAGGTTGCCGAGCACTTGGCGCAAGCGCGTCTCCCCGGCCTCGACCCACAATGTGGCGGCCGGCAGGTCGCGGATCAGCTCCACTTCCATGCTGCGCCGACGTTTGGCGAGCAATGCCAGGGCATCATCCAGCGCCGGTTGCAGGGCGACGCTTTCCGGGGCGTGACGGTCGCGGCGGGCGAAGGCGCGCAAATGGGCGATGATCGAGGCCATGCGCCCGGTCAGCTCACTGATCAGCTTGAGGTTGCCTCGGGCGTCCTCGGTGCGCTGGTGATCGAGCAATATTTCGGCGTTTTCGGCATAGCTGCGAATCGCCGCCAACGGCTGGTTGAGTTCGTGGCTGATGCTGGCCGACATGGTGCCAAGCGCCGACAGCTTGCCGGCCTGCACCAGGTCATCCTGGGCGCGGACCAGTTCCTGCTGGGCCTGCTCGCGTTCCAGCACCTCTTGCTTGAGTCGCCGGTTCAGGCCTTCCAGGTCACTGGTGCGCTCGGCCACCCGACCTTCCAGCTCCTGACGGGCCTTGCCTTCGAAAGCGATACGATCCAGGTAATGCCGCCGGCGCTGCATCATCAACCCGAGCAACAGCATCAAAACCAGCAACGCCGCGCCGCCGATGACCACCACCGTGCGCACCGGACGGTCGATCAGGGTGCGCGGGGCGAGGATGCTCACGCTCCAGCCGGTCTCTTCGATGGACTCGGTCTGGGTCAGCCAGGCGTTCGGATCCAGGTTCAGCGGTTTGGGATCGCGGGTTGGGTAGGGTTGTACGGCACTGATGGATTTACTTTCTTCGTCACTTAAAGAGCGGGTTGCGCGGAATCGCCATTCCTGGCGCGAAGTGAGGATCACCACGCCGTTGTGATCGGTCACCAGCAGTTGCTCGGGGGTTTTGCCCCAGAGACTTTCGGTGTGGTCCAGGTCGACCTTGACCACCAGCACACCGATGACTTTTTCACGGTCGCGCACCGCAGCGGCGAAGAAATAACCGCGTTTGGCCGAGGTGGTGCCCAAGCCGAAGAAGCGTCCCAGCCGCCCGGCCATGGCTTCGATGTAGTACGGCCGAAAGGCGAAATTGCGGCCGACGAAACTGTCGTGTTTGTCCCAGTTCGATGCCGCCAGGGTCTTGCCGGTGGGGTCCATCAGGTACATGACTTCTGCACCGGTCTGGGCGCTGATGTTTTTCAGCAGTCGATTGGCATTGCCCTGGATGATGCCGTCGTCCGGTGTCAGTAAGGTGGCGCGCAGGGCCGGCAGTTCACCGAGAATCTGCGGCAGCACTTCATAGCGGTGCAGGGTGCCCAACAGGTTGGCGACATAGAGATCGAGGGTCTGGCGGTTCTGCCCGGCCAGTTCACTGCGGTAGTAACGCTCGGCCAGATGTTCCAGCGGCCACAGCAACGGCGCCAGGCACAGCGCAAGCAAGGCCAGGCTGCGCCAGCGGGGTCTGCGGGGAAGAGTGGAGTTCATGAGCATCAGGCGCCTGTGGGGACAGGCGCATTATGCCTAGTGTCCAGCGGCAAGGCACTGGTGTAACGCGCTTCGCCAGTCGGGCTGGCTGACCCCCCATTGCTCAAGCAGGCGCGTGCAATCCAGACGCGAGTTCAGCGGGCGTGGGGCCGGAGTCGGGTAAGCACTGGAGGGGATGGGCTCAAGCACCGCGCACGGTTTGTGCTGCTCGATCAGGTGCTCGCCGATGGCCTGGGCGAAGCCGAACCAGGACGTTTCACCCTGCGCCGTCAGGTGGTAAGTCCCCCAGGCGCCGCACTGGCCGGCCTGCCAGCGCTCGATCAAGTGGGCGGTGCTGTCGGCGATCGTCCCGGCCCAGGTCGGTGCGCCGATCTGATCGTTGACCACCCGCAAGTGCGGTTTTTCCTGCAGCAGACGTTGCATGGTCAACAGGAAGTTGCGTCCTTCCCTGGAGTACACCCAACTGGTGCGCAATATCAGGTGCTGCCCGGCGGCGTGGCGTATGGCCTCCTCACCGGCCAGCTTGCTGCGCCCGTAGACACTCAGCGGGTTGGGCGAGTCGGCCTCGGTGTAGGGCTCAGGCTTGTGGCCATCGAAGACGTAATCGGTGGAGTAGTGGATCAGCGGCACACCCAACTCGACCGCCACTTGAGCCAGGACGCCCGGCGCCGTGGCATTGATGGCGAAGGCCCGCTCCGGTTCGCTCTCGGCCTGGTCGACGGCGGTGTGGGCGGCGGCGTTGATGATCAGGTCAGGGCGCAGGGCTGTGATGGGTGAACGAAGGTGATCGGGGCGAGCCAGGTCGAGCTGATCGCTGCCGCGCACGATCAATTCACCCAGGCCCGTCAGGCGCGACTGGAGTGCTCGGGAGACCTGGCCGTTCTGGCCGATGATCAGGATGCGCAAGGAGGTATTCATGGGAACAAGTCGGCCTCGTGCAGAGCCTTGCCGGCCTGGTCCTTGGGCGACAGGATCGGCACGCTTTCCAGTTCCCAGTCGATGGCCAGGTCCGGGTCGTTCCAACGAATGCATCGCTCGGCCGAGGGCGCATAGTAGTCGGTGGTTTTGTAGAGAAAATCAGCGCTATCGCTCAACACGACGAAGCCATGGGCGAAGCCTGGTGGGACCCACAGTTGCCGATGGTTCTGCGCCGACAGGCGTACGCTCACCCATTGCCCGAAAGTGGCCGAGCTGCGACGAATGTCCACCGCCACGTCGAGCACTTCCCCGGCCGTGACCCGCACCAGTTTTCCCTGGGCTTGTTCAATTTGATAATGCAGGCCGCGCAGCACGCCCCTGGCCGAGCGCGAGTGATTATCCTGGACGAACTGCAAGGCGCAGCCGGTGGCCTCGGCAAACGCCCGGGCGTTGAAACTCTCATAGAAAAAGCCGCGATCATCACCGAAAACCTTCGGTTCGATGATCAGGACTTCAGGCAGTCGGGTGGCGATGACGTTCAACGTGTCTCTCCGGCGATCTGGAACAGGTATTGGCCGTAACCGGTCTTGCCAAAGTACTGGGCGCGCTCAAGGATGTGCTCGCGGCTGACCCAGCCCTGTTGGTAGGCAATTTCTTCCAGGCAGGCGACTTTCAAGCCCTGGCGGTGCTCGATGGTTTGCACATATTGCGAAGCCTCCAGCAGGCTGTCGTGGGTGCCGGTGTCCAGCCAGGCGAACCCGCGGCCGAAACGCTCGACGTGCAGGTCGCCGCGCTGCAGGTAGACGTTGTTAACGTCGGTGATTTCCAGTTCGCCTCGTTTGGAGGGTTTGATGGTTTTGGCGATCTGGATCACGTCATTATCGTAGAAATACAGGCCGGTTACCGCGTAGCTGGATTTGGGCGCGGTAGGTTTTTCTTCAATGGAAATGGCTCGTCCTTCGGGATCGAAATCGATCACGCCAAATCGCTCAGGGTCCTTGACCCAGTAACCGAATACCGTTGCGCCGGTCTGCCGGGTGGCGGCCGTCTGCAGTTGCTCGCCGAAATGCTGACCGTGAAAAATGTTGTCGCCCAGGATCAGGCACACCGGATCGGTACCGATAAATTGTTCGCCGATCAGGAACGCCTGGGCCAGGCCATCGGGGGATGGCTGCTCGGCGTAGCTAAATTTCACACCAAACTGACTGCCGTCGCCCAACAGATTGCGGTATTGCGGCAAGTCCTGAGGGGTGGAAATCACCAGGATGTCCTTGATGCCGGCGAGCATCAGCACCGAAATCGGGTAATAGATCATCGGTTTGTCGTAAACCGGTAGCAACTGCTTGGAAACCCCAAGGGTAATCGGGTGCAGTCGGGTGCCGGAGCCGCCGGCCAGAACGATGCCTTTCATCATGCAATTGCATCCTTGTTGTCGAGCGAGCCCAGGCGCTCGCCCTGATAGCTACCGTCCTGGACACGTCGGCACCAGAGCAGGTTTTCGAGGTACCACTGCACGGTTTTGCGCAGGCCGGTCTCGAAGGTTTCCCGGGGCGTCCAGCCCAGATCGCGCTCGATCTTGCCGGCGTCGATGGCGTAGCGCAGGTCGTGGCCGGGGCGGTCTTTGACGAAGGTGATCAGGTCGGCATAGTGCTCCACGCCGTTGGGTTTGTGGGGCGCCAGTTCTTCGAGCAGGGCACAGATGCTGCGCACCACGTCGATGTTCTTCTGTTCATTATGGCCGCCGATGTTGTAGGTCTCGCCCACGGCACCTTCGGTCACCACCTTGAGCAGCGCCCGGGCGTGGTCTTCGACGTACAGCCAGTCGCGCACTTGTTGGCCGTCGCCGTATACCGGCAACGGCTTACCGGCCAGGGCATTGAGGATCACCAGCGGAATCAGCTTCTCGGGAAAGTGAAACGGCCCATAGTTGTTGGAGCAGTTGGTCAGCAGCACGGGCAAGCCGTAGGTGCGCTGCCAGGCCCGTACCAGGTGGTCGGAAGCTGCCTTGCTCGCTGAGTACGGCGAGCTGGGGGCGTAGGCGGTGGTTTCGGTGAACAAATCATCCGCGCCATGCAAGTCGCCATACACTTCGTCGGTGGAAATGTGATGGAAGCGAAACGCGCGCTTCTGCGGCTCGGCCAGGGTCTGCCAATAGGCGCGGGTGGCTTCCAGCAGGCTGTAGGTGCCCACGATATTGGTCTGGATGAAGTCCGCCGGGCCGTCGATGGAGCGGTCCACGTGGGACTCGGCCGCCAGATGCATGATGGCCTCAGGCTGGAACCTTGCCAGTATCGCACTGACCGTCGGTTGATCGACGATATCGGCCTGGACAAACTCGTAGCGGCTGTCGTGATCGATGCTGCTCAGCGATTCGAGATTGCCGGCATAGGTCAGCTTGTCGAGGTTCAGGACCTGATGTCCAGTATCTAGGATCAAGTGCCGTATAAGCGCCGAGCCGATAAAACCGGCACCGCCAGTGATGAGAATGCGCATCCGATCAAGCCTTTTTCCGTGGAACAACAAAGCATTGGAGCATAGCTTGTCGGCATGGCGAGGGCGGTGCAAGCAGGATATTTCGGGGCACGCTCACGCGCTTGGCAATTCACCTGCGGCAAAGGGGTTGCTTATCCCCCGACTCAATGGCGAGATAGGCATCCGATAAAACCACCTCAGGGGTGTTGTATGCCGCTCGCCACGTTGGTTCACCGTGCCAGTTTGCCAAGCCCACAGATCAGTGCCGAACAGGCGCTGGTGCTGCTGCGCTCGAATTACGGACTCAGCGGTGACCTGCGACCCTTGGGTAGCCAGCAGGACCTCAACTATCGCGTCGACAGCGAGCGCGGGCGGTTTGTGCTGAAGATTTGCCATGGTGACTACGCCGCCCAGGAACTTCAGGCCCAACATGCCGCCCTCAAGCACCTGGCCGAGGACGGCGCGGTGAAAGTACCGCGGGTGATCGCGGCCAACAATGGCCAGGATCTGCTGACCCTGGAGATCGCAGGGCAAGCGGTTCATGTACGACTGCTGGAATACATCGACGGCCAGCCACTCACCCAGTTCAACCATTTGGGGCCTGAACTGATCACGGGCCTTGGGCGCTTGTGCGCGCACATCGACCTGGCGCTGGCCACGTTCGATCACCCTGGCCTGGAGCGTACCTTGCAATGGGATGCCCGCCACGCCAATGCGCTGATCGGTCATCTGCTGCCTGTTATCGAGGATGATCAAGCGCGTAACCTGATCGCCGAGGCGGCGCAACAGGCCGAACGGCGTTTGCAGCCGCTCAAGGCCAGCCTGCCGGTGCAGGCGATCCACATGGACATCACCGATGACAACGTGGTCTGGCAGCGCGATGCCCAGCGCCAATGGCAATTGCAGGGCGTCATCGATTTCGGCGACCTGATCCGTACCTGGCGCGTGACCGATCTGTCGGTGACCTGTGCAGCCTTGTTGCACCACGCCGACGGCGATCCGTTTTTCATCCTGCCGGCGATCAAGGCTTACAACGCGCTCAACCCGCTGCAACATGAGGAGTTGCTGGCGCTTTGGCCACTCATCGTCGCCCGCGCTGCCGTGCTGGTGCTCAGCGGCGAACAGCAGGTGGCTATCGATCCGGAAAATCAATACAGCCGCGACAACCTGGACCATGAGTGGGAGATTTTCCGGGTGGCTCAGTCGGTGCCGTTCGAACTGATGGAAGCGGCGATCCTCACGTGCGTGGGCCACGATCTGTCACCGGTTGCCAGCGAAGGCTTTGTGCCGCTGTTGCCGACCTTGGTGGGTCGCGAGTTCGCCCTGATCGATCTGGGTGTGCTGAGCCCGCATTTCGAAGCCGGCAACTGGGAGCAGGAGGGGATCGACCAGCGTCTGCTGAGCGAAGCCGCCGCGGTCCATGGATTGGCCGCCAGCCGCTACGGGCAGTACCGATTGTCTCGGACTCGGCCGGACAGCGCCGTTGAACCGGATACTTATCCATTACACGTAGAATTGCAGGTGCCGCGGGGCACGCCGCTGGAATCGCCGTTTGCCGGGGTGGTGCACAAGGCTGCCGACGGCATGTTGCAACTGGACAGCGTGCAACTGAGCGTTCGGCTGTGGGGCGTGACATCGCCGTTGCATTCCGGAGCCGCGCTGGTCAAGGGCCAGGTCTTGGGCGAAGTCGATGGACCGCTGCGGGTGCAGTTGTGTCGCGGCGCTCACCTGAATCCACCGTTGTTCTGCACGCCATCCAGGGCGTCGGCCTGGCAGGCGCTCTGCCCCTCGCCGGCGGTGCTGCTGGGACTGGCCTGTGATGCCGAGCCAGAGATCGACCCCCAGCAGCTGCTGGCCCGGCGCGATGCGAGCTTTGCCCGCTCGCAGAAGCACTATTACGTTGATCCGCCGCGCATTGAGCGCGGCTGGCGCAATCACCTGATCGACATGCAGGGCCGTTCTTACCTGGACATGCTCAACAACGTCGCGGTGCTGGGCCACGGGCATCCGCGCATGGCGGCGGTGGCGGCCCGGCAGTGGTCGCTGCTCAACACCAACTCACGCTTTCACTACGCCGCAATTGCCGAGTTTTCCGAGCGCTTGCTGGCGCTGGCGCCGCCCGGCATGGATCGGGTATTTCTGGTCAACAGTGGCACCGAGGCCAACGACCTGGCGATCCGCCTGGCCTGGGCCTACAGCGGCGGCCGGGACATGCTCAGTGTGCTGGAGGCCTATCATGGCTGGTCGGTAGCGGCCGATGCGGTCTCGACGTCCATTGCCGACAACCCAAAGGCCCTGAGCAGTCGCCCGGATTGGGTACATCCGGTGACCGCACCAAACACTTATCGCGGTGAATTTCGCGGCCCCAACAGCGCGCCGGACTACCTGCGCAGCGTCGAGCACAACCTGGCAAAAATCGCCGAACACAAGCGCCAGCTCGCCGGCTTCATTTGCGAACCGGTGTATGGCAATGCCGGTGGGATCGCATTGCCGCCGGGCTATCTGAAGCAGGTCTACGCGATGGTGCGTGAGCGCGGCGGTGTCTGCATCGCCGACGAGGTACAAGTCGGCTACGGGCGCATGGGCGAATTTTTCTGGGGGTTCGAAGAGCAGGATGTCGTGCCGGACATCATCACCATGGCCAAGGGCATGGGCAACGGCCAGCCGCTGGGGGCGGTCATCACCCGCCGGGAAATCGCCGAGGCGCTGGAAGCTGAAGGGTATTTCTTCTCGTCAGCCGGCGGCAGTCCGGTCAGTTGCCAGATCGGCATGGCCGTGCTGGACGTCATGGAAGAAGAACAACTGTGGGAAAACGCCCAGGTGGTGGGTGGGCATTTCAAGGCCCGCCTGCAAGCCTTGATCGACCGATATCCGTTGGTCGGTGCGGTGCATGGCTCCGGTTTTTACCTGGGTGTGGAGCTGATCCGCAACCGCGAAACCCTCGAGCCGGCCACCGAAGAAACCACGGTGCTGTGCAATCGCCTGCGGGAACTGGGCATTTTCATGCAGCCGACCGGCGACTACCTGAACATCCTCAAGATCAAACCGCCGATGGTCACCAGCCGCCAGAGCGTGGATTTCTTTGTCGATATGCTGGCGAAGGTATTGGACGAGGGGGTTTGACTAGCTGAGGCAAACGCTTTTCCTGTGGGGGCGGGGCTTGCTCGCGATAGCGGTGGGGCAGTTGTAGGCGATGTTGAATGTGCCGCCGTCTTCGCGAGCAAGCCCGCTCCCACAGGATTTAGCATGCTTGAAATCGATTTTTGTCGGCTTTAACGGCGGGGTTTACGTGGTGTCGAGAGTTTTATACTTCTAAAGCCGATTTTTATCGGTTATAAAGTCGACACCACACATGCTCTGGAGCGCCATTCATGAGTCGTATCGTCACCGTCGCCGCCACTCAGATGGCCTGTTCCTGGGATCTGGAGGCCAACATCGAGACCGCTGAAAAGCAGGTTCGCGAGGCCGCCGCCAAAGGAGCGCAGATCATCCTGCTCCAGGAGTTGTTCGAGACGCCGTACTTTTGCCAGAAGCCCAACCCGGACTACCTGCAATTGGCGACTCCGGTCGAAAATAACGTCGCAATCAGGCATTTTCAGAAAGTCGCCAGGGAGCTGCAGGTCGTTTTGCCCATCAGCTTTTTTGAACGGGCCGGTCGTGCGCGTTTCAACAGTATTGCGATCATTGATGCCGACGGCCGTAACCTGGGGGTATACCGCAAGAGTCACATCCCGGACGGTCCTGGTTACCATGAGAAGTACTACTTCAACCCTGGCGATACCGGTTTCAAGGTCTGGAATACTCGCTACGCCAGGATCGGCGTGGGCATCTGCTGGGACCAGTGGTTCCCCGAGTGCGCCCGCAGCATGGCGCTGCAAGGCGCGGAAATTCTGTTTTACCCGACTGCTATTGGCAGCGAGCCGCACGACAAGCGCATTTCGTCCCGCGATCACTGGCAGCGCGTGCAACAAGGCCATGCCGGCGCGAACGTGATGCCGCTGGTGGCCAGCAACCGCATCGGCAACGAAGAGCAGGATGGCTACGACATCACGTTCTACGGCTCCTCGTTCATCGCCAATCAGTTCGGTGAAAAGGTCCAGGCGTTGAACGAAACCGAAGAAGGCGTGTTGGTGCACAGCTTTGACCTGGACGAGCTGGAACACATTCGCAGTGCCTGGGGCACTTTTCGTGATCGTCGTGCCGACCTGTACGGCTCGATCAAAACCCTCGATGGCTCACTGGAGTCCTGATTTATGACAACGTTGCACAGCACTCCCCGCGCGGATGGTTTCCACATGCCCGCCGAGTGGGCACCCCAGACCCAGGTCTGGATGGTCTGGCCCGAGCGCCCGGATAACTGGCGCCTCGGCGGCAAGCCCGCGCAGGCTGCTCATGTGGCGGTCGCCAAAGCCATCGCCCGCTTCGAACCGGTGACCGTGGCGGTGTCGGCGAACCAATACGAAAATGCCCGGGCGCATCTCGACGTGCCGAATATCCGTGTGGTGGAAATGTCCAGCGACGATGCCTGGGTCCGGGACACCGGCCCGACGTTCGTCATCAATGACAGGGGCGAAGTGCGCGGTGTCGATTGGGATTTCAATGCCTGGGGTGGTTTTGAGGGTGGCCTGTATGCGCCGTGGAACCGGGATTCGCAAGTGGCCAGCAAGATTCTCGAGATTGAACGCAGCCCGCGTTACCGCACCGAAGGTTTCGTGCTTGAGGGCGGCTCGATCCACGTCGATGGCGAGGGTACCCTGATCACCACCGAGGAATGCCTGCTCAACCGCAATCGCAACCCGCACCTGAGTCGCGAGGACATTGAGGCGGTGCTCAGTGCGCAGTTGGCGGTGGACAAGGTCATCTGGCTGCCGGACGGCCTGTTCAACGACGAAACCGACGGCCATGTGGATAACTTCTGCTGCTACGTGCGCCCTGGCGAAGTATTGCTGGCCTGGACCGACGACCCGCAGGACCCGAACTACGCTCGCTGCCACGCCGCGATGGACGTACTGCAAAACAGCACTGACGCCAAGGGACGCCCGTTCACAGTGCACAAGATGCCGATTCCGGGGCCGTTGTATGCCACCGAAGAGGAATGCGCCGGCGTGGACGCGGTGCAAGGCTCCCAGGAGCGCAATCCGACCGTGCGGTTGGCCGGTTCCTACGTGAACTTCCTAATCGTCAACGGCGGCATCATCGCGCCGAGCTTCGACGATCCACTGGATGGCCCGGCGAAAGCGCTTCTGCAAAGGCTCTTTCCAGAGCACGAAGTGGTCATGGTGCCGGGGCGCGAACTGTTACTGGGGGGCGGAAACATCCACTGCCTTACCCAACAACAGCCTGCGCCGCAAACAAAATGAGTGGTGATGTAACAGCCAGGCAATAGCGCTGGCGGCAGCTCTGTGCGGGGCTTTTTGGATCCATTTTGCTTTGGCCCGCGGCCTGATTGGGGATGCGGGCTTTTTTATGTCCGCAGATCGGCGGTGCAGGCACATTGGCATAGCTCTTGTATCTGTATCGCGGCAGTTCTGGGGAGCGGAGCTGAGTTGTTTTGTCATAAACCTTGGATAAATTGGCCGCTCATCAACCAGGAGAGGGCGCTGGAATGAATATGATAAGCGAGCGCACATACCATCCCTTGGCCGTTGTGAATGGTGAGTCGCTTAAAGCCTTGGCGCAGTGGTTGAAGTCCAACGGATCGCGTCAGATCAGAGAACCTGACCCGCGTCGGATGATCAAGGAGCGCTATCCGGATGGCCTGTTCAGCGAGGCTGAACTGGAAGCTTTATGGGATGTGATGCAAGGCTAGAATTCAACGGATTGATAAAAGGCGCTGGCCGCAATGGCAGCGCCTTTTTTATGGGCGATGGACACGGAACCTTCACACTTGGCGCTCCACACGAAACCGTTCCGGTTCTTTAAATTTTTCCACCTGATTACAGACGATTCACGAAATTGACACATCGTTGAGGGCAGGACTAGGATTCGTCCACGCCTGTGGCTAACAGCCATGACTCTTAAATAATAAAAAGGCCCGTCACGATCGTTCGTGGGCGGGCCTTTTCATTATTTTCAGGAGCAAGAGTCCGAAAAAGAGCGCAAAAGCGCCGTTTCGGCTGCCGTCGCAGTGCGTATCAACCCGTACAAGGAAAATAATCATGTTGAACAAGCGCATTGCTCTGATCGCACTGGGGATTTTAAACACGACATACGCCATGGCCAGCGACCAGGCTGAGTCCAAGGGGTTCGTTGAGGACAGCAGCCTGAACGTGCTGTTACGCAACGCCTATATGAATCGCGACTACAAAAACGGTAACGAAGACAAAGCCGAATGGGGCCAGGCCGCCATTGGAACGTTCTCGTCCGGTTTTACCCAAGGCACTGTGGGCGTGGGTGTAGACGCCTTCGGTCTGTACGCGCTGCGTCTGGATGGCGGCAAAGGTCGCAGCGGTGCGGGCGGCATCGACTTCTTCAAGCAAGGCGACAGCGGCAACGCGGCCGATGACCTGTCCAAGTTTGGCGCAGCGGTCAAGTTCCGTGTTTCCAATACCGTGTTGGCCTACGGTGACCAGATGCCGGCCCTGCCGGTGCTGAGCTACGACAACTCGCGCCTGCTGCCGGAAAGCTACACCGGCACGCTGATCACTTCCAAAGAGATCAAGGGCCTGGAGCTGAACGCTGGACGTTTCACCGCCGAGTCGCGCAAGAGCGCCGAGGGCCGTGACAGCGGTGGCCTGAAGTCGATCAACGTATTGGGCGGCAGCTATCAGTTCACCGAGCAGTTCAAGGCTTCGCTTTACGCCTCGGATGTCGAGGACGTGTTGAAGAAGCAGTACGTGAACGCCAACTACGTATTCCCGCTGGCCAAGGATCAGTCCCTGACCCTGGACTTCAACGGCTATCGCACCAAGCTGGACAACGGCTATGTTCGCGAAAACAACGTTACCGGCGACGACAACAAAATCTGGAGCCTGGCCGCCACCTTCGCCACCGGACCGCACAGCTTCACACTGGCTCACCAGCGCAGCACTGGCGACAGCAACCTGGGCTATGCCTACGGCGGTTATCAGCGTGAGCAGAATCGTGTCGGTGACGGCGGTAACACGATCTACCTGGCCAACTCCTTCTGGTCCGACTTCAACGCTGAAGACGAACGCAGCTGGCAATTGGGTTATGGCCTGGACTTCACCACGTTCGGGATTCCCGGCCTGACGTATAACGTGGCTTATGTGCGTGGCGATAACATCACCACGTCCACCAGCGAAGGCGGGACCGAGCGCGAGATCTTCAATCAGTTCAAGTACGTGGTCCAGAACGGCCCCGCCAAAGACCTGAGCGTGCGGTTGCGCAGTTCGTTCCTGCGTGTTTCGCAGAAGTCCAGCGAGTACAACGTGAGCGGCAATGAGCTGCGGGTGTTCGTGGATTATCCGATCAGCGTCTTCTGATGCCTGATCACGTTCAAAACGCCTGATGAAAAACCCCGAGCGCAAACTCGGGGTTTTTTCTTTGGACGGCAAAAAAACCGTTGGAACAGTCTGTTTTCCCGAGAAAAAGTCGTACTAATGAAACATTGCCCACCGTTTCAAGCATGGCTTGAAATGCCTCAAATACTTTCTCATGGACGTAAATACTGTACCCACTAGATTAGGCTGCTCAATGCAGTGGAGACCTATGAAAAATGATCGTTCTGAACAGGGAAGTCGGCGAAGCGCTCAGACGTGACAAATACGTCAACGTCCGCGGTGGAGACTTTAATCTCTACGGTCATTTCGGTGACTTTGTCCGACTGACCAAGAGCTGGGAAAACATGGAGCCCGACAGCTACTACGGCCAGGCCGAGTCAGGCATGCGTTTTCGCCGCTACAGCGACTTCGAATACAACCCCAGGACCCGCGAACTCTCGCAGCTCGAGCACCGAGCCTACATTCAGTCCAAGGCCAACAACAGCTATGTCGGTGGACTGGAGCGGCACTTCCAGGATTTTTCCAACGAAGTGATCAACTCACCGGTGATGCGCAGTCTGATCGACACGGACTTTGAGGTGTACAAGAACGTCCTTCCTCAGGAACTGCACGAGGAAATCTGGCAGTGCCAGATCCATCAGATCCGTATCGAGATCAAGCCGGGCAAGCAGTTGGAAATTACCCCTGAGGGCATCCATTGCGACGGGTATCCGTTCAGCGGCGTGCACTTCTGGGGCCGTCATAATGTGGCCGGCGCAGAGAGTCGTCTGTACACCGCCCAGGAAGAACAACTGGCGGCGATTACCTACGAGGACATTCTCGACACCACGTTCTTCCTCGACCGCGACATGCGCCATTACGTCACCCCGGCCCGGAACGTCCACAGCCATGAAATGGCTTTCAGGCAGATCCTGGCGATCTCCTTCTCGCGGCCCGGGACCGCTTTTGACATTGTTCGCTGAACAGCTCGAACCCATGGACGATCTGGAGCAACAGGTTCTGTTGCGCCGGGCAATGGTCAGGGACGCCGAACGACTGGAGCAGTTTTTTCGCGGTTTCGACGAAGTGTCGTTCTGCGAGTGGCAGGATGCCCGATTCTTGCGCGGGGTATTGTTGCAGGACACCACCACCGCGTACCTGGCCGTCGATGTCAGCGGTGAAGTGGTGGGCGCGGTGATTGGCGGCATGCTTGGCACCCGTGGCACCATCAATCACCTGGCCGTCAGCCCGGGGCATCGCACCCGAGGCTTGGGCCAGCGGCTGGTGGAGGCGGCATCGGCTGACATGAAACGGGTCGGCGTACTGCGCATGTTCCTGTTCGTCGACGATGCTAATCTGGCCGGCAAACGGTTTTGGGCAGCCCAGGGCTTTTGTGAGCCTCGGGGTGAAATCACTTTCGAGAGGGATCTATGAGCAAGACTTCCAGCCAGCCGCTGGTGGTCGAACCACAAGCCTCGCGTACCTTTGCTGAAGCCAGTCCGGTGGTGGCGGGTTATTTTACGGTTTCGTTTGTGTTCGGTCTGATGGCGGTCAACGCCGGGTTGCCCTTGTGGCTGCCGGTGGCGATGTGCCTGTTCGTTTACGCGGGTGCTTCACAATTTGCGGCGCTGGCGTTGATTTCCAGCGGAGCGTCGCTGACCACCATCGTGCTCACCACGTTCCTGATCAACGCGCGACACATGCTGATGTCGGTGTACATGGCCAAGGCATTGCGGGCGTTGGGGCTCAATCGTTTCGAGCGTTGGTGCTACGCGGCAGGGCTCACGGATGAGTCGTTCGCCTTCCACAGCGTCAAACTCGGCACTGGGGCACCGGTCAGCGTGCGATATCTGATCGGCTTCAATCTCTTTTGCCACACATCCTGGGTGCTCGGCGGTCTGCTGGGAGCGGTTTGTGCGCAATACGCGGCGCACCTGATCAAATACCAGCTCGACTACGCCTTGACCGCGATGATGCTCTACGTGCTGGTTTCGCTGTGCAACACCCGTAACAAACTGATCGCTGCCCTGGCGGCGGTCGTCTGCATGGGCGGGCTGAGCCTGCTGGGCAGCTCGCCGTTCAATGTCTTCATTGCCACGTTCGTTGGCTGCGGGGTGGGCGTATGCCTGACCAAACGTTCCTGATCCTGGTCGTGGCCCTGATGATGGCGGTGACCTTTCTGCCACGGGCCCTGCCGCTGCAGGTCAATACTGAAAACTGGCCACCGTTCGTCGCCCGCGCCTTGGAATACCTGCCGGTGGCGATCGTCGCTGCCATCAGCCTCACCCCGTTGTTGATCAAGGATCAGCAGATACAACTCGACCGCCCGGAATTCTATGCCGCGATTCCGACGCTGTTATGTGCGTATTTCAGCCGTAACCTGTTTCTCAGTGTGGCGGTGGGCACGGCGGCGTATATCGCGCTCGGTTCGTTCCTTTAGCGTCAGGTCCACAACATCGTGCAGTGCCTGGCCGGACAACTCTGGATTATTCACCGCCAGGCGGACCTCGAGGAAATCCTCGAAGTCCGGGAAAATCGTCAAGTCGTTACGCAGCGCAGCTTCCCGGGACACCAGCCCCAGTCCGTCGAGCTGGGTAATCAACGACAAGGTCAGCGTTTCACTGCAGGAATACACCATCCGCTGGCTCGAGCCGTACTCGCCCAGGCCGGCATCCAGGAAGCGAAGGAAGCTGTGGGAATACGGACATTCCTCGGCCGGACGCACCTGAAACTTATCGCCGAGCAAACCGAGGGAGTCGTCCTCTTCGCCACAATGGGCGCCGACCACCTGCACCTGAACGTCCGGCATGGTGATGCTGGAAAAGCCGCTCTGCTGCGGACCGATCAGGATCGCCAGGTCGAAATCTTCATTCTTGAGCTTGCTCAGGTTTTCCATCGACTCGGCGTAACTGAACTCCAACTGATACTGAGGAAACACGGCGATCAACCGATCAATCATCCGCCGGTTGAACTCCGCCGGCAGCGTGGTATTGAGCGCCACTCTCAGCGTGCGCTGTCGGGGCGTCTTCAGCGCCGCGACCTTCTCCTCCAACTGCCGCGTGGCAACCAGCACCTGATCCATGAACGGCGTCAGTTCCGAGCCTTGGCTCGTCAACGTCAGGCCCTTGTTCGACCGCCGGAACAGCCGGAAACCGAACTGCTCCTCAACTTTGTTCAACTGTGCCGCCAATGCCTGCACCGTGAGGCACGAATGTTCCGCCGCCGCCGACAAGGAGCCGGTCTGCACGATGCGCATGAGGTTGCGTAAGGTTCTGCTATCCATGAGGTAATGCCCTCTGCTTAAGTGGGCTCGCTATTGTTGTGCACCTGGCGCCGGCCAGGCAGTGCATGCCGGCTATCATCATGCACCTTGCCACGGTTGTCGCGGTTTTGTGGCGAAAAGCTCCGGCAGACGATGGTTGGAGCTTATGCGGGATTTGGGTTTTTTGCCTGATCAACGGTAATCGAGGCGGTCAGCGAGTCCGTAAGCGGCTGGCGCAAAGAAAATTCCTGCACACGGCTGGCTGAATTGTTCAGGTAGAGGGTGGTAAAAATACGTTTACGAACAAAAAATAATATTTTATCCGTATTTGTACTACTCTCTAGGTGTCAGCCCTAGCAATGGAGCCCAAATCTCATGGCAACCTCCTCCATCAGCCTCAACGCGCAGCAACAATTGGACTCCCCGGACGCGGGTCGGGTCGCGTTGAAGTTTTTCTTCAACCTCATGGCGTTGTGGGGCTGCAGCGTCGAGCAGCAGCGCACGTTGCTGGGCAAGGTAGGCAACACGACTTTCTATAAGTACAAGCAATTACCAGAAAACGTCAGGCTGCCTCACGACACACTGGAGCGCATTTCCTATCTCATGGGTATTCACAAGGCGCTGAGCATCATCTTCAGCAACAGCCGGGACCGCGCTTACCAGTGGGTGAACAGCCCCAATACCGCTGCGCCCTTCAACGGCCAGTCGGCATTGGCCTATATGCTCGCCGGGCGGGTGGTGGACATCGCCGATGTGCGGCGTTACCTCGACGGAGTGCGCGGTTGATGACGCCACCCCTGGCGGACCCGCAATGGAAGCGTGCCTACCGGATCGTCAACAGCAGCTTCCCGCCGATTGCGCTGTTCGAAGATGTGCTTGATCCCGAGGACCTGCCCACCGCATATGCCCTGGAAGCACTGACCAACGACCGGCTCATGGAAGAAGCCGGCGTGCTGTCCCGGGTACGTCCCGAGGACCGCATTTCCGGGCCCGGCTCTTCGCCGGTGATGGCCGCGTTTACCCACATCGGCAAAAGCAGCCGCTTCAGTGACGGCACCTTCGGCGTCTACTACGTCGCCAGCAGCCAGGAAGCCGCCATTGCCGAGACCTGCTACCACCAGGCGCGATTCCTCGGGGCGACCAACGAGCCGGATCTGGAATTGACCATGCGCACCTACGTCAACAAGGTCATCAAGCCGCTGCACGATATCCGCCAAGACTACCCGCATCTGCATGATCCGGACCCCACTGCCTACGGTCCCTCCCAGGTGTTCGCCCGGCAACTGCGCGAAACCTTGTCCTGGGGCTTGCTGTACAACAGCGTCCGTCTGCCTGGGCACGAATGCGTGGCGGCGTTTCGCCCTCCGGCGGTTTCGGTTCCGGTGCAGGGCAAGCATATCCGCTACGTCTGGAGCGCCCAGAAGCGGGAGATTTCGTTTGTGTTTGAGGTGAGCCAGGTGTGAGTCAGGCTTTTGGCGTTTTTATGGCTGGGCAATAATTATTGCCCAGCCATAATTTTCAATCATTCGCGAGTATTGAAAGCAGAGGCTGCTACGCACCCCAGCGAGAGCACGCGCCCTCGCCACAAACGTGAATGCAGCTTATTGATCAAATCTTGAACTGCTGCACCGAAGCCTGCATCGACCCCGCCGCATCGTTCAATTGATCCGCTGTTTGCGTCAGGTTGTGAATCGAGCGTGTGTTCTCGCGGGACTGCTCGGCAATCGACTCCACCCTCTGAGCCATTTCATCGCTGGCCTTCGATTGTTCGGCAATGGTCTGGGAAATTTCCTCGACCACTTCTGCTGCATGCCGGGCGCCGGTGCGGATTTCGCTGATAGACACCCCGGCCTGCTGGGCCAGTGAGACGCCTTCGTCCACGCGGCTGACGCAAGCCTGCATGTTCGCCACCGCATCCCGGGCGCTGGTCTGGATGCGCTCGATCATCGCGGTGATTTCCTGGGTGGACTGAGTAGTGCGCGCCGCCAGGTTACGCACCTCATCGGCCACCACCGCAAAGCCGCGCCCCGCCTCCCCGGCACGGGCAGCTTCGATGGCGGCGTTGAGGGCCAGTAGGTTGGTCTGTTCGGCGATGCTCTTGATCACTTGGATGATCGAATGAATGTCTTCAGACGAGGCGTCCAGCGCCGTGATCTTGCTGGACGACTGATTGACCACCTCGGCGATCCGGCTCATGCCTTCCACCACCCCAAGAATCACTTGCCCGCCGCTGCTGGCCAGTTGTTCGGACTGTGCCGAGATCGTCCGGGCGCTGTCGGCGTGCTGATGGATCTGGCTGATGTTCGCCATCATCTGCTCCATGCTCGCCGCCATGCTGGTGGCGCTCTGCGCCTGCTGATCGGCGCTGGACACAATCTGCCGCGCCGTATCGCCCAATACGCGCGAGGTGCCATGCAACTCGTCACTCTGGCTGCGGATCGTGGCGATCATTTGCCGCAAATTGACCTGCATCTGCTCGATCACGCGTTGCAACTGGCCCAGCTCATCCTTGCTGTGCGCGCCCATTGAGCGTTGCAAATCCCCTTGGGAAATCGCCTGAGTGTTGAGGATGATGTTATTCAGCGGTGTAAGCACCGCCTTGAGCAGGCTCCAGGACAACAGCGCCAACGCCACACAGGTGGCCAGCAACGTGAAAACCAGCCAGCGCTCCGACGTTTGAATGCTGTGGTCCTGATGCTCGCGGGTGGCATGGGCCTGGCTCTCGATCAACTCACTCACCGCCTCGTTACGCTCCTCCAGCGCCGAAAACGCCCCGTCGAACTCCGTCCGCAACGCCCGGCCATCCTGGGCGCCACCCAACGCCTTAGCGATCACCTGCTGAGCCGATGCAATATAGGTTTCCACTTGCGGCTTCAGCTCGGTAATGGCCTGAGCGATCGCTTGCGGCAACTGGGCCTCGGCATTCTCGGCAATGACCTTGCGCATCCGTTGCGCATGCTCATCGAACGCCTCTCTCACCTCCTTGGCTCCCGCGGCATCCCCCGGCGCCACCAGCAAAGCGGCCAACACATCGCCACGAATAGCGTCGTGCATCATGTCCGCCTCCATGTGCTTGCGCATGGCCGAAATACTGGTCTCGCTACGCGCCAGGGCGCTGGTCATGCTGATATAGCCCCACAACCCGATACCGCCGAGCACAAGGGCAAAGAAAAGGCTGATCAACCCCGAGCCTATGATCTTGGTCCTGATCTTCATCGCCTGATACTCCAGAGGGGGCGGGATTTGAGGGCAAGTGTAGTAGAGCGCAAGCGCAGCGCCTGGTGCGGGCGACGCCGCTATAAAGGTATTGGCGGAAAAAAGATTAAGTGAATGTTGCACACGGCCCGTGGCGAGGGAGCTTGCTCCCGCTGGGGTGCGAAGCAACCCCCTTTGCGCCTGCGCCCGGTTTTCAGTGCCGGATCCAATGAAAAAATCGGGGACAGACCACGATATTGAGCTAACTGAGTAGTCGGCCCGTCTCGTAGTCGTGGTCTGTCCCCGAATGACCCTTGCCGGTATAAGGTGTTCATCAACCGCTCACCATCGAGGCCGCCATGACCGGAATATCCCTGAACCTGCCGGAAGACCTTTCGAACTCGCTCTCCGATCTGGCTAAGACGAATGGCCAAACCGTGAGTTATCTGGCGATGGATGTTCTTCGCGACTACATCGAGCACGAGAAGGCTTTGACTGCGCAGAGTGAACTGGCGGTTGAAGAGGCTGATCAAGGTAAATTCGCCACCGACGACCAGGTTGCGGCAATGCGCGCCCGCCGCTGGAGCAGGAATGCGGGTTGAGTGGCTTGAAAAAGTCCTCAAAAACCTGGAAGACGAAGCGAGCTATATAGCCCTTGAAAACCCCAAGGCTGCTGATGATTTCTCAGATGCGATTTTCGCCAGCGTAGACAAACTGGCCCCATTTCCCGCCATGGGCCGTGAGGGTCGAGTCAAAAACACGCGTATGGGCAGTGCCCAACTGGTCCTATCTCATCCCCTACCGGGTACGCGGTGACCGCCTTCAAATCCTTGGGGTATTTCATACGCGGCAACGCCCTCGCGCCAAGTGGTGAAGGGGCGCAAAGCGAGGGATGAAGTACATCCTCCAGACTCATCTAAGAAAAAACGGGCACAGACTACGATTAATTTGGCGTCACTGCATATTCATTTACGGAATCGTGGTCTGTCCCCGAATCGCTCAGCTCCTGATCCAATGCCGCCCCCGCTTAAGTGAGCAGCATCGGATGTCCCCGGTGACCTAAGCGGACATATTCCCCGGCGCCTCCAGCACCTTCACCACATCATCAATCACCGCCTTGCTCATATCCTGTAAATAACACGACGCCCAAGCATACCGATCCGTGCTGCGAATCATCGCCGCATCCTCGGCCAGAAGCTTGGCGACGTGGAGCAGATCGGAGGCATGGGAGAGGGCTTCGCCGATGGGGACGCCGCTGGTGACGCGGAACAATGGGCGATCGGAGTGGAAGGAGAAGGGGGTCAGGCCTGGGGTTTTGAGGTCTTGCGGGTTTGGCATTGTCTGGCTCCTTGACTGAGAGAGCCGCAACCGTCCTTTCCTACGGGATTGGGTGGCGGCCATGCACGGGGTAGGAAAACCGGGAATCAAGGCACCCGGCACACCCGAAGGTGTCCCGCGCACAGCCGCCATAACGCATATCGCAGATACAAAAAAAGCGCCTGCAATAGTAAGCGAGGCGCAGCTGATACGCCTTGATTTACTTCGGGTTTCCTACGCCCGGTCGCTGAATTGGCAACGACAGTTGGAGGGTAGCGGTCGATTGGATAGGGGACAATCGTGGCGCGATGCTGGCGGGGCTGGAATTGTGTGTCCGGAATTAACGCATCTGGGGCGGACGGAGCGAGCTTGCGTCTGTATGGCAGAGTGTCGGTGGGTGATGGCCTCATCGCGAGCAGGCTCGCTCCCACAGAGTTCAGTGTGTGGATAGGAAAGTGGATGTGCAGAAACAACAAAGCCCTCGCATTTCTGCGAGGGCTTCGTTTTGTATGGTGCCGGCACCAGGAGTCGAACCCGGGACCTACTGATTACAAGTCAGTTGCTCTACCAACTGAGCTATACCGGCGTGTGGGCGACGATTATAGCGATTGGGTGCGTTCTGTAAACCCCTGAATTCTGACTATTTTTGCAGGGCCCTGGCTCAGGCGCGGCGTACGAGGTTGCGTACTTTCTGCAAGGTTCGCCATGTGCGGCTGTTTTGCAGGGCATGGAGTTGGGCTTCGGCCCGTTCGGCGCGTTGCAGGGCGGTGGTGAGTTGTTGGTCGGGTTCGCTGAGGGGGTGGCTGAATTTGTGGCCCTTGCAGAACTGGAACCCGTCGAGGTTGCACGGGGGGATGTCGAAAGCGGGTTTGAGCGCCAGGTGTTCTTCGGCGAGGTAAAAAGTGTTGAGGCCGTCGAACAGGATGGGCTGGTAGCCGGCGTCGGTGACGAGGGTTTCCCAGGTCTGGTCGCGGGCCCATGGGGTTTCGATGAGGATGATCCAGGGGCGCCAGCGGCTGAAGTCCATGCCGCGCAGCACGGTTTCTTCGTGACCTTCGACGTCTATTTTCAGGAAGTGGATGGGACGGTCCTGGGCGTATTGTTCGCAGATCGACGTCAGGGTGCGGGACTGGACGGTCTGGACACTGACGTTCATGCCGGCGTCGCGGTGTTGTTGGGCGACGCTGGCTTCGACGGTGGACAGGCCTGTGTCGGCAATGGTGTAGAAGGTCAGGCTGTCGGCGTTTTCGCCGGCCACGCATTGCAGGTTGATGTCGTCGGGACGTTGTTGGCAAAGGGCATCGTAGTACGCCGGCACCGGTTCGATGTTGATCCCGCGCCAACCGTGGTCGTAGAAAGCCCGGGTCACGGAATCTTCTGTCGGATGGTTGGCGCCTACGTCCAGATAAAAGCCGTTTTCCACCGATTGAAGGGCGCGCCACAGGCGTATGTCTTCGAAGTTCTGTGCGTAGGAAATGAACGTCACGGCCAGTCCTTGTGTGTCGGCATTGTGTCAATCACGATACGTAAGGCTGTTGTACTGCACGGGCGCGGTGGGCGCAATTGCTGGCGTGAGGGAGCACTGAGTTCGGCGGTTATGTCGTTTTGTTTGAGCGCTTATGCACAACGGGTGGGACGGGGCCACTGTCATCTTGCGATTTTGTGACAGTTTTCTCGTTTGCTCGCAAATGCCTGTTTTAATGGTTTTTTATCCATATGAACAAAAAATGACCAGCCTCGGTTGTAGCAGAAAATCGCGGATTTATTGGATCCAAGACTTTTTCATCAACAGAGTTATCCACAGGCTGTCTCGTGTCAGCAACGCTCGGCCAGCAGCATCAGATTGCGTGGCGTCAACGGCGTTTCGCAGAAGGTGCCGAGGCGGACGTGGTAGTTTTTCTGGCTGAGAAAAAGTGCCCGATCCAGCACCAACCACAGCTCCAAAGGCCGCCGGAAAAGGCCTCGGACCAATTCCAGGTTGCGCACTTCGGCCAGACGCTGATGGCCGGCTGCTTCCAGTGCTGTCCAGTCAGGTGAGCCGACTGTGGATAAGTCTTTCATGGCGGCCAGATCGATGCAGTAGTCGGCGAAGGACTTTTCCAGCCAGGCGCTGGGAAGTGACGGGGTGGGCAGGTACTCGTCGCATCCCCGGATCTGCCGCTGCAGGAGGTCAAAGCTCAGGCGCCGAGCCATGGACTGGTCTCGTTGCCGTCGAATGCGAGCGCCGGCCGTGACGGTTTCTGTCAGCGGTAGACCGAGATCGTCCAGCGATAGCTGTAGGACCGAACCCTTGGCAGCATCGGACAGCGGTTGGTAGCGCTCGGTGCTGATGCGGTTGTAGCAGCACGGGGCGATTGCCAGTTGCGTGCAGCCAGCGGCGCTCGCCAATTGCATCAGACGCACATGCAGGTCGCCGCAGGCGTGCAGGGCTACCGGCGTGTGTTCAGGACGGATCGCCTGGGCTGCCTCTGCCGCCAGCACGTCTTGCTGCAAGTGCGTGGCGGGTAAACGGTGGCGTTGGCTCAGTTGCTGGCCGCTGGCGACCAGGGCCGGGTCGTATTCCAGGCAGGTCAATTGTTGACTGTCGCCTAACAAGCGCCGGCCAAGGTGACCTTTGCCGGCGCACCAATCGAGCCAGTGGGTTGGTTTGGTAGCGAAGTGCAGGCGGCTGGCGAACGCTTCGATCTGCTGCCATTTGCGGCCTGGCACGTCGACGCTGAGGCGATGGGCAGCGGCCTCGAGCCCTTTGTCCGGCAGTTCCGCGACTGCGCTCAACGCTTGGGAAATGGTCGCCAGCTCTGGAAATGGCGCGGGTGCATGTTGAATCAGCCAGGGTTGGTGATGGTCGTTTTCCGCGTCCTCCAGCGAACGCTGGCGTAGCCATTGGGCCAGCTCAGGGTAGGACCCTTCCCATGGCAGTTGCAGGTGGGTGAACGGACGCGGTTTCCACAATGCCTGGTGCGTTGTGAGAAAAGCATCCAGCGCGGTGAAACGGGCGAGTAACGCCTCGCCCCTCAGCACGCTGCGGTCAGCGCCCTTGGCAGGCATCGACGCGCAACCAGCGCTCCAGCAGCTTGAAGCCTTGCACCAGCACGAACGCCATCAGCAGGTAGAACATACCGGCCGCGAAGAAGATCTCCACCGGCAAGTAGGTCCGGGCAATGATGGTGCGGGCCATGCCGGTGAGCTCCAGCAGGGTCACGGTGCTCGCCAGGGCGCTGGCCTTGAGCATCAGGATCACTTCGTTGCTGTAGGCCGGCAGGCCGATGCGCGCTGCACGGGGCAGGATGATGTAGAACAAGGCCTTGGGTCGTGACATGCCCAGGGCCCGCGCGGCCTCGATTTCACCACGAGGGATGGCCTGGATCGCGCCGCGCAGGATTTCAGCGATGTAGGCGGCGGTGTGCAGGGTCATGGTGGCCGTGGCGCACCAGAACGGATCGCGCAGATACGGCCACAATGCGCTGCTGCGCACGGCGTCGAACTGCGCCAGACCGTAGTAGACCAGGAACAGCTGAACCAATAACGGCGTGCCACGGAAAAAGAAAATGTAGGCGTAGGGCAAAGCCCGCACGTACCACAGGCGTGAGGAGCGGGCGATGCCCAGCGGAATCGCCAGCAGCAGACCGGCGATCACGGCGATGGCCACCAGTTCCAGGGTCAGTGTCGCGCCCTGGACCAGTTTCGGCAGCCACTTGATGATGACTTCCCAGTTCATTGGGTGCTCCTGGCAAAGCCGCGAGCGGCACGTCGTTCCAGAAAATGCATGCCGATCATGGCGAGCACGGTCAGGCCCAGGTACATGAACGCGGCCACCATATAGAAGGTGAACGGCTGCTTGGACACGGTCACGCCGATTTGCGCATGGCGCATGATTTCTTCCAGGCCGATCACCGACACCAGCGCCGTGTCTTTCATCAGGATCATGAACAGGTTGCCCAGGCCGGGCAGGGCGATGCGCCACATCTGCGGCATGATCAGCCGGGTAAAGATCCGCCATTTGGACAACCCCAGGGCCACGCCAGCTTCGCGATGGCCCTTGGGAATTGCCAGGATCGCGCCGCGAAATACTTCCGTGGCGTAGGCGCCAAAGCACAGGCCCAGGGCGATGACGCCGGCGGCGAAGGCGTTGAGGGAAAGCTCAGGGTTACCGAAGTATTCGCCCAGGGCACGCATGAGGTTGACGGTGCCGAAGTAGATCAGCAGCACCCAGAGCAATTCCGGGACGCCGCGAACCAGTGTCGAATAAGTGCCGCCCAGCCATTGCAGCGGCTTGTACGGGGAGGTCTTGGCCAAGGCGCCGAGCAAGCCAAGCACCAGCCCCAGGCAGAGGGCTGAGAGCGCCAGTTTGACGGTCATCAGCGCGCCAGCGGCGAGCGCCGGGCCGAATCCGTAGAGATCGATCATCATGGGTGTGTGTTCATATCGCGGCAGGCTTTGCTAAGGACCGGCACCGCAATGAAGCGGCGCCGGCCAGGCACGTCAGTATCAATAGATGCTGAACGGGAAGTACTTGTCGTTGATCTTTTTATAGGTGCCGTCGGCCACGATTTCCTTGAGCGCGGCGTTCAGCTTGGTGCGCAGTTCGTCGTCACCCTTGCGTACGGCGATACCGATCTTGTCGCTTTCCACCACTGGGTCGCCTTTGAATTCGTAGGCGGCGCCGTCTTTGCTCTTGAGCCATTCGTATTGCACGTATTTGTCCGCCAGGATGGCGTCAACGCGGCCGGAGAGCAGGTCGAGGTAGGCGTTTTCCTGAGTATCGTAGAGCGTGACCTTGATGTTGTAGTCATCTTCCATGTTGCGGTCTTCCAGCCAGGTCCCGGCCAGTGTCGCGCGTTGGGCGCCAATGGTCTTGCCGCTCAGGTACGCCTTGTCGGTGCTGAAATCGGTGGTGGCTTTCGGCGCGATGAATTGCAGTTTGTTGGAATAGTACGGCTCGGTGAAGTCCACGGCCTGCTTGCGTTCCTCGGTAATCGACAGCGAGGAGATCAGGAAGTCGAACTTCTTGGCGTTCAGGGCTGGAATGATGCCGTCCCAGTCGGAGGTCACCACGCTGCATTCGACTTTCATCTTGGCGCACAGGGCGTCGCCAATGTCCTTGTCGAAGCCGACCACGTTGCCGCTGGCATCTTTGTTGTTGAACGGCGGGTAGGCCGCTTCGATGCCCATTTTCAGTTTGTCCGCGGCCATGGCGCTGGCCGAGAAGACCAGGCTGGCGGCAGCGGCCAGGAGGATTTTCTTGTAGGTCTGCATAGGTACTGCTCCGTTAGCGGTTGCTGGACATGAATTGTTTGCAGCGCGCCGAAAGCGGGTTTTCGAAGACCTGCTGTGGCGATCCTTGCTCCTCGACCAGGCCTTGATGAAGGAACACCACCTCGCTGGAAACCTGACGGGCGAAGCCCATTTCGTGAGTCACCAGCAGCATGGTGCGGCCTTCTTCGGCCAGGGCGCGGATCACACTAAGTACTTCCTGGACCATTTCCGGGTCAAGGGCGGAGGTGGGCTCGTCGAACAGAATCACTTTAGGCTGCATCGCCAACGTGCGGGCGATGGCGGCGCGCTGCTGCTGACCACCGGAAAGTTCGGCAGGGTAGGCATGACGCTTGTCGGCGATGCCAACCTTGGCCAGCAGGGCCTCGGCCACTTCCACCGCCTCGGCCTTGCTCTGGCCGAGCACCCGGCGCGGGGCTTCGATGATGTTGTCGAGCACGCTCATGTGCGGCCAGAGGTTAAAGTTTTGAAACACAAAACCGATTTCGCTGCGCAGGCGGTTGATCTGTTTGCCATCGGCGGCCACCAGTTCACCGTTTTTCGCTGCCTTGAGCTTGAGTTCTTCGCCGGCCACCAGGATCTGGCCCTGGTTCGGGTTTTCCAGCAGGTTGATGCAGCGCAGAAATGTGGATTTGCCGGAACCGGAGGAACCCAGGATCGAGATCACATCGCCGTCGCGGGCGGTCAGCGAGACGCCTTTGAGCACCTCCAGCTTTCCGTAGCGTTTGTGCAAGTTGCGGATTTCAAGCGCGGGCGTGGCCTGGGCCATGTGCGGTCCTCATGGTGTGTGCTCCCTTGCTGTTGGCGGCCTTCCTGGCGAGGCGGCCAAGCTAGCATAGCGTCCGAATGGCAGCCAACAGCGCTACGGGTGGTAAACCGTGAATGTGCGGCAGGTTGTCGCATCGGCGCAGCAGACTGTCGCGCCATCAACAACCAAACGGCCGTTCGAACTCTGTTTACCGGTAAAAATCCCGGGGAGTTGCGTAAAAAAAGGCGCGATGGTGCCAGCTTTGGGCGGGGGTTGGAAGGGTTAACCGGATGAGTGTTGCCGTTGTGCGTTTTTATCGTCCATAGGAGATTTTAGCTGGCTGTTCTCATCTGCGTGAGCTGGTCGCGTTCTATTCGCTGGCGGGCTCTTCCATCAACTGACGATAACGATCCAGCGCCTCGCTGAAGTCCTTGATGAACTCCGGAGTGCTGAGCCAGCGCTGGGCCGTCTCGCGGTCCATGTCGTCGGCCCACATGCGGTAGTCCACCAGCATGTCGGCGGCCAGGTTGGTGGCGGCCATGCTTTCGTTTTCGGCGTTTTTCAGGTCCAGCAGGCCGGGGCGTTCGCTGATCATCACGCTCAGGGACGCGAGCAGCGTGTCGAGCATTTCGCTACGGCTGCTGGCCTCGGCTTCGCGCAGCTTGGCGAACAGTTCGAGCACGTAGACCGGTGGCTGGGCGGTGGCGTGGGCCGGGTCGCCATACATGGGGATGGATTTACGCCCGCTCATGCGGATTTGCTTGGCTTTGTCTTTGGCGCGCTTGGCGCGTTTTTGCTGTTTGTTCAGTGAGGCCATTGGGCTTCGGTTTCCAGTGGGTTAGGGGGCGATGCCCGGCTCAGTTGATCTTCGGCACGGTAAAGCTGAATTCGCTGCCCTTGCCGGGTTGGCTTTCGGCGCGCAGTTTACCGCCATGAGCCTGGACAATCCCCTTGGAAATATACAAACCCAGCCCGGTGCCGTTCGGGTTGCCTTCCTTGACTGTCCAGTAGCGATCAAACACATGCGGTAACTGCTCAGGTTTGATTCCTTCGCCGGTATCACGAACGCTGAACACGATCTCGTCACCCACCGACATCGCGCTGATGCCTACGCTGCCTTGCTGGGGGGTGAACTTGATGGCGTTTCCGATCAGGTTGGAGAGCACCTGGAACAGCCGCTCGGGGTCGGCATTGATCTTCAGGTCGGGTTCGGCGTGGAACGAAATATCGATGGCCTTGGCGGTTGCCAGTGGCGTCAGCAGTGAGCAGGCGTCTTCGAATATCTGGCTGACGTCCATCGGTTGGGGATGGATGGTGTAGCGTCCGGCGTCGATGCGCGAAGTGTCCAGCAGGTCTTCGAGCAGTACGTTCATGCGGCTGGCGGCCTGTTGCATGGTGTCGATGGCCGAGGCAATTCGCTTGGAGCTATGGGAGCCGTCGGAGCTGAAGGATTTTTGCATCATGCCGCAGAGCATGGATATGACCGTCATCGGGTTGCGCAGGTCATGGGACACCACCGCCACCAGTTCATCACGCGCCTGAACAGCTTGACGCTCCTTGTGGACTTGCCGGGCCAGATCGTTTTCCAGGGCCGAGCGGCGCAGGTCGTTGGCGGCAAACAGATCTCCGTGGGTCCATTTGGTACTGATGCCGGCCATTTCGACTTTCCAGATTTCGAAAGACGTCCGCGGTCGCAGGCGCACGCCTGTCTCGCTGCTTTCCAGGTCCAGGGGTTTTTGCGGGTCGCCGCTCCACTGGATGGTTTGCTTCACCTCCGGGCGGAACCACAGCACGCCATTGTCCACAGGCTTGGGCAGGTGAATCGCCAGCACACCGCTCGCCACGTCCTGATAAGCCTGGGCCGGAGCGAAAACGCTGCTCAGGTTGTGGTGGGAGAAAACGGCCTCGCCAGTCTCCAGTATCCATTTATGCAGCTCGCGGATCTGCTCCGCTTCCGGACACTGGCCGTGGCGGTGCAGCTTGTTGTCCTCAAGGATCGCGACGCCGGTGGCGCCGGCCAGGTCCATCAGCCGTTGAGGTTCGTGGGACAAACCGTCAAAGACATTGTCGCTGGACGCGGCCATGGCGGTGGCGAGCACCTTGAGGTCCTCAAGCTTGGCGTCCCGTTGGCGGGTCAGCTCCAGTGCTTGCATGGCGCTGATCTGCAGCGACAGCACTTGGCCGATGGTCTGGCAGGCCATGCGCATCTCGTGGGGTACGAGCAATGGTTGACGGTTACCGCAACTGATCAGGCCCCATAGCCGTTCGCCTTCCATCAGGGAAATGCTCATGGACGACAGAACACCCATGTTTTTCATGTACTGGCGGTGGATCGGCGAGACACTGCGCAGGGTAGAAAAGCTCAGGTCCAGGGGTGTTTGCGTGTCGGGGCGCAACGCCGGGACCAATGGTACCGGTGTGTAGTCAGCGTTGGGGATGATCCGCAGCCAGTTGGTGCGATACAGCTCCCGGGCCTGCTCAGGGATATCGGATGCCGGGAAGAACAGGCCCTTATAGAGTTCCATCGACGGCGCGCTGGCCTCGGCGATCACCTGGCCGTGGCCTTCTTCTTCGAAACGATAGATCAGCACCCGGTCGTAGCCGGTCATGGCCTGAATTTCTCGAACGCTGATTTCGTACAGGGCCTGAAGGCTTTTCGCGCTTTGCAGGCGCTGCAACATGCGCCCCAGGTTGGCTTCACCGCTGACGCCTTCGGGGCGGTAGTCGCTCAAGTGCTGTTCCAGTTCGACGATCAAGGCGCCTTGATGGCGGTGGACCAGGGTGTCAAACCGCAGCTGGTTCACGACAATCTCCACGGGCGCGTTGTCGCCATCCGCATCGGTGCGACAGGCCTTGAGGATGGCCTGGGCTTGCTGCTGCCCGAACAGTACATCCAATGTCTGGCCCGGGAGACCTTGAGGGTCGTGTCCCATCAATAGCAATACGTTGGCGCTGACCTGCCGGATGACGAAGTCGGGCTCGGACAGCATCAGCAGTACACCATGAGGCTGGATGGCCCCCGGGAAGCGAATCGGTTCATCTGCACAATTGGCCAGCAGTTCTTCGAAGGCTTCCTGGTTTTCCGGGGTCATAACAATACCTTTTGGCTGTCCAGCCAGTGTTCAAAATGGGTAAACGTCGCTTTGGCGGCACGTGTGACTTCGAGCGTTTGAGCGTCGCCAAGGTTCCTGTCGCCCAGGTATTGAAGGAAATCCTTCCAGCGCCGGCCGGTGAGTTCGCCATACACATTGAGAAACGCCGCGCCGCTGGAGGCATCAAGACCCAGCTGTTCGGCCACTCTGCGGCGCAGGATCTGCCCCCCGAGCGTCGCACCTTCCAGCACATAGGAAACCCCTAGGGCAGCGGCACGGGAGTCGATCTGCGGCAGGTCCGCGCAGGT
The DNA here is from genome assembly GCF_039581215.1 of Pseudomonas halotolerans. Classification (NCBI taxonomy): domain Bacteria; kingdom Pseudomonadati; phylum Pseudomonadota; class Gammaproteobacteria; order Pseudomonadales; family Pseudomonadaceae; genus Pseudomonas; species Pseudomonas halotolerans. The sequence goes on from NZ_JBCNTJ010000021.1 coordinate 95,440, forward strand.
GGGCAGTGTTTCGATAGCGTGGTCACTCAGACCCAGTGCCGTGAGGTCCGCCCGCAGTACGGGGAGTTTGATCCGCAGGGATTGGTCCAGCCCCGTCGGTGTCAGCGTCAGGACATGAAGTCGTTGTTCCAGCGGTTTATAAAAGCCGTAGTAGGCCGCCATCAGGCGCCGGTACAGGTCGAGGTCCAGCTGTTCGGAGAAAAACGGCAAGCGTTTTTCCAGGGCGACGTGCAGCTCAGCGGTTTCGGTCCGCAATGCCTGAATCAGAGAAGGGGGAGGTGCGGCCGGTGACATGCGCGATAGAGCTCGTTGACTGGAGCGTTGCTGGAAAAAAAGCGCATCAATCTTACACAGATTTTTTGCCGAGAAAGGTCATCAGCTGTCGGCTGTCATTTCGCCCGTCGCCAGGCCCGGTTGCCAACTCTCCAGCCTTTCCCGTTCACGATCCAGCTCATTGCGCAGCTCTTCTTCCGTAGGGAGTACCAGTTTGTACTGGCTGGCGAACAATTGTTCGTTGCCTCGCAGGACAGAGTAACGCACCACCGATTCATCTTTTTGGGCACAGAGAATAATGCCAACAGTGGGTTTGTCATCGGGACTGCGCTTGAGGTCGTCGTAGAGACGCACATACATGTCCATCTGCCCAATGTCCTGATGGCTCAGCTCACCGCGTTTGAGGTCGACGATCACAAAACACTTGAGCAGGTAATTGTAAAAGACCAGATCGAGGTAGAAGTCTTTGCTTTCGGTGCTGATGCGTTGTTGGCGAGCGACGAAGGCGAAACCCTTGCCCAGTTCAAGGAGAAAGCCCTGTAGCTGGTCGATCAAGGCTTGCTCCAGGTCGGTTTCCAGCACAGCGCCAGCATTGGGCATTCCGAGGAACTCCAGGACTACCGGATCCCTGACGATGTCTCTTGGGCTGAGATTGAGCTTTTCAGTATGGGAAGTCGCCTCCTGTTTCACTGCCGGGCGGTCTTGGCTGGCCAGCAGGCGTTCGTAGTAGAGGGTGCCGATCTGGCGTTCCAAGGCGCGGGTGGACCAGTTTTGGATGGCGACTTCGTTCATGTACCAATGACGGGCGTTTGGGTCTTCTACTCGCAGAAGTGTGCGGTAATGGGTCCAGCTCAATTCGGAACGCACTGCGTTCCAAATTGGAAACGATTGATAAAAGTCCCGCATGTGGCGCAGGTTGCGTTCATCAAACCCTTTCCCAAACCTCGCTGTCAGTACTTTCGCCAGCGACGGCAGCAGTCGTGCGCCATAAGTCGCCCGCTCGGCTCCTCCCTGTTCGAACTCGACGATGTGCCGCCCAATCTGCCAGCAGGTTTGAACCTGGAGTGTATCGACGGCACGCAGCACCTTCTGGCGTGCCTGGCGGATCAGTTCACCTAGTTCATTAATCAGAGGGGCAAGCTTTGGGTCGTCTTGAGGGAGAAGTGCGGTCATCGAAATGTCAGCCGAGAGAATGGGCGGACCAAAAGGATGCTCTGGACGACGTTTCGATGATGCCGGGCGAGTCTGATTAGGTGGGAGGAAAGCCGTCCAATTCTTGCAGGACGGGTTTGACGCCGGCTGATCTTGGCTGACCTCGGCTTGTAGGAGCTATCCCGGAAGGGCGTCATCCACTGCCGACGTCCTCGTAACGCGGACGATGATCAGATCGAACCTTGGGCCAGCGCATTGGACGCGGCGACATAATCGGCCTGGAACTGCTCACTTTCGACCCAGTCCAGCGCGGCTTGCTCATCGACGCCCGTGGTCAGGCGACGGTATTCGATCAGGGCGGTAATGATGAAGTCAGTGGCCTCTTCCTCGCCTTCCTGCTCCAGCACTAGCGCCAGCAGCGGATGCCCCAAGAAGACCGCGCACATGGCCTGCTGGCTGATCTTTTCAGCCGCGCGCATGACTTGGAACAGCTCCGTCAAGTCTACGGTTTCCAGATCGATGCGCTCATCGTTCGGGTCCAGGAAATCGTTCGGCGCAGCAGCACGCTGAATGCGATTCTTCTTGGCTTTCGCCTTGGCGCGCTGGTTTCGTTTCTGCTGTTTGTTTGCCGATGACATGGTCAGATTCCTGACGTGAAAATAAGGCCGCCTATGCTACAGCTTCAGGGCAAACCCTTCGAATTTCTATCCGCCACAGACAGGGTGGTAGCGGAAATAAATTTTCACGCAATAAAAAACCCCGATCAATTTCTTGATCGGGGTTTTCGGTATTTGGTGCCCAGAGACGGAATCGAACCGCCGACACGGGGATTTTCAATCCCCTGCTCTACCGACTGAGCTATCTGGGCAACGGGGCGCATTAAACGGGTTTTTCAGGGGGTCGTCAAGCACGTTATCAAAAAATATTTAATTATTACCGTCGCTTACGATCCGCCCCGGTTCTGGGTGGCCTATTCGGACGGCGGCACGTAGCCTTCGGCCTTGGCGTATTCTTCGCCGGAAAAGAACTTTTCCATTTCGCCTTGAAGGTATTTGCGGTCTTCGGCGTTCATCATGTTCAGGCGTTTTTCGTTGATCAGCAGGGTCTGGTGTTTTTGCCAGTCCGCCCAGGCCTTGGCCGAGACGTTGTCGTAGATGTCCTGGCCTTTGACGCCCGGAAAGGGCGCGCGCTCCAGGCCTTCCAGTTGTTCTTTGTACTTGCGGCACATCACGGTGCGGGTCATTGCAACTCTCCTGCGTTCAATACGGCGGCCGCGCGTTCGAGCAAGGTCTTGACCGGGGCGGCGAGGCCCAGGCGCGGCGGGGTGGCGAGGTTATACCAGAGCCAGTCGGCCTCGGCCACGTGATGGCCGGTTTCCCGGACCCGGACCAGCCAGGGTTCGATCGCCAACTGAAAGTGGCTGAAGGTGTGTACCAGAGCTGGCATTTCCTGTTGTTTGCCCAGTTCCAGCGAGTGTTGCAGGGCCAGGTGTTGCAGGTCGTCGAGGTCGTCGAGTTCCGGCAGGCTCCATAAGCCGCCCCACAGGCCCGTGGAGGGGCGACGATAAAGCAGAATCGCGCCTTCGCGGTTGGCCAGCATTGGCATCAGCGTGCGTTTTTTGGGCACGTCCTTGCGGGGCTTGGGGATCGGGTAGCGGGTCTCCAGCCCCAGCATGTGGGCTTGGCAGCCTTTTTTCAGCGGGCAAAGCAGGCAACTGGGTTTGCTGCGGGTACACAGTGTGGCGCCCAGGTCCATCATCGCCTGGGTGTAGGCGTTGACCCGGTCTTGAGGTGTAAAGCGCTCGGCGGTCGCCCACAATTGCTTCGCGACCTTCGGCTCGCCCGGGTAACCCTCCTGGGCGGTGAAGCGCGCCAGCACCCGCTTGACGTTGCCATCGAGGATCGGTGCCCGCAGGCCCATGCTGATGCTGACGATGGCGCCGGCTGTGGACAGGCCGATCCCCGGCAACTCGGTGAGTTTTTCCACGTCGCGGGGGAATTCACCGCCATATTGGTCGACAACGATCTTCGCGGTTTTCTGCAGGTTACGGGCGCGGGTGTAGTAGCCCAGGCCAGTCCACAGGTGCAGCACTTCGTCTTCCGGCGCGGCGGCCAGGGCTTGCACGGTGGGCAGCGAGGCCATGAACCGGTCGAAATAATTGAGCACGGTGCTGACCTGGGTCTGCTGCAGCATGATTTCCGATACCCACACCCGATACGGAGTGATGTCTTGCTGCCAAGGCAAGTCGTGGCGCCCGTGGCGGTCGAACCAATCCAGTACGGCGCTGGAAAACTGCTCGGCGGTCATCGCTTGAACAACCCCTTGAGCGCGTCCTTGAGCTCGGGGCTGACCTTGTCGCCGAGCTTCTCGTCGATCTTCTCATTGAGCTTGTCGCCAAGGCGGTCGCCGGCCAGCTTCGCGGCGACTTTGCCCAGGCCTTCGTTGTCCAGGCGGCATGCCTTCGCGCCCAGCTCCAGCGGTCCGCGGCAGCGCAACGGCCATTCGACATCGACGTAACGTTCGTTGACCTGGCAAGCCGGGTCGGGCATGTCGCTCTTGTCGCCTTCGATGATGATGCCGACGCGGTAGTCCATGCCCAGCACACGCAGGTCGATGTCGCCGTTGCCGTTGACGGTCATGCCGGGGATACGGACCTTCAGGTCCGGGTTGCTGGCCACGCCGCTGCGGAAGGTGAGGTTGCCGTTGAGTTGCTGGAACGGCGTGTCCTTGCCCCGGGGCTCGCCACTGAGGGTTTTACGATTGAGGGTGGCGATACCTCTGCACAATTGCTGCTCGAGGTTGGCATTGAGCAGAACGCCGTCATTGATGACGAACCCGGCAGTACCGTTGAGGCTGTCGATCAGGGCCTTTTGGCTGTTGCCGCTGGCGGTCACGGCGCTGTTGAGTGTCACCAGGCCTTTGACCGGCGGATTCTTGCCCTGGCTTTCGATGATTTTCTCGGCCGGTACCCGGTTGATGCGGGTTTGCAGGCTCAACTGCGGCATGGGCTGACGAACGTCCAGCGTGCCTTTGACTTCGAAGTTGCCGTTGTACAAATCGCCCCGCAGGTTTTCCAGGGTCAGCAGGCCGCCCTGGCCGGTGGCCTTGAGGGCAGCATTCTGGATCGGCAGCTTATCGAGGGTCAGTTGGCCGAAGGTCAGGTCGGCATTCAGGTCCAGTTTGCCCAGGCGTTCGACTGGAAACAGCCGGTCGTTGCTCCAGGCGCCCTGGGTGGGTGCGCTCGGCAACGGTGTGCTGCCGGCGCCGGCCATGGCGCTGGCTTCGGTGTTGCTGACCTCCGCCTCACGGGCCGCCTTGGAGCTGTCGGCCTCGGCGGACTTTGGCGGCAGGTAGCGGTCAACGTTGAAGGTATCGGCCTTGAGCTGCGCACGCAGTGACTGCTTGGCAATGTCTTCCACGGCGAGACGACCGCTGAAGGTGCTGTCGTCGATTTTCAGATTGATGCTATTGAATTCGGCGCTGGTCGGCGTGGCCGCAATGCGCGTGACCAGTTCGACTTTGCTCAGGCTGCCTTCTCCCATGACCGGCAGTTTCTGGCCGACGCTGTCGACAAATTTCGCCAGGTCGAATTGGGCGATCGACATGCCGCCGCTCAATTGCGGGGTCTTGTCCAAGTCATTGACCTTCAGTTCGCCCAACGCGCGCAGTTGATTGATGGACAGCTTGATGCCGGTCCATTCGGCGACATTCGCTGCCTTATCCAGGAGTAGCTGCCCGTGTGCCGCGAATGTCACGGTCTTACCTTGCAAAGGGTCGCCGGTGGCTTCGCCGGACAGCTTCAGGTCTTCGAACTTGTAGCGCTGCAAGGCGCGCTCAAAGCGCAGTTCGCCCGTGACTTCGGTGCGCACGCGCACGGCTGGCTGGTTGCTGGCCAGGAATGCGGTGAGGGTGACCGGAATGTTGGTGGAGTCATGGACCGGGCCGGTACTCAGTTGGATGCTTTCGGCGGTGAACTGCCTGCCGGTCTGCTCGTCGGTGTATTCGACCCGGGCGTTGTTCACGGTCAGGCTGTCGATGTCCAGGCGGGTCGGCTGGGCCGGTTTCTGCGTCGGGGTGCTGTCCTCAGGGGCAGGCTGTTCGGCCGGTGCCGGGGCGTTTGCCGTGGTTTTAGACGCGGGGGCCTTGCCGATGTCTTCCCAATTGCCGTGGCCGTTCTTGTCACGGTTGAGTCGCAGGTTCAGGCCTTCGACCCGTACGTCGCTCATCTGCACTTCCCGGCGCAGCAGCGGAATCACCCGTACCGACAGGCCAAGCATCTGCAGATCGGCGAACGGTTGTGTCGGGTTTGCCAGGGTGGCGACGCTGGCTTCGTGCAATTCCAGACCCAGCCACGGAAAAAGGCTCCAGCCGATATCGCCATTGAGGGTCAGCTCAATATGGGCCTTGTCGCGGGCTATCTGGCGGATCTCTTCTTTATAGTCGTTGGGATCGAAGAGGTGGGTCAGGGCAAAGCCCAAGGCCACAATGACCAGCAACAGCCCGAGAAGTACCAGACCCAGGATTTTGCCGAACGCTTTCATGGGCGAGTCCTTGTAGGTTGAGTTCAAAAATTAGCCTGGGAGTATAACGCCCTGAATTGCTTGAGCGTTGGCTGATCGTTTTTCGCTTCTTTGCCACGGGATGTGTGTCGGGTCATATCAGTGCTCATCCAGCGGTATCCTCAATTTGGCGGCGAGCGCCTTGGCTTCCAGATGCCCGGCAGGCGCCAGGAGTCGAAGCTCGGCACCGTTTTGCGCGGCCATCCTTCGCGCTTCGCTCACCAATCGTTCCGCCACCCCACGACGACGGGTGACATTTCGCACGCACATTTGGGACAACTGCCAGACGTCCGTGTGCCTTTGCAAACGCGCGGCACCGAGCAACCGGTCATTGAAGCGGGCGGCGATCAACGAGCCGTCTTTCAGATATTCCTCTATCAATTGCGTGCCGTCACTGCACGGCTCGAACAGCCAGGCCGGGGCATCCTGGTAGATTTTGCGCAGGTCCTGCCGGTCCCGACAGGTGGCTTGATTCAACTGCTCGACGACGATGGGCATATAAAATCCTGAAAAATAAACGGTTCACGCCCTACAGAAAACGTGCATCGGCGCGATAAGACAGAAGATGTAAAAAAGGTGATAGCACTTTGGCTTTCTGTCATAAGCAAAATGGTAACCTTTACCCGCTCGCCCGTCCTTCTGCGACTTGATGACGCACCAAAATGAAGCTTCACCAGAAAATACAGTCATGCTTTGCGTGCAATAAGGCTGAGGGTGATGCATGGCTGGCGAGCCATACCAATAACTGGGGGATACAACAATGAGCACGAGCATCACGGCGGACGGCATTGCCGACCAGCCTGCGTTCCTCTCCAAGGAACGCATCATCGCCAAGCCCGGATTCAACCGGTGGCTGGTTCCACCGGCCGCACTGGCCATTCACCTGTGCATCGGCATGGCCTACGGCTTTTCGGTGTTCTGGTTGCCGCTGTCCAAGGCACTGGGCGTCACCAAGCCTGTAGCCTGTGCACCGGACATGAGTTTCATCGCACAAGTCTTTTCATCTCAATGTGACTGGCCGATCTCGATGCTCGGCTGGATCTACACCCTGTTCTTCATCTTCCTGGGTTGCTCGGCAGCCATCTGGGGCGGCTGGCTGGAACACGCTGGGCCGCGTAAGGCTGGTGTTGTATCGGCCTTGTGCTGGTGCGGCGGTCTGCTGATTTCCGCGTTGGGTATCTACACTCACCAGATCTGGCTGATGTGGGTCGGCTCTGGGGTCATTGGTGGTATCGGCCTGGGGCTGGGCTACATCTCCCCGGTTTCGACGCTGATCAAGTGGTTCCCGGACAAGCGTGGCATGGCCACCGGTATGGCGATCATGGGCTTCGGCGGCGGCGCGATGGTAGGTGCTCCACTGGCTGCAGCACTGATGAGCCATTTCTCTTCGCCGACTGAAGTCGGTGTATGGCAAAGCTTCCTGGTCATGGCCGCGATCTACTTCGTATTCATGATCGGTGGCGCCCTGTCGTATCGCGTTCCGCCGACCGGCTGGAAGCCTGAAGGCTGGACTCCGGCGCCGAAAAAAGCGGCGAACGCGATGATCACCCATCGCCACGTTCACGTGAACGTCGCCTGGAAAACCCCGCAGTTCCGTCTGGTATGGCTGGTGCTGTGCCTGAACGTATCCGCCGGTATCGGCATCCTGGGCATGGCTTCGCCGCTGTTGCAGGAAGTGTTTGGCGGTAAGTTGCTCGGTACCGACCTGCCTTTCGGTCAACTGGACGCGGTGCAGTTGGGTCAAATTGCTGCCATCGCGGCCGGTTTCACTGGCCTGCTGAGCCTGTTCAACATCGGTGGTCGGTTCTTCTGGGCATCCTGCTCGGATTACCTGGGCCGTAAAAACACCTATTTCGTGTTCTTCGCCCTGGGCTTTGCCCTGTACGCGCTGATCCCGAACCTGGGCCATCTGGGCAGCGTCGCGCTGTTCGTGGCGGCGTTCTGCATCATCCTGTCGATGTACGGCGGCGGTTTCGCCACCGTGCCGGCCTACCTGGCGGACCTGTTCGGTACGCAAATGGTTGGCGCGATCCACGGTCGTCTGTTGACCGCTTGGGCCGCGGCGGGCGTGCTGGGTCCGGTATTGGTGAACTACCTGCGTGAATATCAGTTGAGCATTGGCGTTGAACGCGCCGCGGCCTATGACATCACCTTGTACATCCTCGCCGGCCTGTTGGTGCTGGGCTTCCTGTGCAACATGATGGTTCGCCCGGTTGCCGACAAGTACTTCATGACCGATGCCGAACTGGCCGCTGAACAGGCGCTGGGCCATGACAAGGGTGCTGACAGCACCACTTCGCTGGAGTGGAAAGCCGCGCCGGGCACCAAATCCCTGGCGATCGCCGCCTGGCTGGTGGTGGGCATTCCGTTGGCGTGGGGTGTGTGGATAACCCTGCAGAAGACGGCGGTGTTGTTCCAGTAAGACTGTTGCCCGAACCTTCAAGGTGAGGGCAAACCTAATGTGGGAGCGGGCTTGCTCGCGAAAGCGGTGTGTCAGTTAACGATGATGTCGACTGATACGCACCTTTCGCGAGCAAGCCCGCTCCCACATTTGATTTTGGGTGATGGCAAAAAATGCTTGTACGGACATGTCTATCGCCGACAACCCGTCAGGGATATCACCTCCCGTGTTTCTGTTTGCCGCTCGCGCCCCTATAATGGCTGCCTTTTTCGCCCAATGATTTTGCGGAGCTGGTGATGGCCGAACGTAAGGCGTCTGTCGAGCGCGACACTCTGGAAACCCAGATCAAAGCCTCGATCAACCTGGATGGCACCGGAAAGGCCCGGTTTGATATCGGCGTGCCTTTTCTTGAGCACATGCTGGACCAGATCGCCCGTCATGGGCTGATCGACCTGGATATCGTCAGCAAGGGCGACCTGCACATCGACGACCACCACACGGTGGAAGACGTCGGCATCACCCTGGGGCAGGCTTTCACCAAAGCCATCGGCGACAAAAAAGGCATCCGTCGCTACGGCCACGCCTACGTGCCGCTCGATGAGGCGCTGTCGCGCGTGGTGATCGACTTCTCCGGCCGCCCGGGCCTGCAAATGCATGTGCCGTACACCCGTGCCACCGTCGGCGGCTTCGACGTTGACCTGTTCCAGGAATTCTTCCAGGGCTTCGTCAACCACGCCAACGTGACCCTGCACATCGACAACCTGCGCGGGCACAACACCCACCACCAGATCGAAACCGTGTTCAAGGCCTTCGGCCGCGCGCTGCGCATGGCCGTGGAGCTCGATGACCGCATGGCCGGGCAAATGCCTTCCACCAAGGGCGTTCTGTAATGCAGACGGTCGCGGTTATCGATTACGGCATGGGCAACCTGCACTCGGTGGCCAAGGCCCTCGAGCACGTGGGCGCCGGCAAGGTACTGATCACCAGCGATGCCGACGTGATTCGCGAAGCCGACCGGGTGGTCTTCCCCGGCGTCGGTGCGATTCGTGACTGCATGGCCGAGATCCGGCGCCTGGGCTTCGACTCACTGGTGCATGAGGTCAGCCAGGACCGTCCGTTCCTCGGCATCTGCGTGGGCATGCAGGCCTTGCTTGAAAGCAGCGAGGAGAACGACGGCGTCGATTGCATCGCGATGTTTCCAGGCCAGGTGAAGTTTTTCGGCAAGGATCTGCACGAAGACGGCGAGCACCTCAAAGTTCCGCACATGGGCTGGAACGAGGTGAAGCAGACAGTGGATCACCCGCTGTGGCACAACATTCCGGACCTGGCGCGCTTCTACTTCGTGCACAGCTACTACATCGCGGCCGGCAATGCCCGGCAGGTAGTGGGCGGCGGTCACTATGGCGTCGACTTCGCCGCGGCCCTGGCCGACGGTTCGCGCTTCGCCGTGCAGTTCCACCCGGAGAAGAGCCATACCCATGGCCTGCAACTGTTGCAGAACTTCGCCGCGTGGGACGGACGCTGGTAATGGCTCGCAAAAAACCGCCGATCCTCACCCTCACGCCCGAGCAGGAGAGTGAGGCGAACCTCAAGATCCAGCGGTTCATGGAGGATCGTTTCGAGCTGGACCTGGGGTCGTTCGAAGCGGCGGAAATTCTTGAGCTGTTTACCCGCGAAATTGCTCCGCACTATTACAACAGGGCGATTTTCGATGTGCAGGCGCACCTTAAAGAAAGGTTCGAGAGCATCGAAAGCGACTTGTGGGCGCTCGAGAAAAACTGATTTCCGAGCCAAGCTGAACATTCGAATTTGAAGGTTTGCCAGATGCTGATTATCCCCGCTATCGATCTCAAGGACGGCGCTTGTGTACGTCTTCGCCAAGGCCGGATGGAAGACTCCACGGTATTCTCCGATGACCCGGTGAGCATGGCCGCCAAGTGGGTGGAGGGCGGTTGCCGTCGCCTGCATCTGGTTGACCTGAACGGTGCTTTCGAAGGGCAGCCGGTGAACGGTGAAGTGGTCACGGCCATTGCCAAGCGCTACCCGAACCTGCCGATCCAGATCGGCGGCGGCATCCGATCGCTGGAAACCATCGAACACTACGTCAAGGCCGGTGTGAGCTACGTGATCATCGGCACCAAGGCGGTGAAAGACCCGGCGTTTGTCGCCGAGGCTTGCCGCGCCTTTCCGGGCAAGGTCATCGTTGGCCTGGACGCCAAGGACGGTTTCGTCGCCACCGACGGTTGGGCGCAAGTCAGCACCGTGCAGGTGATCGACCTGGCCAAGCGCTTCGAAGCCGATGGTGTGTCTGCCATCGTCTACACCGACATCGCCAAAGACGGCATGATGCAGGGCTGCAACGTTCCGTTCACCGCCGCCCTGGCCGCCGCCACGAAGATCCCGGTGATCGCTTCCGGCGGTATTCACAACCTGGGTGACATCAAGGCGCTGCTCGACGCCAAGGCGCCAGGCATCATCGGTGCGATCACCGGTCGCGCGATCTACGAAGGCACACTGGATGTTGCTGAGGCCCAGGCCTTCTGCGATTCCTACAAAGGCTGAGGACTCACCATGGCGCTGGCAAAACGCATCATTCCCTGTCTCGACGTGGACAACGGCCGGGTGGTCAAGGGCGTCAAGTTCGAGAACATCCGTGACGCCGGCGACCCGGTGGAAATCGCTCGTCGCTATGACGAGCAGGGCGCGGACGAGATTACCTTCCTCGACATCACGGCCAGCGTCGACGGCCGAGATACCACGTTGCATACCGTCGAGCGCATGGCCAGCCAGGTGTTCATTCCGCTGACCGTGGGCGGTGGCGTGCGCACCGTGCAGGATATTCGCAACCTGCTCAATGCCGGGGCGGACAAAGTGTCGATCAACACCGCGGCGGTGTTCAACCCGGAATTCGTCGGCGAAGCGGCCCAGCGTTTTGGTTCGCAGTGCATTGTCGTGGCCATCGACGCGAAGAAGGTGTCCAGCCCGGGCGAAACCCCGCGCTGGGAAATCTTCACCCACGGCGGGCGCAAACCCACCGGCCTGGACGCCGTTGAATGGGCGAAGAAGATGGAAGGCCTGGGGGCCGGTGAGATCCTGCTGACCAGCATGGACCAGGACGGCATGAAAAACGGTTTCGACCTGGGCGTTACCCGCGCCATCAGCGATGCCCTGGGCATCCCGGTCATCGCCTCTGGCGGCGTCGGCAACCTGCAGCACCTGGCCGATGGCATCCTTGAAGGTCATGCCAGTGCGGTACTGGCGGCGAGCATTTTCCACTTCGGCGAATACACCGTGCCGGAGGCCAAGGCCTACATGGCCCAGCGCGGGATTGTCATTCGCTGAGCCGATGCCGACAACGCTGGTGCCTTGAATCAGGAAGCCGCCGGACCGGCATCTCGCAGGCCTGTCGTGGGCTTCAAGATGTCGATCCTCGGCTCGGATGCCTGTCCTGATTTGTCGTAGGCGATCGTGCAGAGTTTCACTGGCAGTTTTGCATCGTCAAACCAAAGCTCCAGGTAGGTGTGGGTTGCGTATTCGGCATCCTTCGAGCAATCCGTGCTCTCTACCGGACCGAACTTGACGGCGTAGCTCTCATGTTTTTCGGTACGAGCCAACTCAACGGTGACGCCGGTGGTGATCGATAAATCGGGTTGTTCCGTGGGGATGTCATCCAGGATTTCCACTGGAAGAGACAGGCTGTTCTTGATGAGTCCGAATTCGGCGCCTTGAGCGGCGGAATCGACACCGAGGAGGCATAGGAAGTAGAAACCGGGCCGGCTACCGATCTCGGAGTTTATGAAACTGTCGTCGGCACTGATCGCATCACTGTAGTGGTGGCCGCTTTCGCAATCCTTTGCGGTGCGGACGGTTTTATAGCGATAAAACGCCGTGCTGATGGAAAAGCGGTAATTCCACGTTGGAATGTGCACCGTGCCGTCGTCTCTTTTCTTCAGCTTCCTGTACCTTGCCGGAGCGTTCGAACCAGCACTCACGGTAAAGGTCGGATAGAGCGAGCAAGATGAAGACGCGTCGCTGGCCAGATGGCCTCGTATGAAGCAGCCATTGAGAAAAACCGTGGGGTTCCCGTATATATTTTCCGCAATCGCCTTGTAGCTATCGCCTATTCGCGTGCAGGGCGCATCTTCGTCGCATGGAACCAGGCCGGCAGTCAGGTTGCCGGTGCCTATCACGCCGATGATCTCGTTCGAATAGCGATCGAGAATGGGCCCTCCTGAACTGCCTCCCGCTATGTCCTGGCAGCGAGTCATCAAGTTACTTCGCCATACCCATGGGCCTTCAATGATTTCCTGGGCGGGCTGCAAGGTGCAGGCGGCCATGCGCAACGTGGCATTCTCAAAACCGAGCGGGGCGCTCACAGCCAAGACATCAGTGTCGTAGGCTGGTTTTTGCCGGGCCAGTTCCAATGGCTGTATCCCTTCGCTGATGAGTTCCTGAAGGCTGGTAGCTAACTCGACGATGGCCAGATCAACACCTTGCATGCTGCGCCACGCGACTTTTTTCAGCGAATAGGTTTTGAATTGGGCCGTGTCGGCAAAGTAATCGAACTGCATGATTCCGCTCACCGGCTTATCCGTCACGATGTTGCCATTGCCTGTTTCGATACAGTGCCCTGAGGTGAGTACATAGGCAGGGGTTGGCCCGGTCAATGAAGGTTCACGGGTGTCGAGAAGTGTAGCGGTACAAGAACCGTTGATGTACAGACGCCCGATACCTCGCCAGTGGTCGTGTGATCCATCGGCATTTTCAAGGACCTTCGAGGCCGTGAAGTTCTGCATGTTTTCGCCGTAATCCAAGGGTTGCGCGATAGCGTTTGGAACCAGGGAGTAAAGCGCGCCAACCAGCAGGAAAGAGAGTGTTCTCATCGGATAATGTCTCTGATTAATTGAACGGAACCGGCAACGGCCGGTGTTTTCAATTAATCAGTCCGAGGCGTACGGATGGCGGTAATTAGTTACCTCAGTTGCGAGCTCACGAAGTTCTATTCTGAGGAGTTGACGCGTCACGAAAGTAACGGGCGGTGGACATGTTTGCAGGCCCAAGGCACTCTTGGGTACACCAATGGATTGCGGTAGCCCGACATGCTCAAACGTCTCGTTCTTGCCTTTGCCGGTGCCACCTTAATACTTGCAGGCACTGTCCGCGCCGCTGATACATCGCTGGTGTTGCTGACGGAAAACTTCCCCCCGTACAACATGGCCAAGAACGGCAAGAACTTCGCCCAGGACGAGAACATCCATGGCATCGCCGTGGACATCGTCCGCGAGATATTCAAGCGGGCCGATATCAGCTACAGCCTGACGCTGCGCTTCCCATGGGAGCGAATTTATAAGCTGGCCCTGGATAATCCGGGGTACGGCGTGTTTGTCACGGCACGATTGCCTGAGCGTGAAAAACTCTTCAAATGGGTCGGTCCGATTGGTCCGGACGACTGGATCATGCTCGCCAAAGCCGACAGCAAGATTTCCCTGGATTCGCTGGAGCAGGCGCGTCAATACCGGATCGGGGCCTATAAGGGCGACGCGATTGCCGAGACCCTGGCCAGGCAAGGACTGAACCCGATTGTTGTGTTGCGCGATCAGGACAATGCTAAAAAACTGGTCAACGGCCAGATCGACCTGTGGGCCACCGGTGACCCGGCCGGGCGTTACCTGGCGCGTCAGGAAGGGGTGAGCGATCTCAAGACCGTGCTGCGGTTCAACAGCGCAGAGTTATATCTGGCGTTGAACAAAGACGTGCCTGACGAGGTGGTCGCCCGCCTTCAAGCAGCCCTGGATGAACTGCGCAAGGAAGGTATGGTGGACGCGATCATGGCGCGGTATCTCTAAGGGCCGCCGCGCCGCCGCCATCGCGAGCAAACTCGCACACAGGTATCGGGGCGATCACAAATACTGCCTTCACCACGGATCATTGTGGGAGCGGGCTTGCTCGCGAAAGCGGTGGGTCAGCTTGCATCCATGTTGAATGGGATGGCCCCTTCGCGAGCAGGCCCGCTCCCACAAGGTTGCTTGGGTGTTCATAGACCCCTTGTGAGAGATTGCTCGCGATGGCGGGCAACACGGTCGCCGCTACCGATAAACCCCATCTTTGCCATGCCCGGCCATCGCCCGATTGCTGCGCAAGCTGATCATCGACTTGATGTCGATCCATTCGATGCCCTGGGCCTTGAGCCTGGGTAGTTCGCGTTCGAGCACTGCCAGGGTCTGCGGATAGGGATGGCCAATCATCACCGCCGAGCCCTGCTGGCGGGCCAGCTCTATGGCGACCTGAAGCTGATGGGCGATGGCTGCTTCGGTGCGCTCATCGTCCAGGAACACATCGCGCGACACACTGGCGAGGCCGATCTTCTGCGCCTCGGCGGCGGCGACCGTCTGGGCGCTGGTGCGGCTGTCGACAAAGAACTTGTGTCGCTGCTGCAAGTTCGCCATCAGCCAGGCCATGGCCCGTGGCTGCGAAGTCATGCGGCTGCCCATGTGGTTATTGATCCCACTGGTGAAGGGGACGGCGGCGAATGCGGCGTCGAGGCGTTTTCCCAGTTCCTCCAGGGGCAGTTCCGGATGCCAGGCGAACGGCCCCGTGGCCGGGTCCATGGGCATGTGCAGCATGACGACCTTGCCGGCGCGATGGGCTTCGCGAGCCAATTCCGCGGCGTGGGGCGTGTCGGGCATGATCGCTGCGGTGACTGGGCCGGGCAGGGCCAGCACGCGGCGATCCCGAGGCAGGTTTTGCCCCAGGTCGTCGATGATCAGGCTCAGGTAGGCCTTGTGCGGTGCCGGGGTAGCGGGCGTGGCAAAGGCAACGCCCGCCAGGCAGCACATCAGGCCCAGGATGAAGCGCAGGCCCATCTCAGCGGCCGGAAGTGATGTTCAGTCCTTTGAGCAAGCTCAGGGCCTGGGCCAGTTGGTAATCGTCATCCTGCGGCATTGGTTTGGCCTTGGCGCCGGAGCCGGTGGGCTTGTCGGCACCGCCGTTGCCATTGCCCAGGTGACCCTGCAAGTCAGCTTCCTTGAAGTACTCGCTGTCCTGCTCGCTGGTGATCTTGGCCTTGCGCACTTCGATGTCCGGAACGATGCCCTGGGCCTGGATGGAGCGGCCGTTAGGTGTGTAGTACAGCGCAGTGGTGATCTTCAGGGCGCGGTCATTATTGAGCGGCAAGACGGTCTGTACCGAGCCCTTGCCGAAACTGGTGGTGCCCATGACAACGCCGCGCTTCTGGTCCTGCAGGGCGCCGGCGACGATTTCCGATGCCGAGGCGCTGCCACCGTTGATCAGTACCACCAATGGCACGGCCTCGCTCAGGTCGTTGCCGGTGGCCGAAAAACGCAGCTCGGAATTGGCAATGCGGCCCTTGGTGTAGACGATCAGGCCTTTGGTGATGAAGTGGTCCACAACTTCCACCGCCGATTGCAGCACGCCGCCGGGGTTGTTACGCAGGTCCAAGACCATGCCGTTGAGCTTCTTGCCGTTGTCCTTGCGCAGCTTGGCCAGGGCCTTGGCGACTTCTTCGCCGGTCTTGACCTGGAACTGGGTGATCCGGATGTAGCCGTAGCCCGACTCCAGCAACTGGCTCTTCACGCTTTTGACCTGGATGATTGCGCGGGTCAGGGTTACGTCGAACGGTGTTCCGCCATTGCGCACCAAGGTCAGGGTAATCTTCTGGCCGATCTTGCCACGCATCTTGTCCACGGCTTCGGTCATGCTCTGGCCGCGAGTTGGCTGACCGTTGATCTTGACGATGAAATCGCCAGCCTGGATGCCGGCCTTGGAAGCGGGCGTATCGTCGATGGGCGAAACCACTTTGACGAAACCGTCCTCGCTGCCGACCTCGATGCCCAGGCCGCCGAATTCGCCGCTGGTGCTTTCCTGCAGCTCCGCGAAATCCTCCGGCCCCAGGTAGGCCGAGTGGGGGTCAAGGTTGCTGAGCATGCCCTTGATGGCGTTCTCCAGCAGCATCTTGTCGTCCACCGGTTCTACGTAGGCGGCCTTGATCCGGTCCATGACCTCGGCAAAAGTGCGCAGTTCGTCCAGCGGCAGCGGGGCCTTGGTGGTCGTGGCTGTCGACGAGGGGGCCGGTTCAGCGGCGAACGCCAGGGGCGCACCGATCACAAGGGCGATCGTCAGGGCCAGCGAGGTGAGGCGGGACAGATGCAGCATGTCGAACGAACTCCTGAGTTGGATGGGCGCGCTTATCCTTGCGCACGACACCATTGGGTCGGGTCGCTGGGGCGACCCTGCTGACGAATAGCGAAATACAGCGCTGGCGTATCCTGCCCGCCACTGTTACCAACCGTAGAGATGGACTCGCCGGCCTTGACCACATCGCCGGCAGCCTTGAGCAGCGACTGGTTATGGCCGTACAGACTCAAATAGCCGTTACCGTGATCCAGGATCACCAGCAGGCCGGCGCCGCGCAGCCAGTCGGCGAACACCACGCGACCGCCATGGACGGCGTGCACCTGGCTGCCGGCAGTGGCGCTGATCATCACCCCGTCCCATTTGGTGCGGGTATCATCGCCGCGGGTTTGGCCGAAGCGTGCAAGCAATCGACCATTGACCGGCCATGGAAGTTTGCCCCGTGCCGAAGCAAAAGCGCCGCCGAAGGTCTCCCCACCTGTCGAAACCAGTGGGCCGGGGCTTGATCGAGCAGGCTTGCGCGGTGCATCGCCGGCGTCGGCCTGGGCCTCACGCAAGCGCTTTTTTTCGGCTTCCTGCTGGGCGATCAGCGCCTTTTGGCGCGCTTCTTCCGCCTCTCGAGCCTGGCGTGCCAGGGTTTCTTCGATGGTCTTCAAGACTTTTGCCAGTTGAGCCTGGTCCTGCTCGCGGGCCTTGAGCTTGCTGTCGCGGGCCTTCACGTCTTCATTGAGCTTGGCCAAGGCGATCTGACGCTCCTTGCGAACCTTCTCGAGCTCTTCGCGCTGGGTGTCGAGGCTGCTTTTCTGCACCAGCAACTGAGCCTGCTGCAATTCAATCTCTTTTTCGACATTGGCCAACTGGCGCAGGGTTTCATTAAAGCTCTTGAGTTGCTCCAGGCGCGCCTGGCTCAGGTAATCGTAATACGTGAGCGTGCGGGCGAATTTCTCGGGGTTCTGCTGGTTGAGCAGCAGCTTGAGGTACTCCTGACGGCCGTTCTGGTAGGCCGCCCGAGCCTGGATGGCGATCAGCTTTTGCTGTTCAGTGCGCGCGCTCTGGAGTTTTTTTTTCTCTCCATCGAGCCGCTGCAGCTCGGATTCGCTTTTCTTCAGCTCTTGTTGCAGGGCGTCGACCTGTTTCTCCAGCTTGCCCATCTCGGTCTCGGTGCCGCGCAGGTCTTTCTGCACGCCGGACTTCTCTTCCTGCAACTTGCCCAGCAGCTTTTTCAGCTCGGCAATGTCCTGACGCGTGGCGTCCAACTGCTGTTGGGTGAGTGCGCGCTCGTCAGCAAAGGCTGGTTGGAGCAGGCAGGTCAGAGCGAGGGCTATCAGAACGCGAAGCATAGAGGCGGGCGACACCAGGGAAAGGGACGGCCTAGTATGCCCGCCCCACGCTGCAAAAAAAACGCCCATTTGGGGCTGTGTGATAACTGGCCCAAAAAAGCACTGCCGACCAATGTGGGAGCGGGCTTGCTGTTCACTTAAGGCAATGACAAACCCGTGGCGAGGGAGCTTGCTCCCGCTGGGCCGCGAAGCGGCCCCCAAACCTGCCAAATGTGGAGTATCAGACACGCCACACCCGCCGGTTTACGACTGCTTCGCAGCCGAGCGGGAGCAAGCTCCCTCGCCACGGATGCTCGGTGACTACGTGTCGATCAGACCAGGATCGACGTCCCGGTCATCTCCGCCGGCTTCTCCATTCCCAGCAACATCAGCATGGTTGGCGCGACATCGGCCAACACGCCGCCATCGCGGACCTTGAAGTCACGCTTGCCGACATAGATGAATGGCACCGGCTCGGTGGTGTGGGCGGTGTGGGCCTGGCCGGTGGACTCATCGGACATTTGCTCGACGTTCCCGTGGTCGGCGGTGATCAGCGCTTCACCGCCGACTTTTTCCAGCGCCTCGACGATGCGCCCGACGCAGGTGTCCAGGCATTCCACCGCTTTGACCGCAGCGTCGAACACACCGCTGTGGCCGACCATGTCGCCGTTGGCGTAGTTGACCACGATCACGTCGTAGCGCTGGTGCTCGATAGCATCGACGATGCGGTCGGTGACTTCCGGTGCGCTCATTTCCGGTTGCAGGTCGTACGTGGCGACTTTCGGCGACGGGATCAGGATGCGTTCTTCGCCAGGGAAGGGCTCTTCACGGCCGCCGGAGAAGAAGAACGTCACGTGGGCATACTTCTCGGTTTCGGCGATGCGCAGTTGGGTCTTGCCGTGCTTCGCCAGGTAGTCGCCCAGCACGTTTTCCAGGCTGCCGGCGGCGAAGGCCGAGGGCGCGGGGATGCTGGCGGCGTATTGGGTCAGCATGACGAAGCCGGCCAGTTTCGGCTGGCGGGCGCGTTCGAACTCCTTGAAATCGTCTTCGACAAACACGCGGGTCAGCTCGCGGGCACGGTCGGCGCGGAAGTTCATGAACACCACGGCGTCGCCGTCCTCGACTTTGACCGGCTCGCCAATGGTGGTGGCCTTGACGAATTCGTCGCTTTCACCCCGCTCGTAGGCGGCTTGCAGGCCTTCCTGGGCGGTGGCGGCGTTGAACTCGGCGTTGCCGTCGACGATCAGGTTGTAGGCCTGGGCCACCCGGTCCCAGCGGTTATCGCGGTCCATGGCGTAGTAACGGCCGACGATGCTGGCGATACGACCCTTGCCGAGGGCCTGGAAGGTGCTGTCGAGCAGTTCGATCGACGAAGTGGCGCTTTTTGGTGGGGTGTCGCGGCCATCGAGGAAGGCGTGCAGGTAGATTTTTTCAGCACCGCGCTTGGAGGCCAGTTCGGCCATGGCGATCAGGTGATCCTGGTGGCTATGAACGCCGCCATCGGACAGCAGGCCCATGAAATGCACGGCCTTGCCGGCGGCCACGGCTTTATCCACAGCTGCGCAGATGGTCGGGTTCTCAAAGAACTCACCGTCGCGGATCGCTTTGGTCACACGGGTGAAGTCTTGATACACCACGCGGCCCGCGCCGAGGTTCATGTGGCCGACTTCGGAGTTGCCCATCTGTCCGTCGGGCAGGCCGACGTCCATGCCGCTGCCGGAGATCAGGCCGTTCGGCACGGTGGCCCACAGGCGGTCCAGCACGGGCTTCTTGGCCGCGTACACGGCATTGGATTCGTGGCTGTCACTGTGACCGAAGCCGTCGAGAATCATCAGGACCAAAGGTTTAGGCGTGGTAGTCATGGAATCCACTCGTGGCTGATTAAAAGAAGGCGATGGAAAAGGGACGGGCAGTTTAAAGGTAAGTTCCGGTGCCGTCACCGCCGGGCGGGGTTTGGCCGGCCTTGTGTGCTGTGTATACTGGCCGACATTTTAACGCCCTGGAACCTCCTTCGATGGTTGCTCACCTGATTGAATTTGCCACTAACCACTACCTTCTCGTCGGTATCTTCGTCGTACTGCTGGCGTTGCTGGTTGCCCATACGATGCAGGGCGGCGGCCGCAGCCTGAGCACTGGCGAGCTGACTGCACTGGTCAACAAGGACACCGGCGTGGTGGTAGACATCCGCCCGAGCAAGGATTTCGCCGCTGGTCACATTGTCGGCGCGGTGAATATTCCCCAGGACAAACTGATCGCCCGTATCGGTGAACTGGAAAAGCACAAGGCCAAGACGCTGATCCTGGTGGATGCCCAGGGTCAACACGCAGGCACGCATGCCCGCGAGCTGATGAAGTCCGGCTTTACCGCTGCCAAGCTGTCCGGTGGCGTGGCAAGCTGGAAAGCCGACAATCTGCCCCTGGTGAAGTGAGATGACCCACGTTGTTGTCTATTCCAGCGATTACTGCCCCTATTGCTCCCGAGCCAAGTTCCTGCTCAAGAACAAAGGTGTGGCTTTCGAAGAGATCAAGGTCGACGGCAAGCCGCAACTGCGCGCCGAAATGACTCAAAAGGCCGGACGGACCTCCGTGCCGCAGATCTGGATCGGCAGCACCCACGTGGGCGGTTGCGATGATCTGTTTGCCCTGGATCGCGCCGGCAAGCTCGATGCGATGCTCAAGGCCTGAATTCCCTACTAAGAACCTGAAAGTGAGAAGGATCTGCGATGACTGACCAACAGAACACAGCTGCCAGCGAAGAAGAAGCCGCACCGCAATTCTCCTTGCAGCGCATTTACGTACGTGACCTGTCCTTCGAAGCCCCGAAAAGCCCGGCGATCTTTCGCCAGCAATGGGAGCCGAGCGTAGGCCTGGACCTGAACACCCGTCAGAAAGCCCTGGAAGATGACTTCCACGAAGTGGTGCTGACCCTGTCGGTGACCGTGAAGAACGGTGACGAAGTGGCGTTCATCGCCGAAGTGCAGCAAGCCGGGATCTTCCTGATCAAGAACCTGGATGCCGCTTCGATGAGCCACACCCTGGGCGCCTTCTGCCCCAACATCCTGTTCCCGTACGCCCGCGAAACCCTCGACAGCCTTGTGACCCGCGGTTCGTTCCCGGCCCTGATGCTGGCTCCGGTGAACTTCGATGCCCTGTACGCGCAAGAACTGCAGCGCATGCAGGAAGCGGGCGAGGCTACCGTTCAATAAGTCGACGCAAACCCTGTGGGAGCGGGCTTGCCCGCGAAAGCGGTGTGTCAGGCGACATTGATGTCAACTGACACGCCCTATTCGCGAGCAAGCCCGCTCCCACATTTGTTATGGGGTGTTATCGGAAACCGTTCTGCCGCCAAGCCTCGTAAACGGCCACGGCCACGGTGTTGGACAGGTTCAGGCTGCGACAGCCTTCGCGCATCGGCAGGCGCAGGCGCTGGTCGGCGGGCAGGGCATCCAGTACCTCCGCCGGCAGGCCACGGCTTTCCGGGCCGAACAGGAACGCGTCGCCGGCGACGAAACGGGCGTCATGAAACGGCCGCGAGCCCTTGGTGGTGAACGCGAAGAGTCGCGGATGCCCCAGGCTTTCCAGACAGCTGGCGAGGTCGGCGTGGCGCTGCAGGGTGGCATACTCGTGGTAATCGAGACCGGCACGGCGCAGGCGCTTGTCGTCCATCTCGAAACCCAGTGGTTCGATCAAATGCAGGTGACAGCCGCTGTTGGCGCAGAGCCTGATGACGTTGCCGGTGTTCGGTGGAATTTCCGGTTGAAAAAGGATGACGTGAAACATGCACGGCTCCGCAGACAAAGATGAGCGGCATTCTACGCCGCAAACCGATCAGCGTTCGAAGCTATTACCTCGGGTGATGGGGTCTTTGGCGATCTTCGGTCTGATGGTCGGCCTGATGATCGGTCGCCTGACCACGCCCGACCCGAGCGTGCTGCAGCAGGTCGAAGTGATCGATGGGGCGCTGGTGGCCTGGTTCAACAACGAGCCCCAGTTGCACGGCGAGATCATCGAAGGCTCGGTGGCGCTGTTATTCCAGGCACAAGGCCGCCCGCAGAAGGGCCAGCTCAAGCTCAACGGCAAGAATGTGAACTGGCGGGTGCGTTTGAGTGACAAGGGGTTGTTGCTGACGCTGGTGGCGGCGCGTCCGTTGCGGGGGGAGTGGGCCGGCAGTGAGGTCGATGACCGCTGGCGGCTGGAGATCCGTCTCCAGGAGCAATAAAAGAGGGAATCCCCGGCCTGCCTGTACCAAGGTCCCCAAACGGGAGGGGCTTGCGCTAAACGCACAGCCCCGGTGTAAAGAAGGGAAACCTTGACCTGCCTGTATCAAGGCCCCCAAAACAGTGGGCTCGATGAGCCCGATATAAAATGGGGAATCCCCGGCCTGCCTGTACCAAGGTCCCCGAAACTGGGTAGTGATTGAGTTATTGCAGGGGGCGTGCCAGTTTTAAAAGGCTTGTCACAAAAAATCTGCTGATGATGCGAAAAGCCCCGTATTCCGGGGCTTTTGCTTTTATGTTGGTTGATTTTTTCGAGACGGGCCGATGGGTTCGGGCTTGTAGCGCATGAGCAATTGCGGATCGTAGTGCATTAGGGTGGTGCACAAACTCCATTGTGGGACGGTCTTTCATGATTTTCGAGGGAACGCAGCGTATGAGTCGCTATAAATCTTTATTGATAGCCATTGCGGTATTCGTC
>NZ_JBCNTJ010000022.1:0-102650 GCF_039581215.1 Pseudomonas halotolerans
TTGAAACTCAAGGAGTTTTCCGTTTCGACTGCGCCGGAAGTGGGGCGAATTATAGACTTCCAGAATTTGCCGTCAACACCTATTTTCATATTTCTGTCACAACAGTCAAAAGCCCCCACAAAAACAGAGGCCGGCGTCCAAAGACACCGGCCTCTTCATCTATCGCTTACAAACTCGGGAAAGCAAACTGCGACGCCTCGTGGCTGGCACGCTGTGGCCAGCGCTGGGTAATGGCCTTGCGGCGGGTATAGAAGCGCACCCCGTCCGGACCATAGGCATGCAGGTCGCCGAACAGCGAACGCTTCCAACCACCAAAGCTGTGATAGGCCACAGGCACGGGCAGCGGTACGTTTACGCCCACCATGCCGACTTCGATTTCATCGCAGAACAACCGCGCCGCCTCACCGTCACGGGTAAAGATGCATGTGCCGTTGCCATACTCATGATCGTTGATCAGTTGCATCGCCTCTTCCAGGCTGTTGACCCGGACGATGCACAGCACCGGCCCGAAAATCTCTTCTTTATAGATGCGCATCTCAGGCGTCACGCGATCAAACAGGCAGCCGCCCAGGAAGAACCCCTCCTCATGCCCGGCCACGCTCAAACCGCGACCATCGACAACCAACGACGCACCCGCCGATACGCCATCTTCTATATAGCCGCTGACCTTATCGCGATGCTGACCGGTCACCAACGGCCCCATGTCCAGTCCGCACGATGTACCCGCGCCGATTTTCAGCGACTGGATCTGCGGCACCAGCTTGGCCACCAGCGCATCCGCCACCTGATCGCCGACACACACCGCCACCGAGATTGCCATGCAGCGTTCGCCACACGAACCGTAGGCCGCCCCCATCAGCGCACTGACGGCGTTATCCAGATCTGCATCCGGCATCAAGACCGCGTGGTTCTTAGCACCACCCAGTGCCTGGACGCGTTTGCCGCGCCGGGTGCCCTCGGCATAGATGTATTCGGCAATCGGCGTCGAACCGACAAAACTCAGCGCCTTCACCTCCGGCGCTTCGATCAGCGCATCCACGGCGACTTTGTCGCCATGCACCACGCTCAACACGCCTTTGGGCAAACCGGCTTCCAGAAGCAATTGAGCGATCAGCAACGTCGAACTCGGGTCACGCTCGGACGGCTTGAGGATGAAGCAATTGCCACAAACGATTGCCAGCGGGTACATCCACAGCGGCACCATCGCCGGGAAGTTGAATGGCGTGATGCCCGCCACCACGCCCAAGGGCTGGAAGTCTGACCACGCATCGATGTTCGGTCCTACGTTGCGGCTGTATTCGCCCTTCAGAATCTCCGGTGCCGCACAGGCGAATTCGACGTTCTCGATGCCGCGCTTAAGCTCTCCAGCCGCGTCTTCCAGCGTCTTGCCGTGTTCTTCGCTGATCAACTGGGCGATACGCGACTCGTTCTGCTCCAGCAACTGCTTGAACCGAAACATGACCTGCGCTCGTTTGGCCGCCGGTGTGTTGCGCCAGGCAGGGAAAGCCGCCTTGGCGGCGTCGATAGCCTGCTGGATCGTCGCGCGATCAGCCAGTGGCACCTTATGAATCGCCTGGCCGGTGGAAGGGTTGAACACGTCGGCGGTACGAGCGCTGTCGCTCAACAGTTCGCCATTGATCAAATGCGCAATGAGGCTCATGGGGACTCCAGAATGTTATCCACAGGCGCCCGCTGCCGGACGCCCGTATTGAAAGCTATGTAGAAGGACGCGTCAGTCGAGCTTGTTCAGCACTTCACCGACGGCATCAAACAGGCGATCCAGATCCTGCGCCTTGCTGTTGAACGTCGGCCCGAACTGCAGAGTGTCGCCGCCGAAACGCACATAGAACCCGGCTTTCCACAACGCCATGCCCGCCTCGAACGGGCGTACGATCGCGTCGCCATCGCGGGGCGCAATCTGGATTGCCCCAGCCAGGCCATAGTTGCGGATGTCGATGATGTTCTTCGCGCCCTTCAGGCCATGCAAGGCATTCTCGAAATGCGGTGCGACCTCGGCGACGCTCTGCACCAGGTTTTCCTTTTGCAGCAGATCCAGCGCCGCCAGGCCCGCCGCGCACGCCACCGGGTGCGCCGAATAGGTGTAGCCATGGGGAAATTCCACCGCGTACTCCGGCGTCGGCTGGTTCATGAACGTCTGGTATATCTCGGAACTGGCGATCACCGCGCCCATGGGGATCGCGCCATTGGTGACCTGTTTGGCAATGCACATAAGATCCGGGGTCACGCCGAAACTATCGGCACCGAACATCGAACCGGTACGACCGAAGCCGGTGATGACCTCGTCGAACACCAACAGAATGCTGTGCTGGTCGCAGATTTCCCGCAGGCGCTTGAGATAACCCTCAGGCGGCACCAGCACACCGGCGGAACCGGCCATCGGCTCGACAAACACCGCGGCGATATTGGACGCATCGTGCAGTTCGATCAGCTTCAACAGCTCATCGGCCAAGGCGATGCCGCCCTCTTTCGGCATGCCACGGGAATAGGCATTGCTCGCCAGCAAAGTGTGGGGCAAGTGATCGACGTCCATCATCGCCTGGCCGAACAACTTGCGGTTACCGCTGACGCCGCCAAGGCTGGTACCGGCGATGTTGACGCCATGGTAGCCACGCGCACGGCCGATCATCTTGGTCTTGGTCGCCTGGCCCTTGAGACGCCAGTAGGCGCGGACCATCTTCACCGCCGTATCGGCGCACTCGGAGCCGGAGTCGGTGAAGAACACATGGTTGAGGTTGCCCGGTGTGAGGCTGGTGATTTTTTCCGCCAACAGGAACGACAGCGGATGGCCGTACTGGAAGCCTGGCGAGTAGTCGAGGGTGCCCAACTGTTTGGCGACCGCTTCCTGGATTTCCTTACGGGTGTGCCCGGCGCCGCACGTCCACAGGCCCGACAACGAGTCGTACACCTTGCGCCCTTTGTCATCCACCAGCCAACTGCCTTCAGCGGCGACGATCAGACGAGGATCGCGCTGGAAGTTGCGGTTGGCGGTGTAAGGCATCCAGTGGGCGTCCAGCTTGAGCTGGCTGGCCAGGGAACCGGCAGCATGTTCGGGCATGTTCATCGACAAAACCTCGCAGGAGAGAAGCGACAAGGATCGAAAGGCGTTCTTGCAGCTAACTTGCCACGGCGATAAAGTCGATGAAATCCAACTTTTCTAACCTTCAGTCAGCGGATCACTAAACTATGAGCGCGCGTCGTCCCGATCCGCTGGCCCAGGTCAGCGACTTTGATATTCGTCTGTTGCGCATCTTTCGCAGCGTGGTGGAGTGCGGTGGATTCTCCGCAGCAGAGACGGTGCTTGGAATCGGCCGCTCCGCCATCAGCCAACAGATGAGCGACCTTGAACAGCGCCTTGGCCTACGGCTGTGTCAGCGCGGGCGGGCGGGCTTTTCCCTGACGGAGGAAGGCCGCGAGGTGTATCAGTCGGCGCTGCAACTGTTAAGTGCCCTGGAAAGTTTTCGCACCGAAGTCAACGGCCTGCATCAGCACTTGCGCGGTGAATTGATCATCGGTCTGACCGACAATCTCGTCACCCTGCCCCATATGCGCATCACCCATGCCCTGGCCCAATTAAAGGAACGCGGACCTGACGTGCAGATACAGATTCGCATGATCGCTCCCAACGAGGTCGAACAAGGCGTACTCGACGGTCGGCTGCATGTCGGAGTCGTGCCCCAGGCCAGTGCTCTTTCCGGGCTGGAATATCAACCGCTCTACAGCGAACGCTCGCTGTTGTATTGCGCGGTCGGGCATCCGTTGTTTTATGTGGATGACCAACAACTGGACGACGCTCGCCTCAACAGCCAGGATGCCATCGCACCGACTTTCCGCTTACCCGCCGAGATCCAGGCCCACTACCAGGCACTCAATTGCACCGCCAGTGCATCGGACCGCGAAGGCATGGCGTTCCTGATTCTGACCGGGCGCTACATCGGTTACCTGCCGGATCATTACGCCAGCCTGTGGGTCCAGCAGGGACGGCTGCGCGCCCTGAAGCCCACGGCCCGTTTCTATGATTTGAGCCTGGCGTCAGTTACGCGCAAGGGGCGTCGACCTCATCTGGTGCTGGAGAGTTTTCTCCAGAGCCTGGCGGCCACCCGCTAACGCCTGATCTCTTTGTGGGAGCGGGCTTGCTCGCGAAGGCGATGTCTCTGTCAGCATCAATGTTGAATGACTGTCCGCTTTCGCGAGCAAGCCCGCGCCCACAGGTGTTTAGTCAGGCTTTATATAGCAGAGGCACTTGTCGGATCGCTGCCGGTGCGCTATCAACGCATTTGCTTGCCCCACAGACCCAGCCCGGAAACGCCCATGACCTTTGAAGTCCCTGCCCACGGTGGCAAGCCCACCAGCCGCATTCGTCAAAAGAACGAAGAGACCATCCTCAAGGCCGCCGAAGATGAGTTCGCCCGCCACGGGTTCAAAGGCACCAGCATGAATGCCATTGCCTTGAAAGCCGGGCTGCCCAAGGCGAACCTGCATTATTACTTCACCAACAAGCTTGGGTTGTATGTGGCGGTGCTGAGCAACATCATCGAGTTGTGGGACAGCACCTTTAATACCCTCACCGCCGAGGATGATCCGGGCGAAGCCCTGACCCGCTACATCCGCGCCAAAATGGAGTTTTCCCGCCGCCACCCCCAAGCGTCCCGGCTTTTCGCCATGGAAGTGATCAGCGGCGGCGAATGCCTCACTGAATATTTCAACCAGGATTATCGCACCTGGTTCAACGGCCGCGCGGCGGTGTTCCAGGCCTGGATCGATGCCGGCAAGATGGACCCGATTGACCCCGTGCACCTGATCTTTCTGTTGTGGGGAAGTACTCAGCATTACGCGGACTTCGCCACCCAGATCTGCCGCGTGACCGGTCGCAGCAAGTTGACCAAGCAGGACATGATCGATGCCGGCGACAACCTGATCCGCATCATTCTCAAGGGCTGCGGCCTGAAACCAACCTTTTAAGATTCTCATGCCTTTTACCCTCACCGGCTTTTGCGAATACCGCGAAGAGATTCGCAAAAGCCGCTTCATTACCCTCGCCGCCCCCATCACCAGTCCCGCCGACGCCATGGCCTTTATAGAGCAGCACAGCGATCTGAACGCCACGCACAACTGCTGGGCCTGGAAACTCGGCGACCAATACCGCAGCAACGACGACGGCGAACCGGGTGGCACCGCCGGGCGGCCGATCCTGGCGGCCATCGAAGCCCAGGCATGCGATCAGGTCGTGGTGCTGGTGATCCGTTGGTACGGCGGAATTCAGTTAGGTACCGGAGGATTGGCCCGGGCCTATGGCGGGGGCGCGAACAAATGCCTGCAAAACGCCGAGAAGGTTGAGTTGATCAGCCGTGTGGCGCTGCGCTGCACCTGCGGTTTCGCGGAACTGGCCCTGGTGAAGCTGCGGGTCGCCGAGTGCGGCGGGCTGGTGAACACAGAAAGCTTTACAGCCAATGGTGTGGACTTGCAGGTGGCCGTGGGGCAAGGGCAGATCGAAACATTGCAGAAGCAATTGGCCGACCTGAGCCGTGGACGGATTCTGCTGGCACGTTGAAAGCGAAGGGTACTGCGACTTTTCGGGGCAACGCCCATCGTGCGACTTGCCCACATCCACTGTGCACCCGACTGTGGATAACCTGAGCACATCCCGCTGTAACCCTTCTGTCATGCGGCTTTGCGACCGCTGTTTGTTTTTTGATCAAAGGACTGTTTTTTGTACGAATTCGTCAGAAAAACAAATGCTTGCGGCGTTTTATCACCTTTAGGAGAAAGCCGGGCGCTGGTTATGCCTGACCTTCAGGCTTGCGCACAATAACTGTGGAACATCCTGTGGATAACCCGTTCATGGCTGACGCCGTCCCATGAAAGGCATGGCTCGCAGCCAACTGATCATTTTTTAACCACCCGTTTCAGGGCACAAACAGCCCCCGCCCCCCCCCCTCGCCCCATTGCGGTGCCTATCGACAACGGTAGTCCCGGCGTGCGTACCAAGCCAACAGGCAAAACCCGCGGCTCGCTGACATTTCCTGACCTACTGGCCAGGAAATTGCTTTATCCACAGGTATTCATTTTCATTGATCCGAGCCTGTCCATGTCCGAGCCCGACTCCATCGCGCGCCTGCAATTGCGCAATATCAGCAAACGCTACCCTGGTTGCCTGGCCAATGACGCCATCGACCTGAGTATCCAACCCGGTGAGATCCACGCGCTGCTCGGCGAAAACGGCGCGGGCAAAAGCACCCTGATGAAGATTATCTACGGCGTTACCCAAGCCGATTCGGGCGAGGTGATCTGGCAAGGCCAACGGGTCGACCTGCGCAACCCGGCCCAGGCCCGCAGCCTGGGCATCGGTATGGTGTTCCAGCATTTCTCGCTGTTTGAAACCCTCACCGTGGCGCAGAACATCGCCCTGGCCATGGGCGCGGCAGCCGGCACACCGGCGCAACTTGAACCGCGAATCCGCGAAGTTTCCCGGCGCTACGGCATGGCCCTGGAGCCACAGCGGCTGGTCCACAGCCTGTCGATTGGCGAGCGCCAACGGGTGGAGATCATTCGCTGCTTGATGCAGGACATCCGTCTGCTGATTCTCGATGAACCCACCTCGGTGCTGACACCCCAGGAAGCCGAAGAGCTGTTCGTGACCCTGCGGCGCCTGGCGAGCGAGGGCTGCAGCATTTTGTTCATCAGCCACAAGTTGGGCGAGGTCCGCGCGTTGTGCCACAGCGCGACGGTGCTGCGCGGCGGCCGGGTGTCAGGGCATTGCACACCGGCGCAGTGCTCGGACCGGGAACTGGCGCAGTTGATGGTCGGCGAAGCGGCCGGGCTGATCGCGGACTATCCCAAGGTCAGCGCAGACAAAGCGTTCCTTGAAATTCACAAACTGTCATGGCCAAACCCGGACCCGTTCGGCTGCTCGCTACGGGATATAGACCTTGAGGTACGCAGCGGCGAAATCGTCGGTATCGCCGGAGTCGCGGGGAATGGGCAGGACGAGTGGCTGGCATTGCTCAGCGGTGAAACACAACTGCCCCGTCATAAAGGCGAGACGATACGGTTCGACGGCCAACCCGTGGCGCATCTGCGTCCCGACGCCCGTCGCCGCCTCGGGCTGGCATTTGTTCCCGCCGAACGCCTGGGCCACGGCGCCGTGCCTCAAATGAGCCTGGCGGATAACACCCTGCTCAGCGCCTTCCAGCAAGGATTGATCAGTTGCGGCCTGATTCAACGGCGCAAGGTTGAGCATCTGGCCGAGGCGATTATCCGTCGTTTTGGGGTGAAGACGCCCGACACCCGAACCCCGGCGCGCAGCCTCTCGGGGGGCAACCTGCAGAAATTCATCCTCGGGCGGGAAATCCTCCAACAGCCCAGGCTGCTGGTGGCGGCGCATCCGACCTGGGGCGTAGACGTCGGCGCGGCGGCGACCATCCACAGAGCCCTGATTGCCTTGCGCGATGCGGGTGCCGCCATCCTGGTGATCTCTGAAGACCTCGACGAACTGTTCCAGATTAGTGACCGTCTCGGCGCTTTATGTGGCGGGCGCTTGTCCGCCTTGAGACCCACGGTCCAAACCCGGCTAAGCGACGTCGGCGGCTGGATGGCCGGCCAGTTCGACGCCCCCCAATCCCTCGACCCCGCGACGGTCTAACGGAGTTTTTTATGCTGCTGTCTCTTGAACCCCGCGGCCAACAATCGCGCCTGATGCTTTGGTGCTCGCCGCTGCTGGCTGCCGTCTTGACCCTGGGCTGTGGCTCACTGCTGTTCACCGCCTTGGGACACGATCCATTGCAAACCTTGTATACCTTGTTGATCGCACCGATCAGCGATCTGTATGGCGTGTCCGAATGGCTGGTCAAAGCCTTGCCGATCCTGCTCTGTGCCCTTGGCCTGGCGGTGGCCTATCAGGCACGAATCTGGAACATTGGCGCCGAGGGACAATTGCTCTTGGGCGCCTTGGCCGGCAGCGCTGTCGCGGTGAACATCATCGACATGCAAAGCCGTTGGGCATTGGTGCTGATTCTGCTGACCGGCACCCTCGCCGGTGCCGCCTGGGCCGGGCTCACGGCGTGGCTACGCACGCGCTTCAATGCCAATGAAATCCTGACCAGCATCATGCTCAATTACATCGCGCTGAACCTGCTGCTGTTCTGCGTCCACGGGCCACTGAAAGACCCCGCCGGGTTTAATTTTCCCGAGTCGGCGATGTTCGGCGATGCCAGTCGCCTGCCGTTGCTGGTGGAAGACGGACGGCTTCATGCCGGGTTGTATTTCGCCCTGCTGGCACTGGTGGCGGTCTGGGTGTTGCTGCAGAAAAGTTTTGTCGGGTTTCAAATCAAAGTGTTGGGCCTGGACGCTAGGGCCGCCGGTTTCGCCGGTTTTCGCCAGAAGCCGCTGGTGTGGCTGGCGCTGTTGATCAGCGGCGCACTGGCCGGGCTCGCTGGCGTCTGCGAAGTGACCGGGCCAATCGGCCAACTGGTGCCCCAGGTGTCGCCGGGCTACGGCTACGCAGCAATTACCGTGGCGTTCCTGGGCCGTCTCAATCCCATCGGCATTCTGTTCGCCAGTCTGTTGATGGCCCTGTTGTACATCGGCGGCGAAAGCGCGCAGATGTCGCTGAACCTTCCCCAGGCGATCACCCAGTTGTTCCAGGGCATGATGCTGTTTTTCCTGTTGGCCTGCGACGTACTGATCCTGTATCGGCCGCGCCTTAACCTGCGCTGGGCCCGGCGCACCCGGACCACCGCCGTACAGGCAGGAGCGCTGTGATGGATATCGACCTGTTGAGCAATATTTTCTACGCCATGATCCGTTGCGGCACACCGTTGCTGCTGGTGGCCCTGGGTGAGCTGATCTGCGAGAAAAGTGGTGTTTTGAACCTGGGCCAGGAAGGCATGATGCTGTTCGGCGCGGTGATCGGCTTTATCGTCGCGTTCAACAGCGGCAACCTGTGGCTGGGCGTGCTGCTGGCAATGGCCGCCGGGATGCTGTTGTCGGCGCTGTTCGCGTTGGTAGCGCTGGCGTTCAACGCCAATCAGGTAGCCACCGGGTTGGCGCTGACGATTTTCGGCGTGGGGCTGTCGAGTTTTGTCGGAGCAGCCTGGGTCGGCAAGCCGCTGGCGGGGTTCGAGCCGCTGGCGATTCCCTACTTGAGTGACATCCCGTTGATCGGGCGGATGCTGTTTGCCCAGGATCTGCTGGTGTACCTGTCTTTTGCACTGTTCGCCCTGGTGGCTTGGGTGATTGTGAAAAGTCGCGTCGGGCTGATCATCCAGGCGGTGGGGGAAAACCCCGATGCCGCCAGTGCCATGGGCCTGCCGGTGTTACGGGTGCGGACCCTGGCGGTGCTGTTCGGCGGCGCCATGGCCGGGCTGGCGGGTGCCTATCTATCACTGGCCTACACGCCGATGTGGGCCGAGAACATGAGCGCCGGGCGCGGCTGGATCGCCCTGGCGCTGGTGGTGTTTGCCAGTTGGCGAGTCTGGCGCCTGCTGCTGGGTGCCTATCTGTTTGGCCTCGCCAGCATCCTGCATCTGGTGGCCCAGGGCTTGGGGCTGGCGATTCCGTCGAGCTTGCTGGCGATGCTGCCGTATGCCGCGACCATCGTGGTGCTGGTGTTGCTGTCCCGGGATGCCGTGCGCACCCGGTTGTATGCGCCGGTGTCACTGGGGCAGCCTTGGCAGGCGGGGCATTGAGGGCACCTGTGGCGAGGGAGCTTGCTCCCGCTCGACTGCGCAGCAGGCGCTTTCCTATGAGGAGTGCTGCGCCCTCCAGCGGGAGCAAGCTCCCTCGCCACGGATGGGCAGTGCCTGCATGACACCCCACACCACCTCCAGAAACAGGAAAACCCACAACACCGCACTGGCCCCATGAAGCAATGCATACAGCATCCAGGCTGCAAACAAAAACCGCCCCGCCGCGTCATAACGCCCATACAGCGGCTGCGGATCCCGAATCCGCAGCACCGACCACACGCAAACAATCGAGCCCAGCAGATTCGCCATCAGCACATGCGCCGGTGCAAACGGCGGCAGTTCTCCAGGCAGGTCAAATAGCTGAGTCAGGCTCATCAACACACCATGCAACGCCGCAAAGCTCCACGGCGTGGCCAGCACGGCCGACACGATAAGGTCGTACCAGGCGCTGCCGCGCACCACCTGGCGATATTGCATCGAAGTCCACATACACTTTGCTCCAGATAATTGGGGGAGCGAAAAGCCTAAAGCCTGGGGTATGCTCCAGGGTCAAGCCCCTCCGGAGTCGTCCATGCGTATCGGTGAATTAGCCCAAGCCTGCGCCGTCAGTCGAGACACCCTGCGTTTCTATGAACAGCGGGGCCTGATCGCGGCAACGCGCAGTGCCAATGGCTATCGCGACTACCCCGCCGACGTGGTGCAACTGGTGCTCTACATCAAGACCGCTCAGCGCCTGGGCTTTACCCTCGGCGAGATCGGTAACAGCGTCGCCGCCCTGTGGCACACACCGGACCCGGACCGCGCCGTGACGCAATTGCTGCAAGACAAACTGAACCTGATCGAAACCCGCATGACCGAACTCGACGCGCTGCGTCATGAGCTGAAACTACGGCTCGGGCAACGTTGTCCATTAAATCCGTGACCTTTTTTCATCAAGGATGCTCCTCATGAATTCGGCAAAAACCGCATTGATCATTGGCGCCTCCCGGGGCCTGGGCCTCGGTCTGGTGAAGACGCTGCTGAGCGATGGCTGGAATGTGACCGCCACCGTGCGCAACCCGCAGAACGCCGAGGCGTTGAAGGCGCTTGGGCCGGTGCGGATCGAAAAACTCGACATGGACGACCAGCAGGCCGTCATCGCCCTGAGCCAGCAGCTCAAGGGCGAAACCTTCGACCTGTTGTTCGTCAATGCCGGTGTCAAAGGCCCGGACAACCAGAGCCCCGGCGGCGCGACGCTGGCCGAGGTCGGCCAGTTGTTCTTCACCAACGCCGTGGCGCCGATCAACCTGGCTCAGCGTTTCGTCGGCCAGATCCGTAACGGCAGTGGCGTACTGGCGTTCATGAGCTCGGTGCTGGGCAGCGTGACCATGCCTGACGCCCCGGAACTGGCGCTGTACAAGGCCAGCAAGGCGGCGCTCAACTCCATGACCAACAGCTTCGTCAGCCAACTGGGCGAGCAGACATTGACGGTTCTGTCGCTGCACCCGGGCTGGGTGAAGACGGACATGGGTGGCGAAGGGGCGGACATCGATGTCCAGACCAGCACCCGAGGTCTGATTGATCAGGTCAATGCCTTTGCCGGCAAGGGTGGGCATCATTTCGTCAACTACAAGGGCGAGACGATTCCCTGGTAACCCAAGCCTTCCCCCTGTGGGAGCGAGCCTGCTCGCGATTGCGGTCTAACATTCACCATGATGTCGACTGACACACCGCTATCGCGAGCAGGCTCGCTCCCACATTTGAGCCTCAGCGAACTCTGGAAATGTGCCAGGCAACCTGAGTAAACTCAGCACCTCGCCCTACCCAACGGGCGACCCTGGATCAGCAGACAGGGCATCACTGAGCTGGCTAACCTGAACCCACTTTCAGAGGAGCCGGCCACCATGCCTGCGACCCGTACCTGGTTAAAAAATCCCCTCGCCATCTTCACGGCCAACGACCTCGATGCCCGGGGTGGTCTCGTCCTGCAAAACGGCGTGATCGTCGAGTTGCTGAGCGCCGGCCAACACCCCACCCAGGCCTGTGACACAGTCTTCGACGCCCGCGAACATGTGATCCTGCCGGGGCTGATCAACACCCATCATCATTTCTACCAGACCCTGACTCGCGCCTGGGCGCCGGTGGTGAACCAGCCCCTGTTCCCGTGGCTGAAAACCCTCTACCCGGTATGGGCGCGGTTGACGCCGGAAAAGCTCGCCCTGGCGAGCAAAGTGGCGCTGGCCGAATTGTTGCTTTCAGGCTGCACCACTGCGGCCGATCACCACTATCTGTTTCCCGAGGGCCTGGAAAATGCCATCGATGTGCAGGTGCAAAGTGTCCGTGAGCTGGGCATGCGCGCGATGCTGACCCGCGGCTCCATGAGCCTGGGCGAGGCCGACGGAGGCTTGCCGCCGCAACAGACTGTGCAGCAAGGTCAAGTGATCCTCGAGGACAGCCAGCGGTTGATCAGCCAATATCATGAGCGCGGCGACGGTGCGCAAATCCAGATTGCCCTGGCGCCTTGTTCACCGTTTTCGGTCACGCCCGAAATCATGCGCGCCAGCGCCGAGCTGGCGGAGAAACTCGACGTACGCCTGCACACTCACCTGGCCGAAACCCTCGACGAAGAGGACTTCTGCCTGCAACGCTTCGGCCTGCGCACCGTGGATTACCTGGACAGCGTCGGCTGGCTCGGCCCACGCACCTGGCTGGCCCACGGCATTCATTTCAACCCGGATGAAATCGCTCGTCTCGGCGCCGCTGGCACCGGCATCTGTCATTGCCCGAGCTCCAACATGCGCCTGGCCTCGGGCATCTGCCCGACCCTGGAACTCAACGCCGCCGGCGCTCCGGTGGGCCTGGGCGTAGACGGCTCGGCGTCCAACGATGCGTCGAACATGATCCTGGAAACCCGCCAGGCGTTGTACATCCAGCGCCTGCGTTATGGCGCGCAGGCGATCACCCCGCAACGCGTGTTGGGCTGGGCGACCCGCGGTTCGGCGCAGTTGCTGGGGCGCAGCGACATCGGTGAGCTGGCCGTGGGCAAGCAGGCTGACCTGGCGCTGTTCAAGCTCGACGAACTGCGCTTCTCCGGCAGTCACGATCCAGTCTCGGCCCTGCTGCTGTGCGGCGCGGACCGGGCAGACCGGGTGATGGTCGGTGGGCAGTGGCGGGTCATCGACGGGCAGATCGAGGGGTTGGACTTGAAGGGGTTGATTGCTGATCACAGCCAGGCGGCGCGGGAGTTGATCGCCGGCGCCTGAGCCACCTTGAAATATCCTGTGGGAGCGGGTTTGCTCGCGAAAGCGGTGGCACATTCAATGTAGTGGTGGCCAGACACACCGCCTTCGCGAGAAAGCCCGCTCCCACATTGCTTTTGCGCCGACCTAAAGCCCGAGCAACGACAACATGATAAACGTCGCGAACAACACAAAATGGGTCATGCCTTCAATGGCATTGGTTTCCCCATCGTTGAGGTTGATGGCGCAGACGATCAAGGTGATGAAGATCATCACCGTCTGCACCGGAGTCATTGCCATCTGGAACGGCTGGCCGGTGTAGAGCGCCATCGCCTCCATCACCGGCACCGTGAGGATCACGGTGGACAGCGAAGCCCCCAAGGCGATATTCACCACCGACTGCATGCGGTTGGCCAACGCTGCGCGCAGAGCGGTGAGGATTTCCGGTGCCGCGGAAATGGCGGCCACCAGAATCGCCGTCATCACTGGCGGCGCCCCGGAACCTTCCAGCCCCAGGTCGATGGCTTTGGACATGACTTCGGCCAACGCGCCGATCACCACGACGCCAAACACCAGCGCCGCGATGGAGAGCGTCAGGCTGATGGGTTTCGGCTGGTTTTCCACCGGCTCTTTGCGGCGGCGTTTTTCCGGGTAGCTGTAGCTGAAAAAGTAACTGTGCGGCCCTACCTGCATGCGCAGGAACAGGGTGTACAGCACGATCATCGCGCCGATGGTGAATGCCGAATAGAGCTTCCAGCTCTCCTGGGGAATGAACTCCGGCACCACCATCGACACGCCCATGGCGGTGAGAATCATCACGCTGTAGGTGCGCGCCGAATCATCGTTGTAAGCCTGCTCGCCATGCTTGATTCCACCCATCAGCGCGGCAAGGCCAAGAATGCCATTGATGTCGAGCATCACCGCTGAATAAATGGTGTCGCGCACCAGCGTCGGCGAGGCTTCGTTGCTCATCATGATCGCCAGGATCACCACCTCAACCAGCACCGCGGACAGGGTCAGGATCATCGTGCCGTAGGGATCGCCGACCTTCTCTGCCAGCAACTCGGCGTGATGGGCCACACGCATGGACGCCGCGACGATAAAGCTGATCAGGACCAAACCGCCGAGCAACGCCACGACCTGGCCACTGCCCAGCAGCCAGTGTTCCAGCGGGTAGGCGACACAGGCGGCGAGCAAGGCCAGCAGCAACAGTTTTTCTTGCTTGATCAAAGTCAGCATCGCGGGCCTATCAACGTGAGCGGGGTCTTGAGCTACTGACTATGGGGGGACGCGAACGTTTCGTTCGGTGTGGCGCACCAGGGGGTGGCGCGTGAGAAGCCGGTGCACCTTTATTGTTCTCAGGGGCCTCATCGCGGGCAAGCCTTGCTCCCACAGGTATTGCAGCGCAATTGTTAGAGCAAGCCTGATGCAACATGGTTTGGCCTTGCGCTTGTGGGAGCAAGGCTTGCCCGCGATGACTGCATCAAGCTGTCGAATATTTGTTGTCTTGTTGGTCAGCATTTTGCATTAACGCTGTTCAGCCAACCTCACAACAAAATGGAGTTCGAGTTCATGCACAAGCGTCCCTTGAAGATGTTGCTTTGCGCCGTCGCTGCAACTGTCGGTCTGAGTGCCGGCCTGAATGCCAGCGCCGCCGACCCGCTGAAGGTCGGTTTCGTATATATCGGCCCCATCGGTGACCACGGTTGGACCTACCAGCATGAACAGGGACGCAAGGAACTGGTGGCGAAACTCGGCGACCGGATCACCACCAACTACGTGGAGAACGTGCCCGAAGGCGCTGACGCCGAGCGGGTGATCCGCAACATGGCCAAGGACAAATACGACCTGATCTTCACCACGTCTTTCGGCTACATGAACCCGACACTGAAGGTCGCCAAGCAATTCCCCAAGGTGACCTTCGAACACGCCACCGGCTACAAGCAGGACAAGAACCTGGGCACTTATCTGGCACGCACCTATGAGGGTCGCTACGTCGGTGGCTTCATCGCGGCAAAGATGACCAAAAGCAAAAAAATCGGCTACGTCGCCTCCTTTCCGATTCCAGAAGTGATCCGCGATATCAACGCTATCCAACTGGCGCTGAACAAGTACAACCCCGGCACCGAAATCAAAGTGGTGTGGGTCAACTCCTGGTTCGATCCAGGCAAGGAAGCCGATGCCGCCAACGCCTTGATCGATCAGGGCGTGGACGTGGTGTTCCAGCACACCGACAGCCCGGCGCCGATCCAGGCCGCCGAGCGGCGCGGCGTCTACGCCGTCGGCTACGCTTCGGACATGGCCCACTTCGGTCCCAAGGCGGTGCTGACCTCGATTGTCAACGACTGGGGCCCGCACTACATCCAGGCGACCCAAAGCGTGCTCGACCACAGCTGGAAATCCCAGGACTACTGGGGCGGCCTGAAGGAAGGCACGGTAAAGCTGCCGATCAGCGACCTGGTGCCCGCGGCGGTCAAAGGCGAAGCCGAGCAGATCATCGCCGACATCGAGAGCGGCGCTTTCCATCCGTTCACCGGGCCGATCAAGGACCAGGCCGGCGTCGAGAAAATCCCGGCAGGCGTGATCGCTACCAATGCGGAACTGGCGTCGATGAATTATTACGTCGAAGGCATGAAGGCTGAGATTCCCAAATAATCCCAGCCCCAACACATCACCCATGTGGGAGCGGGCTTGCTCGCGAAAGCGGCAGCACATTCACGATAGAAGTTGCCGGACACACCGCCTTCGCGAGCAAGCCCGCTCCCACATGGGGCCCTATTTCAAATTCAGGAAAGCCGCATGAACAGCCTTCCCATCATCGACATCAGCCCGCTCTACGGCGATGTCCCCAGCGCCTGGCAATCGGTCGCCAACCAGATCGACCAGGCCTGCCGCCAATGGGGCTTTTTCTACATCAAGGGTCACCCCATCAGCCCGGCGCGCATCACCGAAGTCCTGGGCCATGCCCAACGCTTCTTCAGGCTGCCGGCAGAAGAAAAACTCAAGATCGACATCACCCAGACCCGCCATCATCGCGGCTACGGCGCCGTCGCCACCGAACAACTGGACCCGGCCAAACCCAGCGACCTGAAAGAAACCTTCGACATGGGCCTGCATTTGCCGGCCGATCATCCCGACGTACTGGCGCATAAGCCGCTACGCGGCCCGAACCGCCACCCGGACCTGGCGGGCTGGGAACCCCTGATGGAGCAGCATTACCGTGACATGCAGGCACTTGCCCAAACCCTGCTGCGCGCCATGACCCTGGCCCTGGGCATCGAGCGAGACTTCTTCGACACGCGATTCAACGAGCCAGTGAGCGTGCTGCGCCTGATTCACTATCCGCCGCGTCACACCGCCAGCTCTACCGAGCAGCAAGGTGCCGGCGCCCATACCGATTACGGTTGCATCACCCTGCTCTATCAGGACGCCGCCGGTGGCCTGCAAGTGCGCAACGTCAACGGCCAATGGATCGATGCACCGCCCATCGACGGCACGTTCGTGGTCAACCTCGGCGATATGATGGCGCGCTGGAGCAACGACCGTTACCTGTCCACCCCCCATCGAGTGATCAGCCCGCTGGGGGTGGACCGTTATTCGATGCCGTTCTTTGCCGAGCCGCACCCCGACACGCTGATCCAATGCCTACCCGGTTGCCAGGATGACGCCCATCCACCGAAGTATCCGACCACCACCTGCGCCGAATTCCTGCTGTCGCGCTTCGCTGACACCTATGCTTACCGGCGGGAACACCAGGCGGTGTAGTGGATCAGCCGGTCAGGTTTTACCAGACATTGCGGCCAGCCCCTGTAGAATGCCTGCCATCGATTCGCTGATGAGAAAAGAACATGTACGACTGGCTGAACGCCTTGCCCAAGGCTGAACTGCACCTGCATCTGGAAGGCTCGCTGGAGCCCGAGCTGCTGTTCGCCCTGGCTGAACGCAACAAGATTGCCTTGCCGTGGAGCGACGTGGACACCCTGCGCAAGGCCTACGCCTTCAACAATCTGCAGGAATTCCTCGACCTGTATTACCAGGGCGCCGACGTGTTGCGCACCTCCCAGGATTTCTACGACCTGACCTGGGCCTACCTGTTGCGCTGCAAGGCACAGAACGTGATTCACACCGAACCGTTCTTCGACCCGCAAACCCACACCGACCGCGGTATCCCATTCGAAGTGGTGCTCAATGGCATCGCCGCTGCCCTCAAGGACGGTGAACAGCAACTGGGCATCAGCAGCGGCCTGATCCTGAGTTTCCTGCGCCACCTGAGTGAAGAAGAGGCGGAAAAAACCCTCGACCAGGCACTGCCGTTCCGCGATGCGTTCGTGGCCGTGGGCCTGGACAGTTCGGAAATGGGCCACCCGCCGAGCAAGTTCCAGCGGGTATTCGACCGTGCGCGCAACGAGGGCTTCCTGACCGTTGCCCACGCCGGTGAAGAAGGCCCGCCCGAATACATCTGGCAAGCCCTGGACCTGCTGAAGATCCAGCGCATCGACCACGGCGTGCGGGCCATTGAAGATGAGCGACTGATGCAGCGGATCATCGACGAGCAGATCCCGCTGACGGTCTGTCCGTTGTCCAACACCAAGCTGTGCGTGTTCGACGACATGGCGCAACACAACATCCTCGACATGCTCGAACGCGGTGTGAAGGTAACGGTCAACTCCGATGACCCGGCGTACTTCGGCGGCTACGTCACCGAGAACTTCCACGCGCTGCACACCCACCTGGGGATGACCCAGGACCAAGCCACGCGCCTGGCGCAGAACAGTCTGGATGCGCGACTGGTAAAACCCTGAGACTTAGCCCCCCCTGTGGGAACGGGCTTGCTCGCGAAGGCGGTGTGTCAGTGACCTTCTGATCGACTGATACACCGCCTTCGCGAGCAAGCTCGCTCCCACATCAGGTGATTGCGTTTAGCCGGCCACCGTACCCTCGCTCAACTCCTCCAGCGTCTTGCCCCGCGTCTCCATTCCGAACAGCCAGACCACCCCCGCCGCTACGGCGAAGCACAGCGCGCCCAGGGCGAACACACCGCCCTGCCCGGTAATGGGAAACACCAACCCGGTGACCAACGGCCCAAGCAGCGAACCAATACGACCGACAGCCGAGGCAAAACCCGAACCCGTGGCCCGGGCCGAGGTGGGGTACAACTCCGGCGTGTAGGTGTAGAGCACCGCCCACATGCCGAACAGGAAAAACTGCATCAAAAGCCCGGTGCCAATCAGCAGGCCCACGTTGCCGCCAAACACCGCACTCTGGCCATAAAGAAACGCCATCACCCCACCCCCCAGCAGCGTGACCACGCACACCGGTTTACGTCCCCAACGCTCCACCAACCACGCCGCCATGAGGAAGCCGGGGATCCCGCCCAAGGAAATCAGCACGGTGTAATACACCGACTGGGTCACGGCGAACCCCGACTGCTGCAACAACGCACTGAGCCAGGACGTCAGGCCATAAAAACCGAGCAAGGCGAAGAACCAGACGCTCCAGATCATCATCGTGCGCTGGCGATACTGCGGTGACCAGATCTGCGCCAGGGCCGAAAAGAAATTGCCCGGCGTGCTCTCGCCCCTCGGCAGGCGAATAGGCTCCGGCAGCTCCCGACGGCCCAACGAGGCGCGAACCTTGTCTTCGATGCGCCTGAGCACGTCATCCGCTGCCTCAACCCGCCCGGCCTGTTCCAGCCAGCGCGGCGACTCCGGAATGAAGAAGCGAATGACCAGGACGAACACCGCTGGCACCGCCAACACCAGGAAGATGTCGCGCCAGCCGATCACCGGCAACAGAAAATACGACAGCACGCCCGCCGCCACGAAACCCAACGGCCAGAAACCGTCCATCAACGCGATATAGCGGCCCCGGCGTTTGGCCGGAATCAGTTCCGAGAGCATCGACTGAGCGATTGGAAACTCCATGCCCATGCCGATCCCCAGCAGGACGCGAAACAGCATCAGTGAATCAACGCTCTGGGCGGTGGAGCACAAATAACTGGCGACGCCCCACAACACGATGCTCCACTGGAACACCGGCTTGCGCCCGAACCGATCGGCCAGCATGCCCGACAGCGACGCTCCCAGGACCATGCCAAAAAAACTGGAGCTGGCGAGCAAACCCGCCTGGGCGGTGCTTAAACCAAACTCGGCTTTAATTGAGCCCAGCAGGAACGTCATCATGGCCAGGTCCATGGAGTCGAAAAAAAATGCCAAGGCGATGATGATGAAAATAATCCGGTGGTAACCGCTGATGGGCAGTCGCTCCAGACGTTCCGCCGCGCTGTAGCCGTGAATATCCATGCTGTTTCCCCCCCAATCCAAAAAAATCCCAGGATCGAGTGTGCGCGAACCGTGCTGGAGGCTATTGCTGAATACGACCTGTCGGCAGCCCTAGAACGCCATTTCCACAGCGTCCTGCGTGGCGAACCGATGAATTTCCTGCTGGCCAAGCACCGTCACCTGCAACGCCCTGGAGTCGTTGGGCAGGCTGAGCCAGCCGGACTGCATGAACAGCTGCAGCAACGC
The DNA here is from genome assembly GCF_039581215.1 of Pseudomonas halotolerans. Lineage (NCBI taxonomy): Bacteria > Pseudomonadati > Pseudomonadota > Gammaproteobacteria > Pseudomonadales > Pseudomonadaceae > Pseudomonas > Pseudomonas halotolerans. The sequence goes on from NZ_JBCNTJ010000022.1 coordinate 19,450, forward strand.
CGCCCCCAAGGCGCCACCCAAGTGTGGACGCCGCTCGCTCCAGTCCGGGCAGGCACAAGCGGTGCGGGCGTTGCGGTGGGCCAGCGCCTGGATGAACAGGCCGCGCCCGGCCAACTCATTGGCGCCTTTGTGAGTCACGATCACCCGCTGGTCGCCCTGCTCGATCCATCCGGCGTCCAGCAGGCGCTGATACAGGTCCGCCGCCAGGGTGCCGCCCAGATGGTCCTCGCAAAGCCTGGCCCGCATCAACGAAGCGGGAGCCGACGGGGCCTTGGCCGGCATGACCCCGCGCTTGAAGACATCCGGAAGCTGCCGCGGCGTACTGGCCAGGGTCGCACTGGCCAGCGCTTCGACGGCCGCGCCGATTTCGGGTGCCGCCAGGCGGAAAAAACGTTTGCGGCCACGGGCTTCGACTTTCAACAGGCCACCGGCGGCCAGACGGCCCAGATGAGCGCTGGCCGAAGACGGCGACAGCCCAGCCAGCAACGCCAGCTCTTCAGCCTGCCGCGCCGTGCCGTCCATCAAGGCCCACATCATTGCGCTGCGTTTTGGGTCGGCCAGCAGCGTGGCGATCTGGCTGATGCAAGGTGCATGTTCCATGTATTCACTCCCTGTTGAATCATTCGTCTACTGCTCTGGCGCATAGCGACCAGCAATGGGGCCGCCCAAAGCGGCTCGACCGCCGCAAAACGCGCGTCACTTCAGGCGGCCGCTAGTATAAGCGTGCAGGTCAAGGTTTCCTGTCCTCCGGAAACCTTTGGAGGCGATTGTTCGTGAGGGAAAAGTCTCTATTTACGCGCGACTAATGGTCGTCCCCTGTCGAGCGTGCAAATTGTGCCGTCAACCGGCCGCAACGGAGCTGGAGCATTTCTCGCAGCAGATTGATGGGCTTGCTCAGTTGCGCTCGGTGAGCACACAGCAGATTGAGCGGGGCGCGTTCGCATTGCAGATGCGGCAGAAGGATTTTCAAACGTCCGGCCAACACATCGGTTGAAACGTCCAGCCAGGACTTATAAGCGATCCCCGCGCCAGCCACCGCCCAGCGACGCACCACATCGGCATCGTCGCTAAAACGGTCGCCGCTGACGGTCAGGCTCATTTCCCGTTTACCGTCATGAAAGCACCAACGGTCGTGAACCCGCGTGCCGAGCATGTACAACAGGCAATTGTGCTGGGCCAGGTGTTCCAACTGACCTGGCTCGCCATGCCGAGCCAGGTAACCGGGCGATGCACACAACACCCGGCGATTATCCGGCGCGACAGGCAGGGCCACCAGGCTCGAATCTTCCGGCTCGCCATAACGCAATGCGACGTCCACCGGCTGTTTGAACAGGTCAGCGATGCGATCACCCAGCAACAGTCGCACCGTCAGCCCCGGATGCTCCTCCTGGAACGCGTCCAGCCAGGGCAGCAGCAGGTTGCGTCCCAAGTCCGAGGGGGCGGACAACTGCAACACCCCGCTGACCTGATCCTGGCCGCTGGTCAATAACCTGCGCCCTTCGTCAAGGCTGCTCAGCGCGGCGCGGGCATACTCAAGAAAACCTTCGCCTTCGGCCGTGAGGCGCAAACTGCGGGTAGAACGCGCTAACAGCCGGGCGCCCAGGTGCTGTTCTATGCGCTTCAATGCGGCGCTGGCCACCGCCGCCGAGAGGTCCATGGCCCTGGCTGCGGCAGAAAGGCTGCCCAGGTCTGCGGCCCGGACGAACAATTGCAAGTCGTCGAATCGAAGCATGACGGCCTCATTATCAAAAAAACATTGAAAGAGCCTGTTGTTTTAGCCGGTTTTATCCCGCGGATAAATAGCTAACCATTGCCGTCATCGAACTCACTTCAAGGAGCCACTCAATGAAAGCCGTCGCCTACTACCATTCGTTACCGATCACCGACCCGCAATCGCTGCAAGACATTGAACTGCCGGAACCCACTGCCGGTCCTCGGGACTTGCTGGTGGAAGTCAAAGCCATTTCGGTCAACCCGGTCGACACGAAAATTCGCCAGAACGTCCAGCCCGAGGGCGGCGCAGCCAAAGTGCTGGGCTGGGACGTGGCCGGCGTGGTCAAGGCGGTGGGCAACGAAGTCACGCTGTTCAAGGCCGGTGACAAGGTGTTCTACGCCGGCTCCATTGCCCGCGCCGGCGGCAACAGCGAGTTGCATGTGGTGGATGAACGCATCGTCGGCCACATGCCCAAGACGCTCGGTTTCGCCGAAGCCGCTGCCCTGCCGCTGACGGCCATTACCGCGTGGGAGTTGCTGTTCGAGCGCCTGCAAATCCAGGAAGGCCAGGACGAACAGGGCCAGAGCCTGTTGATCGTCGGCGCTGCGGGAGGTGTAGGCTCGATACTGACGCAACTGGCCAGCCAGCTCACCGCACTGAAAGTGATTGGCAGCGCTTCCCGGCCGCAGACACAGGATTGGGTACGAGGCCTGGGTGCCGACCTGGTGGTGGACCACAGCCAACCGCTGAGCGATGTATTAAAGGAAGCAGGCCAGGCTCAAGTGACCCATGTCGCCAGCCTCACCCACACCGACCTGCATCTGGATCAATTGGTGGAGGCCCTGACGCCCCAGGGCAAACTGGCGCTGATCGATGATCCCAAGGCGCTGGATGTGAGCAAGCTCAAGCGCAAGAGCCTGTCGTTGCATTGGGAGTTCATGTACACCCGCTCGCTGTTCGAAACCGCGGACATGATTGAACAGCACAAACTGCTCAACCGCGTCGCCACGCTGATCGACGCAGGCACATTGCAGACCACCGTGGGCGAGCACTTTGGCACCATCAACGCCGAGAACCTGCGCCGGGCCCATGCCCTGCTGGAAAGCGGAAAATCCAAGGGCAAGATTGTGCTTGAAGGTTTCTGACCGCCGATAAGGGGGCGGTTTCTGTGGAGGCAAAGCTTGCTCGCGATGAAGGTAGCGCGGTTCCCGTCAGGCCAAGTCGTCGCGTATCGCGAGCAAGCTTTGCTCCCGCAAAAAAAACCTGCACCGTCAGTCTGAGAATTGACCGTTGTCACAATTGCGATCGCATTCAGGTCTACACTCGAGGCCTTTGCAGCGCAATCTTTTACGTGAGGAGGTCAGCAATGAAGATCCTGATAAAAGAAGTGGCAAAATCCCAGTGGCAGGTGCGTCTTGACCAACACGTCGTGACCTTCCGCACCGAGGCCGAGGCCCAGGCTTTCGCCACCACCCTGCAAGCGCGTATTCACGCCCCTCACCGCTACCCCGAACAGCAGCAGCGAGCGGCCGGCTGAATCAGTCCTGGCCACTGGCTTGTGCCAGTGTCCGGGCCTGTTGCAGGCGGCGGGTCAGCATCGCTGCACCCACCACCAATAGCCCGCAAAGGCTGATGACCATCGCCATCGGCACGGCAGTGCCATCGTGCAGCGCCGCCACCAATGCGGCGGCACCGGCGGCCACGGAAAACTGCAGGCATCCCAGCATCGCCGACGCGCTACCGGCGCGAGCGCCCTGCCCGCTCATGGCGCAAGCCGAGGCATTGGGCAGGATGCAACCCAGGCTGGCGATGCAGATGAACAGCGGAATCAATAACGGCCACAACCGCTCAGTGTGCAAGGAACTGACTGCCAACAAACTCAGGCCGGCGGCGAGATAGACCCACACCGCCCGCGACAGCAGGAATGCCGGGCCACGTTTGGACAACAACCGAGCGTTGACCTGAGCCACCAGGATAAAACCCGCGGCGTTGGTGCCAAACAGCCAGCCGAAGTGTTCGGCCGGTACGCCGTAGAGCTTGATAAAGACGAAAGGCGAACCGGCTATATAGGCAAACATCCCGGCGATAGCGATGCCACCCGTCAAGGCGTGCCCCAGGAAGACCGAGTCGCTCAACAGTCGACCATATTGGCGCAACGCCCCGGACAAGGGTTGACGAGGGACATGGGCCGGCAGACTTTCCGGCAGCCACATTGCCACAGCCGTCGCCGCCAGTGCGCTGAAGACCGTCAGGGCAATGAAGATCGATTGCCAACCATGCAGGTTCACCAACAGTCCGCCCAGCATTGGCGCGAGAATCGGCGCCAGCCCCATCACCAGCATCAGTTGCGAGAACACCTTGGCCGAGCCCACCGCGTCGCATTTGTCACTGACCACCGCTCGGGAAATCACCATACCGGCGCATCCCCCCAGGGCCTGAACGAAGCGGGCACCGATCAGCCATTCGAGATTAGGCGCGTAGGCACAGGCCAGAGACGCCAGGGTGAACAGGCCGACGCCTGTCAGCAATGGAATACGCCGTCCGAAGCGATCCGCCACCGGTCCATAGGCCAGTTGCCCAATGGACAATCCCAGAAAATAAGCCGCCAGGGTCAGCTGGATGTGATTTTCGTCGGTGCCGAAGGCAGTCGCCATGGCCGGGAAAGCCGGCAAATAGAAATCGATCGCCAAGGGACCGAAGGCGCTCAAGGCGCCAAGAATCAGAATGGTACGGAAGTTCATCGGGCGTCCAGTTCAGGCGTCAGTCAGCAGCCCGACAGTCTAGCCGTGCCGGGCGCTCTTGAACATTCCGATAGGTCGCTAACTATTAAATACCTCAGGCGATTCGGGCTTCGTACCCCTCCTCTTTAATGGCTTGGATCACGGCATCGACCGACAAAGAACTCTGGACCTGAACAGTCCTGGCGCTCAGATCGATCTGTACATCCGCCGCCGGGTCCTTGGCCTGTACAGCCTGGGTGATGGCCTTGACGCAGTGACCGCAGGACATTCCCTGAACATTGAATGTTTGCATGAAATAACTCCTTGGGATTGAGGTTGCCGGCAGTTTCAAGCTTGCCATCATGGAAAGGTCAAGTTCTGACGAAAACTGCCGGGCTGGCAATCGGCGTCAAGCTCGGCCAAGCTGCACACATCAAGGATTTCACACCGGAGGTTCAGCCATGCGCTGGTCAGCGTTCAGCCTGTTTTGCATGCTCGGTTTGTCAGCGGTGAGCCCCCAGGCATCGGCCGTCGGCGAAGACTACGGCGTGCTGATCATTTCCCGCGAGCGCCTGGAAGTGCCGACTTCCTGCGAGATTGGCATCTATATCGGCGATCAGCTCTCGGGACGTTTGTTCCAGGAACAGAGCACCTCCTTCAACTTGCCACCCGGAAAATTCTCCTTGCGCTTGAAGCTGCTGCCGGGCCAGACGCCGGGCTGTAGCCCAGGCATGCTTGCGCCAGGGTCGCAGGATGTCACGCTCAAGGCGGGCGACATACTGAAGTTCCGCATTGCCATGACCCAGGAAGGGATGTATCTCAAACCGACTGGGCTGGGTTACTGACCCCTTAGATAAAAAGTGGGAGCGGGCTTGCTCGCTCCCACAAGGTGTGTGTACAAGCTTTCGGATTAGCGCTTGACCTTCCCGGCATGGCAAGGTTGATCCTGTAGTCATTCACTACAGGGAGCCTTTCCGATGCCTGAATCCACCACTTTCGATCTGCCGATTGCCGGGATGACCTGTGCCAGCTGCGCCGGCCGGGTCGAGCGGGCCTTGAGCAACGTCACAGGGGCCAGCGCCGTGAGCGTGAACCTGGCGACCGAACAGGCGCGGGTCCAGGCGCCCGGGGGCAGCCTGCCCGCCTTAATGCAGGCCGTCGAGCAGGCCGGCTACAGCGTCCCGGTGCAGACGCTGGAACTGTCCATCGAGGGAATGACGTGTGCCTCCTGCGTTGGCCGGGTCGAGCGCGCCCTGGGCAAAGTCGCCGGGGTGAACCGTGTCAGCGTCAACCTCGCCAACGAACGGGCCCACCTCGACTTGCTTGGCCGGGTCGACCCGCAAACCCTGATCGATGCAGTCAAAGGTGCCGGTTATGACGCCAGTGTCTGGCAGGCCGAGCAACCCCATGACGCGCAAAGCAATCGCCTGAATCGCGAGCGCATGGCCCTGGTGCTGGCGATTTTGCTGTCCGTACCCTTGGTCCTGCCAATGCTCTTGCAACCGTTCGGCGTGCATTGGATGTTGCCGGCCTGGGTTCAATTCGCGCTGGCGACGCCGGTGCAGTTCATTTTCGGCGCGCGTTTTTATATCGCGGCCTACAAGGCTGTGCGTGCCGGGGCGGGGAACATGGATCTGCTGGTCGCCCTGGGCACCAGCGCGGGTTACGGCTTGAGCATTTATGAATGGGCCATCGCCCGCCCCGGCAGCATGCCGCACCTGTACTTCGAGGCCTCGGCCGTAGTGATTGCGCTGGTGTTGCTGGGCAAATATCTGGAAAGCCGCGCCAAGCGCCAGACCGCCAGTGCCATTCGTGCCCTTGAAGCCTTGCGACCCGAGCGGGCGATTCAGGTCATTGAGGGTCAGGAACGGGAAGTTGCCATCAGCGCCCTGCGCTTGAATGATCAAGTGCTGGTCAAGCCCGGCGAGCGCTTCCCGGTGGACGGTGAAGTGCTGGAAGGCCAGAGTCACGCCGACGAGGCCTTGATCAGTGGCGAAAGCCTGCCGGTACCCAAACAGCCCGGCGACAAGGTGACCGGCGGGGCCATCAACGGCGAAGGCCGCCTGCTGGTGCGCACTCAGGCCCTGGGCGCCGAAACCGTCCTGGCGCGCATCATCCGCCTGGTGGAGGATGCCCAGGCGGCCAAGGCCCCCATTCAAAAACTGGTGGATAAAGTCAGCCAGGTCTTCGTGCCGGTCGTGCTGGTATTGGCCTTGGCGACGTTGATCGGCTGGTGGTTGTACGGCGCACCACTGGAAACGGCGCTGATCAACGCCGTTGCCGTGCTGGTGATCGCCTGCCCGTGCGCCCTCGGACTGGCGACACCCACGGCAATCATGGCCGGCACCGGTGTCGCCGCCCGCCACGGAATCCTGATCAAGGATGCCGAGGCCCTGGAGCGCGCCCATGACGTCGACACCGTGGTGTTCGACAAGACCGGGACCTTGACTTCCGGCACACCGCGCATCGCCCATTTGAGCGCCCTGGACGGTGACGAAGACAGGCTGCTGCAAATGGCCGGCGCCCTGCAACGCGGCAGCGAACATCCCCTTGCCAAGGCGGTGCTGGACGCCTGTGCCGAGCGCGGCCTGGATGTCCCGGCCATCAATGACAGCCAGTCGCTGACCGGACGGGGCATTGCCGGCAGCCTCGACGGGCAGCGCCTGGCTCTGGGCAACCGACGCATGCTCGACGAACTGGGCCTGGCCCCCGGTTCGCTGAGCGAGTCGGCCCAGGCTTGGGAGACCGAGGGCCGAACCCTGTCCTGGCTGATCGAACACAACACAACGCCACGGGTGCTGGGCCTGTTCGCCTTCGGGGACACACTCAAGCCCGGCGCACTGGCGGCGGTACAAGCCCTGAATGAACGCCACATCGGCAGCCATCTGCTGACCGGCGACAATCGCGGCAGTGCCCGGGTGGTCGCCGAGGCATTGGGCATCACCAACGTTCATGCCGAAGTACTACCGGCCGATAAGTCCGCCATCGTCCAGCAGTTGAAGAAAAATGCCGTGGTGGCCATGGTGGGCGACGGCATCAACGACGCCCCGGCCCTCGCGGCGGCGGACATTGGCATTGCCATGGGCGGCGGCACTGATGTGGCGATGCACGCCGCCGGTATTACCCTCATGCGCGGCGATCCTCGGCTGGTGCCGGCGGCGCTGGACATCAGCCGCAAGACCTACGCCAAGATCCGTCAGAACCTGTTCTGGGCGTTCGTCTATAACTTGATCGGCATTCCGCTGGCAGCGTTCGGCTTCCTCAACCCGGTGCTGGCCGGCGCGGCCATGGCGCTTTCCAGCGTCAGCGTGGTGAGCAATGCGTTACTGTTGAAACTCTGGACACCCGAGCACCTGGAGGACAAGCCATGAACATCGGCCAAGCGGCCCGCCAGAGCGGCCTGAGTGCGAAGATGATCCGGTACTACGAATCCATCGGCCTGCTCAAGGCGGCTCATCGCACCGACAGCGGCTACCGGATCTACGGCGCCGATGACCTGCACACACTGGCCTTTATCAAACGCTCACGAGACCTGGGGTTTTCATTGGAAGAGGTCGGGAAATTGCTGACCCTCTGGCAGGACCGCCAACGAGCCAGCGCCGACGTCAAGGCCCTGGCCCGGCAACACATCGACGAACTGAACCAGAAAATCCGCGAACTGGCCGAACTACGCGACACCCTCCAGGACCTGGTGGAACACTGCCAGGGCGACCATCGCCCAGACTGCCCGATTCTCAAGGAACTGGCGTCGGGGTGTTGCGAAAAGGCAGTGCGTACCTGAGCGAAGGTGAGAGCCAGCCTGCTGGCGATGACGGCGGCACGTCCAACATCCATGCAAGCTGACCCACCGCTTTCGCGAGCAAGCCCGCTCCCACAAGGGACTGACGGTGGGTAGGGCGCTTTTGCCGGCCACAAAAAACCCGGCCTGAGCCGGGTTTCCAGTCAAGCGGTCACTGCATCCAGGGCGGAGGCGGTTCTTCAGTTTTACCAGGAGGAGCATCGTCAGCAGCACGTACTGCCTGACGACGCTCCTCATCCAGGCGCGCAGCCTCGATTTCACGCATGATCCCACCGACATCCGCCAGTTCTTCGGGCTCGTCGAACTCGCCAGTCAGCACGCTGGCCGGGTGCAAGGTGCCGGCCTCATACAACGCCCACATTTCCTTGGCGTACCGGGTGCGCTTGAGCTCCGGGGCAAACCGGCCGAAGTAGGACGCCATGTTGCCCACATCCCGCTCCAGCATGCTGAAGGCGTGATTGTTGCCAGCGGCGTCCACCGCCTGCGGCAGATCGATGATCACCGGGCCCGTCGGCGTCAGCAGCACGTTGAACTCCGACAGGTCACCGTGCACCAGCCCGGTACACAGCATCAGCACGATCTGGGAAATCAGGAACGCGTGATACTCCCGGGCCTGATCCGGCTCCAGCACCACGTCGTTCAGACGCGGCGCCGCGTCGCCATACTCGTCGGCCACCAACTCCATCAGCAGCACACCTTCGAGGAAGTCGTACGGCTTGGGGACTCGCACCCCCGCCCCGGCCAACCGGAACAGCGCCGCCACTTCGGCATTCTGCCAGGCGTCTTCAGTTTCCTTGCGCCCGAACTTGGAGCCCTTGGCCATGGCACGGGCCTGGCGGCTATTACGCACCTTGCGGCCTTCCTGGTATTCGGCCGCCTGACGAAAACTTCGCTTATTCGCCTCCTTGTAGACTTTGGCGCAACGTAGCTCGTTGCCGCAGCGCACCACATAAACAGCTGCTTCTTTACCACTCATGAGTGGGCGCAGCACCTCGTCGACCAGACCGTCCTCGATCAGGGGTTCAATGCGTTTTGGAGTCTTCATCAGCTTTTATTGGGGGTCCTTTATTACCGAACACGCGAATGACAGTCGTTATACGGCAATCCTCACTCCACGGGGAGGGGTTACCGACTTATGAACCCTAGCGATGCACACAATGTGCCGGATTAAATCGACCGAGCCGAATCATAGCCGAGACAGCGCATGGCGTTGGCAACTGAATGCGCAGGTATTGGCAACAAGAACTGATAGCCACGCCAGGTGCAGCTGATTCAATGTTTAAACAGCTCCCCCGGTGTAAATCCAAACATTGCCTTGAACGCCACGATAAAAGCGGATGTGGAGTCATAGCCACAGGACAACGCCGCGCCGGTCACGCTATCGCCTTTTTCCAACGCCCCCAGGGACGACAACAACCGCGTGCGCTGGCGCCAGGCGCGAAAGCTCAGGCCGGTTTCGCGCTGGAACAGACGCATCAGGGTTTTTTCCGATGTGCCCAGGCGCTCGGCCCACACCTGCAAAGTCACGTTCTGGTCGGGCTGTTCGATCAATTCGTTGCACAACGCCAGCAGACGCCCATGGCGGGGAAGTGGCAGGCAAAAGCCCACCTCCGGCAGTGTTGCCAACTGGTCCAGCAACACTTGCACCAGTCGCGCTTGCTGGGTATCGCCCTGAGCGTAATCGGCCGGCAACTGACAAAAAGCCTTGATCAGCTCCCGCGCCAGCGGCGTGACCTCCAGCACCCGGCAGCGCTCATCGGCCCACGGGCAGGCGTCGCGATGGACATAAAGGCTGCGCATTTCCGCCCGGGTGGAGGTCACCACATGATGCTCCAGGTCGGCAGGGATCCAGATGCCCCATTGAGGCGGAGCAAAAAAGCTGCCTTCGGCGGTGTGCACACCGAGCACGCCACTGATGGCGTAAGAAAACTGCACCCAATCATGACGATGGGCCTGGGTCCACGAACCGGCGCTCAAGCTTTCGACACGGGCATAAAGCGGTCTGGGCAACTCCGTCAGGTCAGGAATACGTCTTTCGAGTTGCTGATGTCCGTTAGTCGGCATGGATTGGCCTTATGTCGCAAGACGGCTACAAGTGTCGACGTTAGGCTAAGTCGACTTTTCTTACAACTTGCGGTGCGGTATGCACATTTTCAGACACCTCAAACGCCTGGTAACCGACTGGTTTCTGTGCGGCATGCTGCTCGCCACCTTGCTGGCGTATCTGTTTCCCAGCTTTGGCGCCACGGGTGGCGCCATGCATGCCGAGTGGGTGGTCAATATCGGCATCTTTGTGGTGTTCTTCCTGCACGGGATAAACCTGTCCGGCGAGCAGATCCGCCACGGTCTGAAAAACATCCGGCTGCACTTGATGGTGCAGGGTTTTACCTTCGGCGTGTTCCCCTTGATCTGGCTGGTCAGCGATTTGCTTCTGGGCCGCCATGTGCCGCCCCTGCTGATGCTGGGGTTCTTTTACCTGTGCGTCCTGCCGTCGACCATTTCGTCCTCGGTGGCGCTGACCGGCAGCGCCGGCGGCAACGTACCGGCGGCGATTCTCAACGCAAGCCTGTCCAGTGTGCTGGGGATTCTCCTGACGCCGCTGCTGGTCAGTTTCGTGGTCGGCAGCGGCGCCGGGGGCATCGACCTGGGGGCGACTTTGCTCGACCTTTGCCTGATGTTGCTGCTGCCGCTGGTGCTCGGACAGTTGCTGCGGCGCTGGCTGGGCGGATTTTTCGGGCGGTATAAACGCTACACCAGCATCATCGACAAACTGGTGATCCTGCTGCTGGTCTACGCGGCGTTCTGCAATTCGATGGTCTCCGGAATCTGGCAACAACAAGGCAACGCCGTGCTGCTCAGTGCATTGCTTGGCAGTGCGGTATTGCTGGCAATCATTTTATGGATGACCACCCGCACCGCCCGGGCCCTGCGGTTCAGCAACGCCGATGAAATTGCGGCAGTGTTCTGCGCCAGCAAAAAATCCCTGGCCGCCGGGGTGCCGATGGCCGCATTGATTTTCGGCAACAACCCCGGCCTGGGGCTGATCCTGTTGCCCATCATGATTTATCACCCGTTGCAGCTGATCGTCTGTTCGATCCTGGCCGAACGCTACGCCAACCGCCAGCGGGAACTGATCCATCAACAACGCGAGGCGCCCCTCAACGCTCGATAATCGCCGTCACACCCTGACCACCGGCCGCGCAGATGGAAATCAGACCACGGCCCTTCCCCGCCGCATCCAGCAATTTGGCGAGGTTGGCGACAATTCGCCCACCCGTGGCGGCAAATGGGTGCCCGGCGGCTAGGGAGCTGCCCTTCACGTTCAGCCGGCTACGATCTATGCCGCCCAACGGAGCGTCGAGGCCCAGGCGCGTCTTGCAATAATCCGGGTCTTCCCAGGCTTTGAGCGTGCATAACACTTGAGCGGCAAATGCTTCGTGGATCTCATAGTAATCAAAGTCCTGCAACGTCAGGCCGTTGCGCGCCAGTAACCGAGGCACGGCGTAGACCGGCGCCATCAGCAACCCTTCTGCCCCGTTGACGAAATCCACCGCTGCCGTTTCGCCGTCGCGCACATATGCCAGGATCGGCAACCCCCGGGACTTGGCCCACGCTTCGCTGCCCAGCAACACCAATGAGGCGCCATCGGTCAGTGGCGTGGAGTTGCCCGCTGTCATCGTGCCCTTGGCGCTTTTTTCGAAGGCCGGCTTGAGGGCGGTGAGTTTTTCCAGGGTCAGGTCCGGGCGCAGGTTGTTGTCCCGCGTCAGGCCGAGAAACGGCGTCATCAAGTCGTTCTGCCAGCCTTCGGCGTAGGACGCGGCCATTTTCTGATGACTTTCCAGAGCCAGTTGGTCCTGCGCCTCCCTGGGAATCTGCCAGGTCTGGGCCATCAGTTCGCAGTGCTGCCCCATGGACAGGCCGGTTCGCGGCTCGCCATTGCGCGGCAATTCGGGAACGAGGTGCTGGGGACGCAGTTGCAGGAAGGTCTTGATTTTCTCGGCGGTGGTTTTGGCGCGATTGGCTTGCAGCAGGATCCGGCGCAGACCTTCGTTGACGCCAATCGGCGCATCCGAGGTGGTGTCGACGCCGCCGGCGATGGCACTGTCGATCTGCCCGAGGGCAATTTTATTGGCCGTCAACAGCACGGTCTCCAACCCCGTCCCGCAAGCCTGTTGCAGGTCGTAGGCCGGGGTGGTGGGCGATAGCCGCGAACCGAGCACGCATTCGCGGGTCAGGTTCAGATCCCGGGAATGCTTGAGCACCGCGCCGGCGGCCACTTCACCGATGTGCTGGCCATGCAGGTTGTAGCGTTCAATCAGCCCCTCGAGCGCGGCGGTCAGCATCGCCTGGTTGCTGGCGGTGGCATAGGGGCCGTTGGAGCGGGCGAAAGGAATACGGTTACCACCAATGATCGCGACGCGGCGTAGCTGTGTCATGAAGAACTCCCTGTGATATCCGGATGCGCCAAGGGGCCTGCGGGAACCCGGCTTCCGTACAAGCTTAGGCTTTATCTGGCTGATCGAACGACTGATCGCCAATCATGGTCCACACTTTGAACCTCATCAGCCGGAGTGTGTTCCATGTCAGACCGTTATATCGACTTCGCCAATTCGCCCTTTGGCCTGCGTCTGGTCGGTGCGCTGGGCCTGCCATCGCCGGCACGCCTGGAGCGCTGGCAGGCCGGGCGGCTGCGGCCGATCGAAGGGGCGTTGCTGTTGGGCGGCGGGCCGTTGACCGAACAGATCGGCGCATTTGCCAAGCGCCTGACCGACGCGATCTTCATCTACGGGGGCGAACCGACACTGGCCACCGAGTGGATCCCCGGTCACGGTCCGAAAATCAAGGCCGTGGTGTACGACGCCAGCCATCTGGCGCAAGCCGATCAGCTCAAGCAACTGCGCGAGTTTTTCCAACCCCTGCTGAAGAACCTCGACCACAACGCCCATGTCGTTATCCTCGGCCGCGCCCCGGAGAGTCTCGCCGATCCGTTTGCTGCCAGCACGCAGCGGGCCTTGGAGGGCTTCAGCCGTTCCCTGGCCAAAGAGTTGCGTCATGGCGGGACGCTGCAATTGCTGTATGTGGGTGACGGCGCCGAGGCCCAACTGGAAGGTGCGCTGCGGTTTTTCCTGTCGCCCAAGAGCGCTTATGTTTCCGGGCAGGTCATTCGTCTCAACGCTTGCAACATTCAAGTCCAGGACTGGACCCGACCGCTCACGGGGCTCAAAGCCCTGGTCACCGGCGCGGCCCGCGGGATCGGCGCCGCCATCGCCGAAACCCTGTCCCGCGATGGCGCCGACGTGATCCTGCTGGATGTTCCGCAGGCCAAGGCCGATCTCGAAGCCCTGGCTGCGCGCCTCAGCGGGCGCAGCATAACGCTGGACATCTGTGCTGACGATGCCGCCACACAGTTGACTGAACTGTTGCCCGACGGCGTCGACATCGTGGTGCACAACGCGGGCATCACCCGGGACAAGACGCTCGCCAACATGACCCCGGAATTCTGGGACGCGGTGCTGGCGGTCAACCTCAACGCGCCGCAGGTGCTGACCAAGGCCCTGCTCGACAGTGGCACTCTGCGGGACAATGGCCGAGTGATTCTGCTGGCGTCCATCAGCGGCATCGCCGGCAATCGCGGCCAAACCAACTACGCAGCGAGCAAGGCCGGGCTGATCGGTCTGGCCCAGGCTTGGGCGCCGGTTCTGCAACCTCGGGGGATCAGCATCAATGCCGTGGCGCCGGGTTTCATTGAAACCCGCATGACCGCCGAGATCCCTTTCACCCTGCGCGAAGCGGGGCGGCGCATGAGTTCCCTGGGCCAGGGCGGCCTGCCACAGGACGTCGCCGAAGCCGTCGCCTGGCTCGCCCAGCCGGGTACGGGCGCCGTTACCGGCCAGACGCTGCGGGTGTGCGGGCAAAGCCTCCTGGGAGCATGACCATGACGATTCAATGGCATGAAGTAAACGCCGCACCCGGTATGTCCGAGCTGTACATGAAAGCCGCGACACGGCGCAAGGTCACTGGAAAAACCTTGCCCCAGGACGGATTGCGCCAAGTGATACAGGTCGATCCGCAACGCCTGGCGGCCTATCGCAAGGTCTGCGGTTTTGCCGAAAACGGACTGCTGCCGCCGACCTACCCCCACGTACTGGCGTTTGCCCTGCAGATGCAACTGCTCACCGCCCGGGATTTTCCGTTCCCGTTGCTGGGGCTGATCCATTTGAGCAATCGCATCCGCGTACTGCGGCCCATGGGCGGGGTCAGCCAAGTGCAGGCCCGCGTCAACGTGCAGAATCTGCAGGCCCACCCCAAGGGCGCGGTGTTCGACCTGGTGACTCGCATCGATGATCAACTGGGGCCGTTATGGGAAGCCGAGAGTCAGATGCTCTGCAAGGGCGTCCAGCTTGACGGCGCGTTGGTGGAAGAGCCGTTGCAAGAGTTCCAGGCGCTGACTGAAGTGGCGCACTGGACCGCGCCGGCTGACATTGGCCGGCAATACGCCAAGGTGTCCGGCGATTACAACCCGATCCACCTGAGCGGCCTCAGTGCCCGGCTGTTCGGTTTCCCTACCGCCATCGCCCACGGGCTGTGGAACAAGGCCAGGACGCTGGCGGCGCTGGATGAACACTTGCCCGATGCCAACGTCGAGATCGATGTCACCTTTAAAAAACCGGTGCGCCTGCCCAGCGAAGTGACACTGCTGGCGAGTGCGGCGGGGTCCAGCGGGGACTTGCGATTGATCGGAGCCGGGGACCTGGAGCATATGGTGGGGAGCTGGCGGCCGGCGGGCTGAGGACCGGCATCTTTGTTGAATGTGATGCCGCTATCGCGAGCAAGCTCGCTCCCACCTTGGTTCTCGGGTGTTCATGAGTCCTGAGTCCGACACAAATCCCCTGTGGGAGCGAGCTTGCTCGCGATAGCAGTGGGTCAGCTTGCATCAAAACTGAATCCGCCTACCGCGGCGGATAGTTCGCCAGAATCCGCGCAACCGTCTCACGCACGGCGGTGCTGCGATCCGTAGGATTGGGCGAGTTGCTGAGCATTCGTTCATCGCTGCCCCGCCACACCAGCTTGCCATCCTTGCCATCGAGCAGATCGATCTGCACCGTGGCGACCTTGTAGCTGATGTTGCGGGTTTCGTTGTACATCGGCCCGCCCCAATAGCCATTCCACGGGCTGCCCCAACCTCCGCCGTAGTTGGTCGTGATCTGTTGCTGGCGATCCTCGACGATCAGGTAAGCCTGGACCATCACATCCCCTCGCCCGCCCGCCTGGGCCGGGCGCAAACCGCGCTGGTCGAGTTGATCGGCAACCGCCTGACGGATCCGCTGTTCGGTCAGGTCGCTCTTGATGCGCGGATCGTCGGGGCGATATTGCAGCGCCGGCTCTTTCCAGCTCCAACTGCGATACGCCGAGAAATCCCGGCTGGTGTCAAAGTCGTGGTTGACCGGGTGACCCGCACAGGCACTGAGCAACAGGGTAAAAGCCAGTAGAGCGAGACGGCGACACATGGTTTTTCTCCGTTGCGTAATCAACTTGGAGGATAAGCCGACAGGGCTTTTTCCACCGCTTCGCGAATGGCATCGGTGCGCGCGCCCTGACTGCCGCGCTGGCTGGTCTCGGCGCTGGCGCTCCACACCGGCTGTCCATTACGGGCATCGAACAGGTCCACTCGTACCACCACGACCTGCTCCCGATAAGTGCGCACCACCGGCACCGAGTGGTACATGCCATAGCCAGGCCCGTAGCGGTCATAACGGTTGTAGCCGCCGTAGTAACCGGAATCATAGTCGTCCCGAACCTGACGCACGCGCGTTTCCAGGCGCAGGTCGGCACTGACGAACAGGTCGGCCGGGCGATTGTCATGCAACGGACGCAGACCGCGCTGATCCAGCGCATTGCTCACCGCTTCAGCCACCTGGGCCGAGTCCGCCCAAGCGGTGCCCGGTGGCAATCGCCCGTTGAGCCAGGCCCAACTGCGATAACGCCCGTAGTCACGGGGTGGCGCGGGGTAAGCGCTGCGGTCAAACACCGTGGCGGCCTCCGGTGGCGCCGGTGGCAGTGGCTTAGACGTGGCGACATACGGGTTGCTGCCCTGGCAGGCAGCCAGTCCCAGGCACAACACCAACAACCCTGAACGACCTTTCATTTCGCGCTCCGATTGCTCTTTCAGATCAGAGGGGACGGCAGACCCAGTGCAGATAACGCCCCAACCCGGCAAACGCCGGATGGCGGCGGTGGGCCAGCTCCATCTCCAGCAACTGCGCAAGCTCCACGCGGCCCTGGAACTCCACCGGCATGTAGTCATGGAAAACCCGCACGCCACTTTGAGTTTCGACCTGCCACAAGCCCTCAAGTTGCGCCGCCAATTCCCGCGGATCAAGGGGTTGTTGCGGGGTCAGGCTTTGTTTTTCACCGGCCATGTCGTTTTTGCGCAACTTGCGAAAATGCCCCTTGAGCAAGTTGCGATAGACCAGCGCGTCGCGGTTGTAGAACGCCAGGGACAACCAACCGCCCGGGGCCGTGAGTTGATGCAGCACCGGCAGGATCGCGTGGGGTTCGGCCAGCCATTCCAGCACCGCGTGGCACAGCACCAGGTCGTAAGGCTCAGTGAGCTGGCCGAGCAGGTCTTGCCACGGCGCCTGGATGAACGTGGCCCTCTGCCCCGCATCGGCAAACCGCTGGCGAGCCCCCTCGAGCATCGGCCCGGCCGGCTCGGCCAGGGTCACCTGATGGCCGCGCTCGGCCAACCACAACGACATGTGGCCCAGGCCGGCGCCAATGTCCAACACACGTAACGGACGCTCAGGCAAGGCTTCAAGCAGATCGGCCTGCAGTACCGCCAGACGGATCGCACCTTTGGCCCCACCGTAGATTTTTTCGGCGAAGCGCGTGGCGAGCTGATCGAAATGACGGTCGCTCATTGGCCGAACCGCCGCTCGCTGTCAGCCAGTTTGCTGCGTACCACAGCCTCCATATCCAACCCCAGTTCGCTGCACAGCAGCAACAGGTACAACACGATGTCACCGACTTCCTGCCCGGCATGGGCCAGTTTGTCCGCCGGCAACTGGCGCGACTGGTCCTCGGTCAACCACTGGAAAATCTCCACCAGTTCGGCCATTTCCACGCTGGCGGCCATGGCGAGGTTTTTCGGGCTGTGAAATTGCCGCCAATCGTTACGGTCACGAATGGCGTGCAGGCGTTCGGTCAGTTCAACAAGGTTCATCGAGGTCTCCTGAATGCGCATAGCTTCGGGGGGATGACGGGGGAAGGCAAGCGTCTCGGTACGAAGCGGCGTTTTGCCCCATAATCGAACGATCTTGGCCTTGCGTCGCTCTTACAACCAGGAGCCCAAGGCTCGATTCCGATCCCTCTCATCAGGACGTACACATGCAGGTAGAAAGTTTTTTCGAATGGCTCGGCCAGGCGCTCGGTTCGGTGATCCGGTTTATCGTCGACCTGCTCAGCGGCCTGTTCAACACCCTGGCCAATGCCGGTGGCAACTTCGTCGATGGCCTGTCGCGCACACTGGGCATGGACGCCTCGATCATCAGCATCCTTGCGCTGATCCTCGGACTGATGCTGCTGTACTCGGCAATCCGCGCATTCATGCGGGCATCGATCATCCTGGGCATTATCTGGTTGGTGCTGGGGTTGTGGCTGTTGAGCTGGATCATTCACTAGCACCAAGATCGCTCCCCATCACAGAGCCCGCGCCAGACGCGGCACCTGCGGCGAGGGAGCTTGCTCCCGCTGGACTGCGCAGCAGTCCCGAATTGGCCTGACGCGGTTTTCCAGACAGACAACGTCAGCCGGTTTTACGACGGCTTCGCCGCCGAGCGGGAGCAAGCTCCCTCACCACAAGAGCAGGATGATCATGGCATTGCACTCAGCGATCCACTCGTTTTCTGCTGATAAGCGTGCCCCCTTTCTGCGTGGGAATACTGCGATAACCCGCTACAATCGCGCTCCGTCAAGGAGCCCTCATGTCCAACCTGATCACCGACTGGCGCGACCGCCTGACCCACCGCCGGGTATGGGCGCTGGCCGCGCCGATGATTCTTTCGAACATTTCCGTCCCGCTGGTGGCGCTGGTGGACAGCACGGTCATCGGCCACTTGCCCCATGCCCATCAGTTAGGCGCGGTGGCGGTCGGGGCGAGCTTGTATACGGTGCTGGCCTGGGCCATGGGTTTCTTGCGCATGGGCTCAACCGGGTTCGCTGCCCAGGCGGCCGGGCGTGGTGATGGCGCGGCGTTGCGGCAGGTGCTGGTACAAGGTCTGCTGCTGGCGATGGGATTGGCGCTGGTGCTGGGGGCGATCGGCGTACCGTTGAGTGGGGTGGCGTTGCATGTCATGCAGCCGTCCGCCGAGCTTGAACAGTTGACCCGAGACTTTTTCCACACCCGCCTGTTTGGCTTGCCGGCGGCGCTGGCCAGTTATGCGCTGGTGGGTTGGTTTCTAGGCACACAGAATGCCCGGGCCCCGTTGGCGATCCTGCTGGTGACCAATCTGGTGAACATCGCCCTGAACCTGTGGTTCGTGATCGGCCTGGACTGGGGCGTGGCAGGTTCGGCCCGGGCGTCGGTGATTGCCGAATGGACCGGTGCCTTGGTCGGTCTGGTCCTAGCGCGCAACACGCTGCGGGCCTGGCCGGGGCAGATCGCCTGGGCGGCCCTGGGGATGTGGCAAAGCTGGCGCCCGCTGCTGGCGGTCAACCGGGACATTTTCATTCGCAGCCTGGCGCTGCAAGCGGTGTTTTTCCTGATCACGGTGCAAGGCGCGCGCCTGGGGGATGCGACCGTAGCAGCCAACGCCCTGCTACTTAACGGCCTGCTGCTGACGGCCCATGCCCTGGACGGTCTGGCCCATGCCGTCGAAGCGCTGTGCGGTCACGCCATCGGCGCCCGCGACCGCCTGGCCCTGCGCCGCTCGTTGGTAGTGGCCTGCGGTTGGTCACTGATTGCAAGTGTGGGTTTTGCCCTGCTGTTTCTGCTCGCCGGGCACCTGTTCATCGATATGCAGACCGATATCCCCGACGTGCGCGACACCGCTTACCGCTACCTGCCTTACCTGGCGGCGCTGCCGTTGATTGCGGTCTGGAGTTATTTGCTCGATGGTCTGTTCATCGGCGCCACCCGCGCCCGGGAGATGCGCAACGGCATGCTCCTGACCCTGTTGCTGGTGTTGCCGTTCGCCTGGGTGCTGCAAGCGCTGGGCAACCACGGGTTGTGGATGACTTTCCTGCTGTTCATGGCATTGCGCAGCCTGACCCTCGGCGCTTTTGCCTGGCGCTTGCAGCAGCGTGACGGCTGGCTCGGCGTCCGCGCCTGAGAACACTTCAACCTTGACTGTTTTGCCACATTTGTCGCAGGTGATTGAGCCGCTCGCGCTGCGAGGCGCCTATCAGCTCTGGAACAGGCCGGGCGTTGGGATATTGCAGCCGCAGCCATAACCAGTCGTCGAGCACCGGCCGCTCGGTAAACCCCAGCTTCAACCCCTGCTGCAAGTCGCTCCATAGCAGACGGTAATCACGCCCGATGGAGCGGGACCATTGCCAGACGTGACGTTCCAGCAGGCATTGCTGTAACTGACGTTGCTGCCGATCGCTGAGGCTGTGCTCGTTTTCCAGCGGCGCCACCACCAGCCCTGGGTTGGACAGTTGCTGCCAGCCCTGGCTGCCAATCGCCCGGTCGGCCCAAGTGCCGCCGAACCAGCGCAACAGGCTGATTGGACCCAGCCAGCAACTGAGCTCCCCCGGGTCGCAACCGTCGAAAAAATAGCTGGCAGTGTGCGGATTGTAGTAGTTCAACAAGGCTTTGTGATGCAGGCCCAACGTCACCGTCAACATGCGTCGCAGATGCACCAGCAATTGCGCGGCCGGTGATGCAGTCACCAACAGCAGCCCCGGCCACGCGCTGACATCCAGATGACACAGACTGGTCAGCGCTGGCGAATGCTGCAGATCCACCAGCAGCGGACCATGCTCCCTCAGCCCGTGCAACTCGGTGCCCTCGAACAAGGCAAAGCTCCGGGCCTCTGCGAACTGCTCCTGCAGACGCCGCGCGGCCGCCGGTGCGCCCGGCACGTCGAGCAGCAGCCATTGAGGCGCTGATCCAGACATGTCGGCGGCACTCATAACGCAGCGCCCACGCCGAGCTGCGTAAGCATGCGACAGGTACACACCGGCTGGGGGCAGGGGCTGAAGCTGCCACCTCCGGGCAACAGGCATAGCAAGACCAGCGGCTCGGCACTCTGGATCGCCGCCAACAAGACCGGGTCGGCTCCCAGCCGGAGCGTTTCGCTTAGGGAAGGCTCTTGCGATCTCTCTGCCAATTCAGGCGTGTCGAGGAATGCGCTGATCAACGGTCTGTCCGGATCGCCTTCGATAAAACTCACCAACACCTCGGTGCCATCACGAATGACTCCAGGCCCGCAGGCTGCCAGCTCCGGCGCCAACGGCAGCCAACAGTAACTGGGGTTGGCTCCTTCCCCTTGATAGGTCCAGTCGAACTGCACCGCCACCCGCCCGGTTACCTGCACCGCCGGCTCTTCCACCGCCACCACCCAGCCCCGCTGCCGGCTCACCATGCGCGGCTTTGCAGGGACCCCGGTCGCCACGAACGGCAGCCCCCAAGAAAGGGCATGAAAGTGATTGTCATAAACGCCGGCCTGACCGCGATGCTCGACCTTCGTCAACAGCCAGCGCTGGTTCCAGCCGTCAAAAGGATGGGCCGTCAGCGACAGTATCCGGCCACAATGCAAGTGCCTCAGATCGCTACGCCCCCGGGCGACCTGCTCCCCCGAGGCATCGACTTGAACGCTGAACGCCCGCACCGCCGGAGCCAGCCCTTCAGCCTCGTACGCAGCCTTGCCTATGGACGGAAAACTGCCCGCACTGTCGGCGAAAACCAGGCAATGCCCGTCCCGAGCCTGTTCGAAATGAAAGTGGATACCCGCCTGAAAGCACACCCGCTGGAGAAACTGCAGGTCCGATTCCCGATACTGAGTACAGAAATCCTGCGGCGGATAATCACCGCTCAAGTCCAGGCACACATGGCGCCCGGCAATGCCATGGGCCTGGAGTACCTGGCGAATGATCTGCGGCACCGAGCGGGCACTGAATACCCGTTGAGTGAAGCGCTGCGCCAGGCAAGCCAGCTTCGGCCCGATGCGCACCCGGCAGCCGGCGCCATGACGACGCTGGACCAGCTCGTGAAGCTGCCCGTGGATACCCCGCCCGCAAGCCCCGAAACTCAACCAGACGCTGCGGTACAGCAGGCTCGCCAAGTCCAGGGGAGTGTCACCGATCAACAGGTCCACTTCAAAGACGAAGGGTTCGCTGATCGCTTCGCTGCCCGTGAAGGCCACGACAACAAAGGATTCGGGCAGACCGGCTATCTCCAGACGAAATGACGGCTCGCTGGCTGGATCGGACATCGGCGTTTCTCTACAGGAGGGGCGGCTGAGGATTCTCGCTGAGAGCCATGGCCGAGTAGAGAGCCCAAGTACAAGTTAGGAAAGGGACTACACGAAATGAGGACTGCACCGGTTAAATGAACCGACATGAGGAAATAACAGCCAGCACAAATAAAAACGCCCTCCGGGACTCTCCGAAAAACCCCGCAGCACACGGTGTATTTTCTGACAGTCCCGGAGGGCGTTCAGGCCCCCATCAGGAAGACAGATAGGACGAACGCGTCAGCCCCAGGCGCAGAGCATCGAGGAACTGGGTGCGCTCGGCGGCACTGATACGGGCGCTGGCGCACTTGTCGCGGTAGTGGGTCATCAACTCCTCCGGCGACAGGTGCACGTAGCGCAGCATGTCTTCGATGGTGTCGTGGGTTTCGATACCGGCGTGGTACACGCTGCCGTCGGCATTCTGGTAGATGTTCACCGAGTCGGTGTCACCGAACAGGTTGTGCATGTCGCCAAGGATTTCCTGGTAGGCCCCCACCAGGAAGATGCCCAACAGGTAATCTTCGCCCGGATTGAGGGAATGCACCGGCAGGCTGGTTTCGATGCTCTGCTCGTCGACGTACTGCTTGATCTTGCCGTCGGAGTCGCAGGTCAGGTCTTGCAGCACGGCGCGGCGTAGCGGCTCTTCATCAAGGCGATGCAACGGCAGGATCGGCAGCACCTGCCCGATGGCCCAGGTGTCCGGCAGGCTCTGGAACACCGAGAAGTTGCAGATGTACTTGTCGGCGAGCTTGTCGTTGAGTTCATCGAGCACCTGACGATGGGAACGCTGGCGGGCCTTCAACGAGTTATGCAGGCGACGGCACACGGCGAAGTAGCACTGCTCGGCCAGGGCCTTTTCCGCCAGGGTCAACTTGCCGTCGGCGTACTGGGCGGCCACGTCGCTCATGTAATGGGTGGCGCGCCAGTAGGTTTCGGTGACCATCTCGATATCGGTCGGGCCCAGCAGGTCAACCAGCCATTGCACGGTTTCCGGCAGGCTTTCCTTGTTTTCGATCACCGGCACGTCGTCGTGGTGTTTCTCGACGTCGGTCACCTGCACCACCAGCATCGCGTGGTGGGCGGTCAAGGAGCGGCCACTTTCCGAGAAGATGTGCGGATGCGGCAGGCTCTGGGCATCGCAGAACTCCTTGAGCATGCCGACCACGACACCGGCGTAATCGTCCATGTCGTAGTTGATCGAACTGGCGTTGCGCGAGTGCGTACCGTCGTAGTCCACGCCCAGGCCACCACCGACATCGATGTGATCCACCGGCAGGCCGAGGTTGCGCAGCTCACCGTAGTAGCGGATCGCTTCCTTGAAGCCATGCTGGTAGTCCGCCAGGTTGGCGATCTGCGAACCCATATGGAAGTGCAGCAGGCGGATGCCCTGATCCAGGCCAGCGGCGCGGAAGCGCTCGACCACCGACAACAGTTGCGCGGCAGACAAACCGAACTTGGACTTTTCGCCACCGGTGTCGGCCCACTTGCTCGACGCCAGGGACGACAGGCGCACCCGCAGGCCGACCTGTGGCTTGACCTTGAGCGATGCGGCTTCTTCGATCACCAGCCCGACTTCGGATTCTTTCTCGATCACGATGAAGACGTTGTGGCCCAGTTTCTGGCCCATTAGCGCCAAGCGAATGAATTCACGGTCCTTGTAACCGTTGCAGACGATGGTCCCGCCCTTCGGCGCCAGGGCCAGCACCGCCAGCAGCTCGGGCTTGGAGCCGGCCTCAAGACCGATGGAAACGTTCTGGGTGGCGATGATGTTTTCGATCACCGCTTCCTGCTGGTTGACCTTGATCGGATACAGCGCGGTGTACTGGCTCTGGTACTCCAGGCGCGCGATGTTGCTGTCGAACGCACCGGTGAGCTGGCGCACGCGGTCTTGCAGGATGTCGGGGAAGCGCACCAGCAAGGGCAGCGACAGGCCGCTCTGGCGCAACTGGTCGACTTGCTCGAACAGGTCGATGGGCGAACTGCCTGGACCGTTCGGACGGACTTCGACGCGACCGGCGTCATTGATCGCGAAATACCCGGCCCCCCAATGGCGGATCCCGTAAACACTGCGGCTGTCCGCAACTGTCCATTGGCTGCCATCGTCTTTGCGTGTGCGTCGTACGGACATCGAAGTCCCCTATAAAGAAGTCAAAATGCACCATCCGGTAGGAGGCTGGCGCAGTCTAGAGAATGGAAATGACGATTTGCCTGTAAGCAAGGTAGACCCTGCTCACAGCGCTGAGTTTAGAAACCCGTTCAGAACAGGCTCTGTGAAAACCATGTGGGCGACGTCGAACCGTGCTGTGCAGAAGGGGTTCGAATCAAGCCGAGGGTGGTTTTCACAGAGGCTGCTAGCCGCCGGACTTTTTCGCCTTGAAGCCGTGTTTGCTCAGTTCCGCCAGCAGCAGCTCGACGTGATCGCCCTGGATCTCGATGATGCCGTCTTTCAACGCGCCACCGGTGCCACAGCGCTTCTTCAACGTGGTGGCCAGTTCCTTGAGCGCGTCCTCGGCCAACGGCACGCCAGTGATCGTGGTCACCGTCTTGCCGCCACGGCCTTTGCTTTCACGGCGCACGCGAGCGATACCGTCACCGGCAGGGATGGCGGTCTGTTTGCAGATGCAGGCATCCACCGGCTGGCGGCAATCAGGACAATGACGACCGGCGTCGGTAGAAAATACCAGGCCGCCCAAGGCGGCGAAGGATGCGGCTTTTTTGGCCACCGGCAATCCTCTTGGGAGGACAAAGACTGGCCGGGCAAAGGTAAGTGCCCCGACCGCGAAGCCCCACTCAGGCAGGGGCAGCGCTACTGGACCGCAGACAGCGGTTCAGCTTGAAAAGTCGCGCAGTGTAACGGCAAAAAGCCGACTTGCTAAGGGCCAATCGGCGCCAATTTAGCGCTTCTTTGCGACATCACCACCATGGGCTCGCAAATAGCGTTCGAGCGCCGCCAGAGAGTCCGGGCAGTATGGCTTGCGCTGGATTTCATCAAGCACCTGATCGACAGGCAGGAAACGCGCCTCGAGCACCTCTTCAGGTTGCAGGATCAACGGCCCGTCCCACACCGCCGAGAATGCCGAGCACCATAGGCGACTGCCGCTGTCTTCGAAATAAAAATGATCATGGGCCGACAGTTCGACACCGCTCACGCCCAACTCTTCGGCCAGCTCTCGGGCAGCCGACTCGGCGTAGGTCTCGTTGGCCTGCACCATCCCGCCCGCCGCCACGTCCCAGAAACCGGGATAGATCGCCTTGCTCAGGGTCCGCCGATGAACGCACAGTTCACCGGCCGAGTTGAACAACATGATGTAGGAGCCGCGGCCGATCAGGCCGCGCTCGCGCAGGTCCGAACGCACCAGGCTGCCCAGCAGATTGTCGTCTTCATCGACCCAGGCAATAAGCTCGGCATCCGAGGCCGCTCGATGAGCGACCTCCCGGAGGCTTTCGTCCATCTGATCAGCCCTGGTTCAGCAATTGCCGCAAATCGATCACCGCCGCATTGGCGCGTGAAATGTAGTTGGCCATCACCAGCGAGTGGTTCGCCAATACACCGAAGCCGCTGCCATTGAGGATCATCGGGCTCCAGACCGGCTCCTGAGAAGCCTCCAGCTCACGAATGATCTGTCGCACGCTGACCGTGGCGTTTTTCTTGGCGAGCACATCGGCGAAATCCACTTCGATGGCGCGCAGCAAGTGCGACAGCGCCCAGGCCTGGCCGCGAGCTTCGTAGAACACATTGTCGATTTGCATCCAGGGGGTTTCGACCACCTCCTCGTCCACTTGCGGTACCTGGCCCGGCGCCGGGACTTCGGTTTTCAGCGAAGTGTTGAGCTTGACCCGACCCACACTGGCCGACAGGCGCTGGGACAGCGAACCCAGACGAGTGCCGACATCGCCCAGCCAGTTGTTCAGGTTATCGGCGCGAGCGTAGAACAGCGCGCTTTTCTGGTTCGGGTCGGACAAGCGCGCCTGATAGCGGCTCAGCAGAGCGATACCTTCCTGATATTCCGACTCGCTGGAAGGCAGCACCCAGCTGCGGTTATCGAAGTTGAAACGCGGTTCAGCCTTGGCCAGGTCGGCGTCCTCGGCGGACTGGGACTGGGATCGGGCGAAGTCTTTGCGCAGCGCGCGACTCAGGTCGCGAACCTGCACCAGCACGCCGTATTCCCAGCTCGGCATGTTGTCCATCCACAGGCCCGGCGGGAAACGATCATTGGAAATGTAGCCGCCCGGCTTGGTCAGCAGGGTCTCGGCCACGGTCTTGAGGGTCTCGACGGTGGTGTAGCCGAGCACCATTTGCCTGCCATCCTTCTCGGCGGCCGCCTGGGCGTTTTGCTGCACGGGAAACAGGGCGGGCTCCTGGCTCCAGTACCAGCCGACGGCAATGGTCACCAGCAGGTACAGACCGACCAGCGTGGCCAGCGCCCGGCTGAAAAACATCCCGCCCAGGTAGCTGCGGGTGGCCGATTTCGGCTCGGCGGCACGTTCAGGCGCGCTACCCGCGCGGTTTTTCCAGTCCAGCATGGCGATGTCCCTTCAATCACTTGAGTTCACGGTTCGACCACAACCCTACGCCATCGTGCCTGATTTGAAACGCGATAATGCGGCGCAAACCATGCCGACCACGACAGGGCAATCGAACGGCCACTATAAAGGAACCGCTGCCACCAGCCTACGAGACTGACCGGTCATAAACTGAATGCCTTCCCAAGACAGAATATTGACGTATGACACTCATGCCAATGAAAAGAGGTGCTAGCATAGAGCCACCAGTCGATCTCAGCATGCACCCTAACTAGTAGTCAGGATATGACCGAGCCAGAAGACCCCAGCCGTGAGCGCCTCAAGCACCACTTTGCCCAGCGGGTAATTCACCAGGCTCGCCAGATCCTGGAGATTTGGCAGCGCCTGCAACGCAGTGAATGGTCAGGCGTCGACCTGTCGGAGCTCAGCGAAGCCAACCTGCGCCTGCTGCGCTTTGCCGAGCGCTTCGAGCAACCGGAGCATGCCCATCTGGCCCAGGGCATCAGTCAATCGCTGCAAGCGGTGGAAGCCAATCGCGGACGCCTAAGCAGCCACCTGATCACTGAAATCAACCGACTGATGCAGCGCCTCTCCCGCACCGGCCTGCGCCATGGCGACCAACTCGAACAAACCTTTCTGCCGCCGCTACGCAAACCCATCTATGTGATGTTGCAGGACCATGACCGTGCCGAGCGGCTGGCCAAGCAGTTGGAGTTCTTCGGCCTCAGCGCCCAGGCGCTCGACAGCGTGGCGGCGTTCCGGGCCTCGATGGTCGAGCGCTTGCCGGCCGCGATTGTCATGGATGTGGACTTCAGCGGCCCCGGCATCGGCCTGAAACTGGCCGCCGAAGCCCAGGAAGGCCTGGAGCAACCGCTGCCTCTGCTGTTCTTCAGCCTGCTGGAAACCGACACGCCGACACGCCTGGCCGCCGTGCGCGCCGGAGGGCAGGAGTTCCTCACCGGCACCCTGGAAGCCTCGAGCCTGCTGGAAAAGATCGAAGTGCTGACCTGCGTTGCCCAGTACGAACCCTACAAAGTGCTGATCATTGATGACTCCCGTGCCCAGGCCTTGCACACCGAGCGCCTGCTCAACAGCGCCGGTATCGTCACCCGCACGCTGATCGAGCCGATCCAGGCCATGGCCGAGTTGGCGGATTTCCAGCCCGATCTGATCATCCTCGACATGTACATGCCCGCCTGCACCGGCACGGAGCTGGCGAAGGTGATCCGCCACAATGACCGCTATGTCAGCGTGCCGATCATTTACCTGTCCGCCGAAGACGACCTGGACAAGCAGCTCGACGCCATGAGCGAAGGCGGCGACGACTTCCTGACCAAACCGATCAAACCCCGGCACCTGATCACCACCGTGCGCAACCGCGCGGCCCGGGCCCGCAACCTCAAGGCACGGATGGTCCGCGACAGCCTCACCGGACTTTACAACCACACCCATATCCTGCAATTGCTCGAAGACTGCTGCTTCCGCGCTCGCCGTGAGAGCAAACCGCTGAGCTTTGCCATGCTGGACATCGACCATTTCAAACGAGTCAACGACAGCCATGGCCACCCCATGGGCGACCGGGTGATCAAGAGTTTGGCGCTGTTTCTCAAGCAGCGGCTGCGCAAGACCGACTTCATCGGCCGTTATGGCGGTGAAGAGTTCGCCATCGTCATGCCGGACACGGACATCGAAGCGGCCTACAAGGTATTGGATGAGATCCGTCAACGCTTTGCCGAAATTCACTACCCGGCGCAGCCCCAGGACCTGTGGTGCACCTTCAGCGCCGGCGTGGTGCAGATGAGCGATGAGTCCGACAGCCTGATGATGGCCAGCCAGGCGGACGAAGCGCTGTACCGCGCCAAGCACGCAGGGCGCAATCGGGTACAAAGCGCGCGGCAATCAAAGCAAAGTGCCACCTTTTCATCGGAATCGACCGATTCAGTCATAAACCTGTAACTCAAACGCAATAACTTCAGGCACTTACGATTCTGCCCTTGGTAGACCCCTGATGCGCCTGAAGCTGCTGACCAATCTCAATACCCTTCTTTTAGTTGCCGTGTGCCTGGCCCTGGGTGCCACGCTATGGTGGTCGCAGATCGCTCTGGAGCGCCCCTATCTACTTATGGAGCGCTACCTGGGCCTGTCGCGACAGTTCCAGGGTGAGGTGGCACGCAACATCGAGGATTATCTGGCCAGCGGCGACGCCTTGCGCCTCAGCGCAGCCACCCAGGCACTTGAGACCCTGCAAAAAGAGCTCGATCAATTTCCCCCCGAACTGACCCAAGCCCTGAGTCCAAGCCTGTCGAACCTCGATGGCTTCAGTAAGACCGAGTTGTTGGCCGCCGGCAAACTGGCCGGCGATCCACAGGCTTTGCTATTACAGGCCGAACGGGAATTGAGCGCGAGCCTGGACCAACTCGCCCAGTACGCCAATGGCGCCCCGGCTTATTTGCCCCCCTTGTTCACCGCATCCCAGCATCTGGGCCGGCTGTCCCTGGCACGGGACAAGCTGGTCAGCAGCGGACGCAGTGAATTGGCCGCCGATGTCGAGCGGGAACTGGAGAGCATCCGCACCCAGGCCGAACACCTCGACAGTCTGCCATTGCTGGGTGTGACAGCCAGCAACGAATCCGGCGGCGATGATTTCGCTGCGCTGATGGGCTTGCAAACCGAGGAGAAAACCGTCGCCGAGGATGCCGGCATCGCCCTCAAACGCGAACTCAACAGCCTGGTCGGCCGTTACCCCGCAGAGCTGGGACGCACCCGCGAACTGATCCAGAAACGCACCGAACTGAGCAGCGCCACGCACTTGAAAATCGCCGATGTGCATCAGGCGATCGATGCCATGGAGCCCGCGGTACGAGCCCAGCATGGACAAATCCAGGGAGAAGTCCGTTTGATCCAGGGTGTGATGATCGGCCTGATTCTGCTGATCGCCCTGCTCATCGACACCTTGCAACGGCGTCTGGCCCGAACCTTGACGCATCTGGCGCCAGCCCTGTCGACCTGGGCCGAAGGGGATTTCAGCCGTGACGTCCACGTGGGCGCCAGCAACCGTGAATTGAAAGACATCGAAGCGTCGCTTAATCGCCTGCGCGCTTATCTGGTGGACCTGGTGGGCACCATTCGCCTGAACGCCGAACAGGTCGCCGGCAGCAGCCGGGCACTGGCCGAACTGAGCGGCGAACTGCACAGCGGTGCCGAACACCAGGCCGGTGACACGGCGCTGATCCGTGACTCCCTCAGCGAGCTGGAAGCGACCATTCAGCAGGTGGCGGGTGACGCCAGCCAGGCCGCCGACGCCAGCCGCAGCGCTGGCCATGCCGTGGAACAGGGCCAGAAGGTCATCGGCCTGAGCCTCACCGGCCTGCATGCGCTGGTGGGCGAGGTGCAAGGCAACGCACAAATGATCGAACAACTGGCCGAGGAATCGGCCACCATCGGCGGCGTGCTGACGGTGATTCGCTCGATTGCCGATCAGACCAACCTGCTGGCCCTCAACGCCGCCATCGAAGCCGCTCGCGCCGGGGAAATGGGCCGGGGCTTCGCGGTGGTGGCCGAAGAAGTGCGCTCCCTGGCCCAACGCACGGCAGGCGCCACGGCCGAGATCCAGACACTGATCGCCCGCTTGCAACTGGCCGCGCGTCAGTCGGTGGACGGCATGCGCGCTCAGGTCGAACACGCCGAAGCCACCGCCAACCAGGCACAAGCGGCCGACGGCGCACTGGATAAAATCGTCGGGGCCATCCAGACCATTTCCGAAACCGCAGTGCGCATCGCCGACGTCACCGCCCAACAAAGCGGCGCCGTCAGCGAAATCCGCGATCACAGTGAGCGGATTCACCAATTGGGCGGGGACAACCTGATGCGCATCGGCCAGGGGCGGGAACAGGGCGACAATCTGCTGGTGCTCGGGGGACGGTTGCACACCGCCGTGCAGGCGTTCCGGGTTTAGCGCCACAAATCCATTGTGGGAGCAAGGCTTGCCCGCGATGCAGACACCTCGGTGTAACTGATAGACCAAGGCGATGTCATCGCGGGCAAGCCTTGCTCCCACAAGCTCCCACAAGGTCCCGTGCAGGCTTTCCGAACGCGGGTGACCGGATCAAGGAGCATGGTCACAAATTTCGCGCAAACATCGGTCATCGTGCTGGCTATTGCAGAGAACTGGACAGTCATAAAGGCTTTGCGGCATAGTCGCCGGGTTCTGACACCTGCTCACAGATAACAAGGAACAGCAGATGGCGACCCTATTGGTCCTGCACGGACCCAACCTGAACCTGCTGGGCACCCGTGAACCGGGCGTCTACGGAGCCGTGACACTGGCTCAGATCAACCAGGATCTGGAACAGCGGGCCCGCGCCGCCGGCCATCATTTGCTCTACCTGCAAAGCAACGCCGAATATGAATTGATCGATCGCATCCATGCCGCGCGTGGCGAAGGCGTGGACTTCATTTTGATCAATCCCGCAGCTTTTACGCACACAAGCGTCGCATTACGTGACGCGCTGCTGGCGGTGAGCATCCCATTCATCGAAGTGCATTTGTCCAACGTGCACAAACGCGAACCTTTCCGCCATCACTCCTACTTCTCCGATGTAGCGGTGGGAGTGATCTGCGGCCTTGGCGCCAGCGGTTACCGACTGGCCCTGGAGGCCGCCCTGGAACAGCTTGAAAAACAGGCAACAGCTTGAACAACAAGCGTTAAGCGCCCCTGACCGACCCTTGGGAGTTGATGATTCATGGATATCCGTAAAGTTAAGAAACTGATCGAATTGCTGGAAGAGTCCGGCATCGACGAGCTCGAGATCAAGGAAGGCGAAGAGTCCGTACGCATCAGCCGTCACAGCAAGACCCCGGCCCAGCAGTTCTACGCGCCGGCACCGATGCAGGCTCCAGCCGCCGCGCCTGCTCCGGCAGCAGCGCCCGTTGCCGCCGCCGCTCCAGCAGCACCTGCCGCGCCAACGCTCAACGGCACCGTTGCCCGTTCGCCCATGGTAGGCACGTTCTATCGCAAGTCTTCCCCGTCCTCGCCGTCCTTCGTTGAAGTCGGCCAGACCGTGAAGAAAGGCGACACCCTGTGCATCGTCGAAGCCATGAAGATGATGAACCACATCGAAGCTGAAACCAGCGGTGTGATCGAATCCATCCTCGTTGAAGACGGCCAGCCGGTTGAGTACGACCAACCGCTGTTCACCATCGTTTGAACCGCGGAGAGCTTTCGATGTTGAAACCTGCGAAGTTGGAAAAAGTCCTGATCGCCAACCGCGGTGAAATTGCCCTGCGGATTCTGCGTGCCTGCAAAGAGATGGGCATCAAGACCGTCGCCGTTTACTCCAAGGCCGACAAGGAACTGATGCACCTGGGCCTGGCGGACGAATCCGTCTGCATCGGTCCGGCGTCGGCTGCGCACTCCTACCTGCACATCCCGGCGATCATCGCCGCCGCTGAAGTGACCGGCGCCACCGCCATTCACCCTGGCTACGGTTTCCTGGCGGAAAACGCCGACTTCGCCGAACAGGTCGAAAACTCCGGTTTTGCCTTCATTGGTCCGAAAGCCGACACCATCCGCCTGATGGGCGACAAGGTGTCGGCCAAGCACGCCATGATCGCCGCCGGCGTTCCTACCGTTCCGGGTTCCGACGGCCCGCTGCCTGAAGACGAAGAAACCGCTCTGCGCATCGGTCGCGAAGTCGGTTATCCGGTGATCATCAAGGCCGCCGGTGGTGGCGGTGGTCGCGGCATGCGTGTAGTACACAAGGAAGAAGACCTGATTTCCTCGGCGAAACTGACCCGCTCCGAAGCGGGTGCAGCATTCGGCAACCCGATGGTCTACCTGGAAAAATTCCTGACCAACCCGCGTCACGTCGAAGTCCAGGTGCTGTCCGACGGCCAGGGCCAGGCCATCCACCTGGGCGACCGCGACTGCTCGCTGCAGCGTCGTCACCAGAAGGTTCTCGAAGAGGCGCCAGCACCGGGCATCGACGAGACGGCTCGCCAGGAAGTCCTGGCACGCTGCGTCAAGGCCTGCATCGACATCGGCTACCGCGGCGCTGGCACCTTCGAGTTCCTCTACGAGAACGGTCGTTTCTACTTCATCGAAATGAACACTCGTGTTCAGGTGGAGCACCCGGTTTCGGAAATGGTCACCGGTATCGACATCGTCAAGGAGATGCTCAGCATCGCCGCCGGCAACAAACTGTCGTTCACCCAGGATGACGTGGTGATCCGTGGCCACTCGCTGGAATGCCGGATCAACGCCGAAGACCCGAAAACCTTCATGCCAAGCCCAGGCACGGTCAAACATTTCCATGCACCGGGCGGCAATGGCGTTCGCGTCGACTCGCACCTGTACAGCGGGTATGCGGTTCCGCCGAACTACGACTCGTTGATCGGCAAGCTGATCACCTACGGCGCAACCCGTGACGAAGCCATGGCGCGCATGCGCAATGCGCTGGACGAAATCGTGGTAGACGGGATCAAAACCAACATCCCGCTGCACCGCGACCTGGTCCGTGACGAAGGCTTCTGCAAAGGCGGCGTCAACATCCATTACCTGGAACATAAACTGGGCAACCAGCATTGATGTTCAGGTGATGTAAAAGACCCCGGTCCAATGGCCGGGGTCTTTTTTTTCGCAGGTTTCAAGTCCCGCGGATCGATCAACTCAGCGCTATCGTTGAGAATGCCTGCGCTTCGATCTGCGCCGCCGTCGCCGGCCTGCCCTGCGGGTTGTGAACCGCCCCCTGGGAACCGGCTATCAGTGGGTCGCTGCGCAAGCGCTTCATGAACCCACGGGCCCGCACTGACACCGGATCGGAATTCTGCTTCGCCCTTGCCAGCACCGGGATGTAATAGCGCTCGACCTGGCCGCGTGAAGTCTTGAAGATCGAAGTGACACCACTGCGCAGGTCTAGCGCCACGCCGTAGGTATTGCCCAGGCAGGAAGAGTAGGACCAGTGATCCCAGGTGGGTTGCAGGCCTTGGCGCCTCATCACCGACCTGACCCGCCCACCAATGTCGGCCCCCGTCAGCCAATCCCCCCCCACCAGCGTGACGCGGATATCCCGGACAGATCCTCCCAGGCGCTGCGTCACGTCGCGGACACTGCGTTCGATAAGCGCACGAATATTGTGATCGAAATGAATCACCGCCCCCGCCTTGGTCGTCGGGTTGTACAACGACGCGATCACGCACGTTTGCGCATTCAGCGAGAACAGATAATTGTCCGCTACCGCCTCACTGAACCTCGCCACCAGGGCCTCGCCCTGCAACGCTCCTCTTGTCACATCCGGAAAGACATGCCCGGCAAACGCCTCTCGCAGATCCTTCACCCGCCCCAGGTAAAGCCGCTCATTGCCCCCTCCGCGTAAACCGACCGGGTTGCGCGTCCATTTGCCATTGGCCATTCGGCGTATGGGCAGCTTGTAGATCGCCGCGGGATAACGGGCATCCACCAGGCACAGGCCATCAAAGAAAGGATGTCTCTTGACCTGGTAGTACCTGCCATTACTGCGTATGTAATAGGCATTTCGCCGCTGCGATACGCTGGACGGGCTGAGATAAGTGCCCTGGAAAATGCCCTCGTCAGTCACCAGTTGCAGATTCTCCGGGTTTTTCCTGACCGCCTGTTTCGGCTTGAAGCGTATGGGCTGGACCGTCGGTCCGGCCTCTCTGGCCGCGACGGTCGTTGCACTGCGCAAGCGCTGGTCGGACAACGACATCAGCCTTATCGCACGCTTCAGACTGCTGGCCGACGGCCCCAATAACGGCACGATACTCCCTGCCCCAAGCACGCCGAACAACACCCCCCAGGAAGCCAGCAGCCACTGGCCAAGTGCGCCTTGCGTGTCGCCCTGCCCATGCGCCTCGACCGCCTGTTTTGCACTGACGGCGACGAAGGCGATGTCCAGCAGCAGGGCAAAAGGCGGGTAAACCATACACACCGGTGCAGAAGCGAATAGCAGCCCCTTGATGACCTGATGCCTGATCACCTCGGCGCGACTCGTGGTGGCGTCCTCCA
This sequence comes from Pseudomonas halotolerans, assembly GCF_039581215.1. Lineage (NCBI taxonomy): Bacteria > Pseudomonadati > Pseudomonadota > Gammaproteobacteria > Pseudomonadales > Pseudomonadaceae > Pseudomonas > Pseudomonas halotolerans. The sequence continues at coordinate 53,687 of NZ_JBCNTJ010000022.1, forward strand.
CATTGGCGACAGCCCGCTCGATGCTGGCATCGAACTCTGCCTGGATATCGACCACCCGGCTGAACTCGCGCAATGTATCGACACGAAGCGTTCCGGCCGCCAGCGCCAGCAATGCGCGCTTTACGGCGGTACGCGCCTGCAGTGCTACCCGCTCCAACACGTAGTCATGCAATCGTGCGGCGATGGCCCCGGAAAAATCCTGATACCGGCGAAACATGACACCGTCCGGAGCATCGGGCGTGTACAACCAATAGGCACCCTTCGGATCGAAAAAGGTGAAAACGTAAACCCCCAGGACAATATGACCGCCGACGGTGAAGCGGATCAGGCCATCGCGCTGCACGACGCTCTGCGGATACCCCTGTCGGGTCGCCGGCATTGGCTCACTCAGAAGGGTGACTTGTCGGGTGAGGCACCAGAACTCATGGTCACTGAGCAAGGCCATGCCCTTGGCTATGCGCAGGTCACGGTCCATCCTGGTCAGCAGCATGCTGCGGTACGCACGGCGGCGTTTCAGGTAATCCGGGTTGCTGGAATCCAGGAACCTGGCGCGAACCTGCGTCGCATAGTGCTCGCCCAAGTAAGCCCGACGGATATAGAGCGCCAGGTCGGCGCTGCCGATCTGTCCCAGGTCCTGCCCGACGGAAGAACGCACACCTTTTCTCGGGTGATCGATCCCCCAATTGTCGTCATACCCATATATGGCAAGATCCAGCAGACTGGCGACCTTCGTCTCGCCACCCGCCCCCGGGCGGTAATCGATGAGCACCGTGGCGGGGTCGACCGGCTCCAGCACGCCCCTGCTGCGCAGGTAAGGGGTAATCGCCTGCGTGACGGTACGCTTGGCGAAGTCGGCAAAAACTTCATAGCCGGACATCTGCTCATGAAACACCTGCTGGTGGACCAGAAGCTCCTGGCTCAGACTGCTGAGGGTTCGCCGCAATTCCAGCGGCATGGCGCTGTACCAGCGAGGCGACTCGTTCAGTTCAACCCGCGCCAGGTTGTTGGCCAGGCCCATCGCAACAGAATCCTCGAGGCAGGCTCGCAAGCCGGTCACCGTGCCCCGGGGGTCTTGGTTCAGATTCCATGCCGCCGGCTTGTCCGACACGCCGACAAAGTACTCCCGAGCCCGGCCTTGATCGCTTGGAGAAAGTTTCTGCAACAGGTACTCCCGCCCCGCATCGCTGGTGATCCAACCACCGGTCTCCGCGTTCACGGCGCGGAGTGAGGGCAACTCGATCCATTCCTGGCCGTCCGGTTTGCCGGGGGCGTACAGCACCAGGTCGCTGACCTCGCCCGGCCGATCTTCGCGGTAGAACAACAGGAGATCGGCACACTTCAACGCGTTTGGCAGGGCCACGTTAGCCACACGCAGATTGGACGACGCCTGGTGCTCCCACAGGGCTTTCAACGCCTCGTAGCGAGTCGGCGCCAGATGACCGGTGCAACGGGCGATAAATGCGCTTTGCTGCAGTCGCGCCATGAACCAATCGCCCATGGCGTCCTTCAGATCCGCGCGACTATACAGGCTGGAAAGTGCTTGCAAGTACCCGGCCGGGGCGTCCACCTCCGCCAACAACTGGCCGATGAATACCGGCGAAAGGGGCTGGTTACGCAACATCGCGCCATTTTCCACCAGGAACACCGACACGGCATCGGGCCTGACAGGACCAGCCGCAAGCAGCTCGCTCAGGGTGTAGGTCCGCGTCGGATGGCCCATGACAGCTCGCCACTGCAACTGCACACGAACAGTGTCCGGCTCGACCTCCATGTCCAATTCATGCCTTACATAGTCCCTGGCCAGGGACCTGGCGAACGCTTGCAGCGACCCCAGGCCGTCGAGCAGTTCGTCCAGCGATGCTTGCGCTTGCGTGGTCTGTTCCTCGAATGCCTGCATCAGCAAACGGTCAGGCTCGCTGAGCGTCTTGAGCCAATAAGGCAATTGCAAGCGCGCCACCGCGTCGAGGATCTCGCGCTCCCGAGGGGTAGCCAGGCGGGTCAATTCACCGGTCCGACGCCAGGCGTCCTGAAGTGTCTCGAGTTTTTCCCGTAGTTCATCGATGCTCAGGTCGACCCGTTGCGCGGGTTGGAAAATGGCCTCGATGGCGGCCATGTGAGCCTCGAGCTTTGCGCCGATCATCGCTTCGAGCGAGGCGTCGTGCCCGGCCATTCGCCAATGACGCCGCAGATAATCCTTGTAATGATCGATGATGGCCGCGGCTGTCCCGTCCACCGCCTGGATAACGACTTCCTGGCGCTCCACCGGAAAACCCGGGTCAACCGCCCCCTCCGACCAGCGATAAGGCGCGTCCTGCTCTTCATCGAAAACCAAGGGCGCCTTGTCGATCATTCGTTGCAGCACCGTGTCGAGCAGGGTGGCGATGAAGTATGGATCGATGTTGCCTTCGTAATGGTGAGTGCGCAGCTCCACCAGCAGATATTCTTCCAGCACTTGCAGCAAAGACATCTGGGTTTGCAACCGAGTGTCGATGGCAGCCTGCCAACGAATCAGTTTCCCCAGGATGGCCTGTGCAGTTAACTGCGGGGTAGCCACCGGCCCCGTACCGTTCACGTTGCTTTGCTGCTCGGCAGTGTTGTCCATCACATTCCCTCCCTGTTGTGTGGACCCGCACCTTATCCGCCCGGCAACACGTCAATGTCATACATATATATATGGAAACACCAACCTGCCGGCCCAAGACTCGCTTATCCACTTTGACCGCGACCTGGCGTACACTGCGCGCCTTTGCAGCCCTGCGCTGCCCCCCTGTAGATTTTTCCAAAGGTGCCCGCCATGCCTTGGCTGCAAGTACGTCTGGCCATCAGCCCGGAACAAGCCGAAACCTACGAAGACGCCTTTCTTGAAGTCGGCGCCGTATCGGTAACCTTCATGGACGCCGAAGACCAACCGATCTTCGAGCCGGAACTCAATACCACGCCGCTATGGTCCCACACTCACCTGCTGGCTCTTTTTGAAGGCGGCACCGAGCCGGCCAGTGTGCTGGCACATCTGGAGCTGCTGACCGGCAGCCCGTTGCCCGAGCATCACAGCGAAGTGATTGAAGACCAGGATTGGGAGCGCAGCTGGATGGATAACTTCCAGCCGATGCGCTTCGGTCAGCGCCTGTGGATCGTGCCGAGCTGGCATGCCGCGCCGCAGCCGGATGCGGTGAACCTACTGCTGGACCCGGGCCTGGCGTTCGGCACTGGCACGCACCCGACCACCGCGTTGTGCCTGGAATGGCTCGACGGCCAGGACCTCAAAGACTGCAATGTGCTCGACTTCGGCTGCGGCTCGGGGATCCTGGCCATTGCCGCGCTGCTGTTGGGCGCCAGGGAAGCGGTCGGCACCGACATCGACGTCCAGGCCCTGGAAGCCTCCCGCGACAACGCCGGGCGCAACAACATTGCCCCAGCGCTGTTCCCCCTGTACTTGCCGCAAGACCTGCCACCCGTCCAGGCCGATGTATTGGTGGCCAACATCCTGGCGGGTCCGCTGGTGTCCCTGGCGCCACAACTGTCGAGCCTGGTCAAGCCGGGCGGGCGCCTGGCGCTGTCGGGCATCCTGACCGAACAGGGCGAAGAAGTCGCCGCCGCGTATGCCGCAGACTTTGATCTGGACCCGATCGCCAATCGCGATGGCTGGGTGCGCATCACCGGACGTCGGCGCTAGAATGGGCGCCTGTATCCACCGGATTGCCGCATGACTGACAGTTTCGTCACCCAGTGCCCGCATTGCCACACCAGTTTTCGCGTCAGCCACACTCAATTGAGCGTGGCTCGCGGGGTGGTTCGTTGCGGCTCGTGCCTGCAAGTATTCAATGCCGCACGGCAATTGCTCGAACAGCATGCGGCCAAGGAAACCGTCACGCCCCTGGCGCCGCCGATCAAGACACCCGCCGCCGAATCCCCGCCCCGAGCGATCAGCCAAAAGCAATGGACTGCCGCCGAGCTGGACCTCGATGACCTGGACAAGGAACTGGCTCGTCTGGAACGGCGTGACAACAGGGCCCCGGATACTTTCGGCCGGCGTCGTGAAGACAATCTGAACGCGCAACGTGACCACCTCCCGAACGATCAGGAGCCTTGGTCCGACAGCCTGTACAGCGAATCTCCCAGCGAGCGCGACGAAACAGCCCTCCAGACCCCGGTCGAACCGTTCGCCCCCCATGAACCGGCCCGGCCGCCGCGCACCGAACCGTCCTTGTCCCTGACGCTGGAGCCGCTGGAACCGGACGACGAGCCGGTCACTCCACTGCGCCTGGAGCCGGATGACGAGCCCCACGAGCACCTGGAAAGCTTGTCTGCCAGCGACGATCACGACGAAGCACCGCTGCAACCGGTGCCGACCCGTAAGGCCCGCGAACGCCACGAACCCGGCATACGCGCCGAGGCCCTTCAGGACCTGGATGACGACCCACTGCAACTGGACTGGCGCAAACGCCGCTCGCCCTGGGGGCGACGCTTGCTGTGGAGCCTGTTGATACTGCTTGCCGCCGCGGCCCTGGCTGGCCAGTACATCGCCTACCACTTCGAAGAACTGGCCCGTCAGGACCAGTATCGCCCCTGGTTCCTGCAGATTTGCCCGACCATCGGCTGCGACGTACCGTCCAAGGTCGACATCGCCAAAATCAAAAGCAGTAACCTGGTGGTGCGCAGCCATCCGGAATTCAGCGGCGCCCTGGTGGTAGACGCGATCATCTACAACCGTGCGCCGTTCTCCCAGCCTTTTCCGCTGCTGGAGTTGCGTTTCGCCGACCTCAACGGACACCTGATCGCCAGTCGCCGCTTCAAACCCGGTGAATATCTGGGTGGCGATGTCGAAGGCCTCGGGGAAATGCCGCCACAGACGCCCATTCATATTGCCCTGGATATCCTGGACCCGGGACCGAAAGCGGTGAACTACAGCCTGAGCTTTCATTCACCAGAGTGATGCACACCCGGGCCGGGCGATTGGCGGCAGCTTTCTGACTCAGCGCACCCGAACCAAACCGCTGGCGATAACAAAATAGCTGTTCAGATTTTATCCAATTCGACCTTTATCCAGTCATCGAGAGCGGGTATCATGCCAACCCTTTTTCGAAGTCTCATGATCCGGCCCCACTTCAGGGAAGTCCTATGTCGGCGGTACGCATCGGCCCATATACATTACAGAACGGCCTGGTTCTCGCCCCTATGGCGGGCGTCACCGACCAGCCCTTTCGTCAGCTGTGCAAGCGACTGGGCGCCGGCCTTGTAGTCTCGGAAATGGTCAGCAGCGACATGAGTTTGTGGAACACCCGCAAATCGCGTCTGCGCATGATCCACGAAGGCGATCCCGAGCCCCGCTCGGTGCAGATCGCCGGTGGCGATGCCCAGATGCTGGCGCAGGCGGCCCGGGCCAATGTCGAGCTGGGCGCACAGATCATCGACATCAACATGGGCTGCCCGGCGAAGAAGGTCTGCAACAAGGCTGCAGGCTCGGCACTGTTGAAGGATGAAGCGCTGGTCACCGAGATCCTGCAGACGGTCGTCGCCGCGGTCGATGTGCCGGTGACCCTGAAGATCCGCACCGGGTGGGACCGGGAGAACAAGAACGGCCTGACGGTGGCGAAGATCGCCGAACAGGCAGGCATCACGGCGCTGGCGGTGCATGGCCGCACCCGTGCCGACCTGTACACCGGCGAGGCCGAGTACGACACCATTGCCGCGATCAAGCAGGCGGTGTCGATTCCGGTCTTTGCCAACGGCGATATCGACTCGCCCGAAAAGGCCCGGTACGTGCTGGACGCGACGGGTGCCGACGGGTTGTTGATCGGTCGGGCTGCCCAGGGGCGGCCATGGATTTTTCGTGAAATCGAACACTTCCTGCGCACCGGCGAAAAGCTCGCTGCGCCGCAACTGTCCGAGGTGGAACGTATTCTGCTAGAGCATCTGGCCGCGCTGCATGCCTTCTACGGAGAAGTCATGGGCGTACGCATCGCTCGCAAGCATGTGGGCTGGTATCTCGCAACCCTGCCGGGCGCCAGGGAGTTTCGCGCCCGTTTCAATCGTTTGGATGGTACGCAAGCACAATGCGCCGACGTTCAGGCGTTCTTCGCTGAGCGTTACAAGAGCCTGACAGGGGACGAAGGGGTGGCCGCATGACGATGATGACCGAGACTTTAGTGAGTGGAATAACACCCGTGAGCGACAACGTAAATTTGAAACAGCACCTCAATACGCCCAGCGAAGAAGGTCAGACCCTTCGCGGGAGTGTCGAGAAGGCGCTGCACAATTATTTCGCCCACCTTGAGGGCGCTGCCGTCACGGATGTGTACAACCTGGTGCTTTCGGAAGTCGAGGCACCTCTGCTCGAGAGCGTGATGAACTACGTCAAGGGCAACCAGACCAAGGCCAGTGAGCTGCTGGGCCTGAACCGCGGCACCCTGCGCAAGAAACTCAAGCAGTACGATCTGCTGTAAGCATTCAATCAAACCAGAAAGGCGCCCGCGTAAAAAACGGTCGCCTTTTTTGCTGACTTCCCTTGCTTTTGATGGAAATTGAAATGACCGACCAGACCACCCGCCTGCCGATCCGCCGCGCCTTGATCAGCGTCTCCGACAAGACCGGGATCCTCGAATTCGCCCGCGAACTGCAACAGCTGGGCGTCGAGATCCTCTCCACCGGCGGGACCTTCAAGCTGCTGCAGGACAACGGCGTCGCCGCAGTGGAAGTCGCGGACTACACCGGTTTTGCGGAAATGATGGACGGTCGGGTCAAGACCCTGCACCCGAAAATCCATGGCGGGATCCTGGGTCGTCGCGGCATCGACGACGCCATCATGAACGAACATGGCATCCAGCCGATCGACCTGGTGGCCGTCAACCTCTACCCGTTCGAAGCCACCATCAACAAGCCAGGTTGCGACCTGCCGACCGCCATTGAAAACATCGACATCGGCGGCCCGACCATGGTCCGCTCGGCGGCCAAGAACCACAAGGACGTGGCCATCGTGGTCAACGCCAGTGACTACGCCAGCGTGCTGGAAAACCTCAAGGCCGGTGGCCTGACCTACGCCCAGCGTTTCGACCTGATGCTCAAGGCCTTCGAACACACCGCCGCCTACGACGGCATGATCGCCAACTACATGGGCACCGTGAACCAGGCAGCCGAAACCCTTTCGACCGAAGGCCGCAGCGAATTCCCACGCACCTTCAACACCCAGTTCGTCAAGGCCCAGGAAATGCGCTACGGCGAGAACCCGCACCAGAGCGCGGCGTTCTACGTGGAAGCCAAGCCGGCCGAAGTCGGTATCGCCACCGCCACCCAACTGCAAGGCAAGGAACTGTCGTTCAACAACGTGGCCGACACCGATGCGGCGCTGGAATGCGTCAAGAGCTTCGTCAAGCCAGCCTGCGTGATCGTCAAGCACGCCAACCCGTGCGGCGTGGCCGTGAGCCCCGACGCCGAGGGCGGCATCCGCCAGGCCTACGAACTGGCCTACGCCACCGACACCGAATCGGCATTCGGCGGCATCATCGCCTTCAACCGTGAACTGGACGCCGAGACCGCCAAGGCCATCGTCGAGCGTCAGTTCGTCGAAGTGATCATCGCCCCTTCGGTCAGCGAAGAAGCCCGTGCCATCGTCGCTGCCAAGGCCAATGTGCGCCTGCTGGCCTGTGGTCAATGGTCGGCCGACCGCGCGCCGGCCTGGGACTACAAGCGTGTCAACGGCGGTCTGCTGGTACAAAGTCGCGACATCGGCATGATCGGCAGCGAAGATTTGAAAGTGGTGACCCAGCGCGCCCCAAGCGAGCAGGAAATCAACGACTTGATCTTCGCCTGGAAAGTGGCCAAGTACGTCAAGTCCAACGCCATTGTCTACGCCAAGAACCGCCAGACCATCGGCGTCGGCGCCGGCCAGATGAGCCGCGTGAACTCGGCCCGCATCGCCGCGATCAAGGCTGAACACGCCGGTTTGCAGGTACAGGGCGCGGTCATGGCCTCCGATGCGTTCTTCCCGTTCCGCGACGGCATCGACAACGCGGCCAAGGTCGGCATCACTGCGGTGATCCAGCCGGGTGGCTCGATGCGTGACAATGAAGTGATTGCCGCTGCCGACGAAGCCGGCATCGCCATGGTATTCACCGGCATGCGCCACTTCCGTCACTGATACACCGATGAACTGTGGGAGCGGGCTTGCTCGCGAATGCAATCTGCCAGTGACGTTGCCCGTGACTGACACGCCGCTTTCGCGAGCAAGCCCGCTCCCACAGAAGAGCAGCTTCAGCGCTGTATACAGAATCAGCGTCATCCGAGGTTTTTGAAATGAATGTTTTGATCATTGGCAGCGGTGGCCGTGAACACGCCCTGGCCTGGAAAGTGGCTCAGGATCCGCGTGTGCAGAAGGTTTTCGTGGCACCGGGCAATGCCGGCACCGCCATCGAAGCCAAATGCGAAAACGTCGCCATCGACGTACTCGCCCTGGAACAACTGGCCGATTTCGCCGAGAAGAACGTCTCGCTGACCATCGTTGGCCCGGAAGTGCCGCTGGTCGCCGGCGTGGTCGATCTGTTCCGCGCCCGTGGCCTGGACTGCTTCGGCCCGACGTCCGGCGCCGCGCAGTTGGAAGGCTCGAAAGCGTTCACGAAAGATTTCCTGGCACGCCACAAGATTCCGACCGCCGACTACCAGAACTTTACCGAGATCGATCCGGCCCTGGCTTACCTGCGCGAAAAAGGCGCACCGATCGTGATCAAGGCCGACGGTCTGGCCGCCGGTAAAGGCGTAATCGTCGCCATGACCCTGGCTGAAGCCGAAGACGCCGTGCGCGACATGCTGGCCGGCAATACCTTCGGGGATGCCGGTTCCCGGGTGGTGATCGAAGAATTCCTCGACGGCGAAGAAGCCAGCTTCATCGTCATGGTCGATGGCAAGAACGTCCTGCCAATGGCCACCAGCCAGGACCACAAACGTGTTGGCGATGGCGACAGCGGCCCGAACACCGGCGGCATGGGTGCCTACTCCCCTGCCCCGGTGGTCACCGCCCAGGTTCATCAGCGGGTCATGGACCAGGTCATCTGGCCGACCGTGCGCGGCATGGCCGATGAAGGCAATGTCTACACCGGCTTCCTGTATGCCGGCCTGATGATCGACAAGGCTGGTAACCCAAAAGTCATCGAATTCAACTGCCGTTTCGGCGATCCTGAGACCCAGCCGGTGATGCTGCGCCTGCAATCGAGCCTGGTGCTGCTGGTGGAAGCAGCCCTGGCCCAGGCACTGGACAAGGTCGAAGCCCAATGGGATCCGCGTCCAAGCGTCGGCGTGGTACTGGCTGCCGGGGGTTACCCGGGCGACTACGCTAAAGGCAATGCAATACAAGGGCTGGAGACGGCAGCCGGGCTGGAAGGCAAGGTTTTCCATGCGGGAACCGCGCTGAAGGATGGCCAGGTGGTCACCGCCGGCGGTCGCGTGCTTTGCGCCACCGCCATGGGGTCCAGCGTCGGCGCGGCTCAGGAGCAGGCCTACAAGCTTGCCGCCGAGATCGATTGGGAAGGCTGTTTCTACCGCAAGGACATTGGCTACCGGGCCATTGCCCGCGAGCGTGGCGAAAATCTGGAATAACCCGGCCATTCAGACCGGCAAGCGCCCATGGCCCTTGCCTGTCTGCTCCGGCGCCGCGCATAGTTATAATCTGGCATCAACCTACGAAGGGATTTCGCCGTGCGCTGGCTCAGGATTGCCATAGGTTTAACCGTCACCCTGCTGACGCTGCTCTGCACGCTCCCGGCCCAGGCCGCGTCAGGCAGTGGCTGGGCGGTATTGCTCGACGAACAGGGCGACCTGAAGCTGAGCGACATCCGTTCTGCCCGCTACACCAACCAATTCAGCCCCATCGACCTGGACGGCCTAAAGGCCGCCGAGCCGGGCGGGGCATTGTGGCTGCGGTTCCGGCTGGCCCCCGACCCACATGAACAAATACTGCGTATCTTTGCACCCGACCTGTCTCGCCTGAACCTCTATGTGCTGGACGGCGATACCCTGGTGGACCAACAAGTCGGTGGTGACGCCCTGCCACGTATCGAACACCCGGTACCCAGCAGCGATTACATGCTGGCCCTGCCTCGCAGCGACAAGCAACTGGACGTCTACCTGCGACTGGCGTCCCGGCACGAACTGCGGCCCTATGTCACTCTGGAGCCGGCGATACAGGCAGCAGCCAATCAGAACCAGACGCTGATCTATGGGTTGCTGTTCGGCTGCATCGCGATGCTGATCCTGCACAACCTCACCCGCTACGCCTATACCCGTTCACGCAGTTGCCTGTGGCTGGCGGCCTGTGAAGGGCTGTTGATGCTCAGCCTGGTGCTGCTGTTGAACCTGGCTGGAGCCTGGCTGCCCGACTGGCCGGCCATTCAGACGCCGGGGGCCTATCTGGCCCTGCTGCTGACCGCGCCCTGCGGCCTGATGTTCGCCTACCGCTTCTTCGCGCCCCTGGGCCCGCATCCGTTGAACCGGCTGCTGCTGGGAGACATCGTGTTCATCACGCTCTGCAGCCTGCTGCTGTTGTTCGTGAACACACTGCCACTCAATATCATGACCTATGCCCTGGTCGCGCTGGCCGGCCTGAGCATGCTGTTCGTCAGCGCCTGGCACTGGCAAAAGGGCTATCGCCCGGCACGGCTGTTTGTCGCCGCCATGGTGGTTTTCAACCTGGGCACGCTGATCACCCTTCCAGCTCTGCAAGGGCTGACAGAAGTCGCCCCACAGGGCCTGATCATCACACTGCTGGGGTTCATCTGCGTCAGCGGACTGCTGATGAGTGTCGCCTTGGGCGAGCGTCAGCGCTCAATCAACGAGAGCCGTTTCAGCATCAGCCGTGACCTGGCGGCGAGTAACGCCGAGATCAATGCCAAGGCCGAGTTCCTGGCCAAGATCAGCCACGAGATCCGTACGCCGATGAACGGCGTACTGGGCATGACCGAGCTGCTGCTGGGCACACCACTGTCGGTCAAGCAGCGCGATTACGTGCAGACGATCCACAGCGCCGGTAACGAACTGCTGACCCTGATCAACGAGATCCTCGACATTTCCCGATTGGAGTCCGGGCAGATCGAACTGGACGACGTTCAGTTCGACCTCAACGCGCTGATCGAGGACTGCCTGAGCATCTTCCGCGCCAAGGCCGAACAGCAGAATGTCGAATTGATCAGCTTTATCCAGCCCCAGGTGCCGCGCGTGATCAGCGGTGACCCGACACGGTTGCGCCAGGCGCTGCTGAGCCTGCTGGAAAACGCCCTGAAAAAAACCGACGAAGGCGAAGTGTTGATCGTCGTGGCGCTGGACGAGCGCAGCAATCAGCCGCGCCTGCGCATCGCGGTGCAGGACAGTGGAACACCCATGGACGCCGAAGAGCGCGACACGCTGATGCACGCCGAATTGCATAGCAAGAACTTCCTCTCGGCCACCCGCCTGGGCGGTAATCTGGGCCTGGTCATCGCCCGTCAACTGATCATGCTGATGCACGGAGAGTTCGGTATCAAAAGCGGCAGTAACCAGGGCAGCACCTTATGGCTCACCTTGCCCCTGGACCCGGATCGCCTCGAACATCCGACCTCCGACCTCGATGGTCCACTGCAAGGGGCGCGGGTGTTGATCGTCGACGACAATGACACCTGCCGCAAAGTGCTCGTACAGCAATGCAGCGCCTGGGGCCTGAACGTCAGCGCCGTACCCTCGGGCAAGGAAGCCCTGGCGCTGCTGCGCACCAAGGCACACCTTAGGGACTATTTCGACGTGGTGCTGCTGGACCAGAACATGCCCGGCATGACCGGCATGCAACTGGCGGCCAAGATCAAGGAAGACCCAAGCCTGAATCACGACATTCTGTTGATCATGCTCACCGGCATCAGCAACGCGCCGAGCAAGATCGTGGCGCGCAACAGCGGAGTCAAGCGCATCCTCGCCAAACCGGTGGCCGGTTATACCCTCAAGACCACCCTGGCGGACGAGCTGAACCAGCGCAACAAAGGCCAGACGCAGAATATCCCGATGAGCGCCGGCCCCGTCGTCCCGGTAAAAGTGCCCAGCGACTTCCGCATCCTGGTGGCCGAAGACAACAGCATTTCCACCAAGGTCATCCGCGGCATGCTCGGCAAGCTCAACCTGCAACCCGACACCGCCAGCAACGGCGAGGAAGCCCTCAAGGCCATGAAGGAGCAACGCTACGACCTGGTCTTGATGGACTGCGAAATGCCGATCCTCGACGGCTTTTCCGCCACCCAGCAACTGCGCGCCTGGGAAATGGGTAACCAGCGGACGCGAACGCCCGTGGTCGCGCTCACCGCGCACATCCTGGCCGAACATAAGGAACGTGCCCGTCAGGCCGGGATGGACGGCCATATGGCCAAACCGGTGGAACTGTCGCAACTGCGCGAGCTGATCGAACACTGGGTGGCCCAGCGCGACCAGCAGAATCGTACCGCGCAGACGTCCTGAGCCGACAGACACCAAAACGCCTGATAGACTCCCCGACGTCTTTCTCCGCCTTGAGCCTCGACCATGCTTCATGTGTTGTTCAGCGTTTACCTGAAGATGCTGGTGCTCTACAGCCCCTTCTTCGTGCTGTCGTGTTTCATCAGTCTGACTCGCGGCTACTCGCGCAAGGAACAACGGCGCCTGGCCTGGAAGGTCGCGATCGCGACGCTGGTGTCCAGCGTATTGCTGTACTTGTTCGGGCGGGTGATTTTCAGCGTGTTCGGCATCACCGTGGATGCGTTCCGCATCGGCGCCGGCAGCGTGCTGTTCATTTCGGCGCTGGGCATGGCCCAAGGCAAGTCAGCCGTACAGACGGATAATGTTCAGCAGGACGTGACCATTGTCCCGCTGACCATTCCGTTGACGGTCGGCCCCGGCACCATTGGCGCCTTGCTGGTGATGGGCGTGAGCCAGCCGCACTGGGACGACAAACTCATGGCCATCATCAGCATCGCCCTGGCCAGCTTCACCGTCGGCGTAGTGCTTTACCTGTCCAGCCGCATCGAGCGGATTCTGGGTGACCAGGGCTTACAGATCGTCAGCCGCCTGATGGGGCTGTTTGTCTGCGCGTTAGCCGCGCAGATTATCTTTACCGGGGTCCGAGGCTATCTGGTGCCGTAGCAACGGTTGTCGATTCAGGCTCGCTTACGACGGCTGAACCGTTGTTTCAGCACCTCTTTGCGGTGCTCGCCCAGGTATTCTTCGATGTCCTGCCTGAACTCCTCATAACGGGCAGGATTGAAGGTCACGAACGACTTACCGCGAAAGATCTCCCGTGCGGAAGATTGCCAGTTCACGAAAAGCACACCACCGTTATTCGACGTGCCCATCTGCCTGATCGATGCGGACGATGCGATCAGAATGCCGTTGGCCAACTGCTCGCAGGGAATGACGGATAAACGCGCGCCTTCGGGTGTCTTGACCTGGCTGTTGAACAGATTGATGGTTTGCTTATCGTTCTTCAAACCGTCAATCGTGGTGCCTACCACGGCACCGAGCACCGACGCCGCCGGGACACTGGCTTTCACGCCATCAATGATCCCCTTGACGATATCGCTGATTACGTAATCCATGTCCACCCGTTGGGAACTCTCGGAATAACGGGTATAGCCGTCATCGGCAACAAAACACCCGAGATCATGCAGGCATCGGATAAAGGCGTCGTACCAGGCCAAAGTGTTCTTGCCGCCGGGGACTTCATAGTTGGCCTCCATGATTGCCATGGTCATCAGGTTTTCCATGATCGCCATGTTGCTCAGCGACATGTTATTGCCATAACCCACGAGCGCATCACCCAACATGAGCGCATCCAGATCCTTGGTCGGGCTGCCAGGCGGCAACTCAACGGACCTGCGTACCCGTCGGCTGGCAGAGGCCAACACTTTGCGCCTGTTAATGCGTGCCTGAATCAACTCGACACTTTGTTCTACGCAAATTCCACTTTCAAAGTTTTCCATAAAACCTCCTTGGTTATTTAATTGTCCACTCCTGCGGACACTGACAATCTAATTGACTCCCTACAAAAACAACAACCCTGAGCAATTACAACATATGTATATTTTCACCCCCTACTTTGATCGCCTGCCAAACATATTTAGACTTCAATTAAGCATTCGCACACTTGAGTTCTCCATGCATAGTTGTATTTATAAAACCCAATGGCACAGCTATTTACACACTTATCGCACATGGAGAAGTATTTATGAACCCCCCACAATTAACCGGCCTGGTCACAGGACCGACTCTGTGTTCATACATCGAGACACCTTCCCTGCAAGACCACAACGACATCGCCGACTGCAACAACATCGCCACTCGCTCGGCCGACCTCGGCCATCACCGCTATATCGACCCGCAAGGCTGGTTTGAAGAATATGCACGAACATTGGCATTTCTGGGTTGGTCGCTCTACGGCGACGCCATTTATACCCGTACCCAACATATTGTCTCGGGTTCGGTGGCAGACTTTCTGGTACAGAGCGCCCATGCCATGAATGATTGGCGGCAGGCAAACGCGATGATCGACACGCTCGACACATTGAAAAACGATCACACGGCTATGCTGTCCTTCGACGGGGAAACCCGCCAAGGCGAGACCTTTCAAATCATCCCGGCCAGGTACGACTCACACGGCAACCTGACGATCGCCCTGCATAAACTCGAACTGAACGTCGACATGAAAAAGCACAGCTTTCTGTTCTGGGACTGGGAGAAGCGATCAGCCAAAATTATCCAGCGCAAAGCGTTCCTGAAATTAAACAGAAGCGAACTCGACCGCAAAAGGGCGTTGATCAAAAAGAAACTGGATGAGCACCTCATGAGGCGATTCACCTTAAGGAAAAACGCCTCGTGAAGTCATAAATGGCTCGCTACACCGGCGGCCGGCCCCAGCAGGAAAAGGGTTGCAGGTACAACTGGCAACCCTTTTTTCGATCTACCCCACGGTTTGGACCAATGCCGGCAATCAATCCGCCAGGTTGTTTTCCACCGCATACGATTCGCTGGATAACGCTTTCAGCGTGACGCTGTTCTGCAGGGTGCCCAACCGTTCGATCAATGTCGAAGCGGCGTACTGCCGATGCCCGCCGAAGCTCAGCAGGACTTCGCCACGAAAGTTGACGTCCGTTGCGTACACTTCACGAAAAATCACGCTGCGCCCGCTGTCAGGGTCAATGATCACCAGATGCTCGTGGACGTGGCTCAGCAACAACTTGTCCGGGTCATCCAGCTCCCAGATCAACTTGCCGGGGATGGTCGGCGCGCTGCCGCTGCCCGACGAACGTCGGCAGTCGAGAATGACCGAATCGACCCTAAGCCAGGCGGCTTTGGACAGCCGGTAACTCACCATGCCTTGTCCCATGCGCAGGATCAGGGTCGTGACATCATCTGGCATCAGCGGCAGCAGATCATCGATCTTCATCTTGCCCTCAACCACCAGCACTTCGGCATCACGCCGGACATAACTGAGTGGTCCGGCCTGCCCCATGGACGGGTAGGTCAGCAACGTTCCGGCCGTGCTTTCATGCAGTAATACGTTGGTCTGCTGCTGGGTTCCCAATAACTCGAAAGACGTCGGAATCGCGGCCTTTGGAACCTGAATCATTCGGTCGGTCTCGGCTACGAACCACTTCAGACTGGCGGGATCCTCCACCGACAGCAGTGCGCTACGCAGTGGGTAAGACGCCAGCCGCTTGAGCCCCTCGATCTCGCGGCCCGCTTGATGGATGACCCACTCATGGGTGACACCACTGATCATCGCCGGCTCCCGGTCTTGCAACACGACCACCACACCTTCGGATGTAACGCCACGCAACCCTGCCCCTTCGACTGTCAGTTCGACAAACTGCCAGGGTGCCCATTCACGCGTTGCTGCGGGTAGCACATCGGCTTGCAGCAATCGTGAGCCCTGGCCAAAAGCGACCTCCAGTTTCTGCGGATCGATAAACGCCTGGCGATAGACGTCGCCACTTGAAACATCGAATAACCACGCGGCCTCGTTATCCGGGGTCAGACCCAGCAGACGCACCTCTTTTCCGCGCCCCATTTCCGCCAACAATACTCGGTCGCCGACGTACCAGGCGCACAACTTCGCGTCGCCGCTGGCATTCGTCAAACCGATCAGGGCAAAGCGTTCGGTGGCGTATTGGCGGGCCAGCGGCTCCAGCGCAGACCACCAATGCGTCCGGTCCTTGAACCACTTTTCGCCCACGCCCCCAAGCACCAGGTAACCCCGGTTCGTCAGATTGAAAAACAAACCATCAGACGTCAGCGCCACATACCCCTTTTCGACCAGGATGACATTTTCCAGGTTCTGCGGTCGCCGCCACTTCACCGACCACTCGCTTTTGCCCGCCACGAGGGTGCGTTGCTTACGGCAAAGTGTCTGGGAGAGCCTGTCGTAGATGACAAATGTATCGCCACCGTCCGCCGGTGTGAGCAGCGTCAGGTCAGTCATGTTGCTGATGGAATCGGACCAGCCACGGGCATGGTTACGTGCCGGTGAGGGACGGATAATCAAGTGGTCGCTACGACGGACCCAAGCCATGTCCCGTACCTGCGGCTCACTTTGCCAACAGACAGTAACAAAGGGCGCCGGCTGCCAGTTGACGGTGACAAAGGTGTCTTTTTCACCAGCAGACGGCGTGAAGGGGTAACCGCTGCCGAGCACCTTTGACCAGTCGGCCAGTGTCTCGCTGGCGCTCAAGACCGACTCCAACACCGGGTCCAGGTCGCGTGTGATGGAACTGAGCAGCAGTTGTCCGTCGTGGATCATATAGACCAGTACCTCGCGTGACATATCGGCCCGGGTAATTTCCTGGACGACTTGAATCACGCCTTGGGCGTGCGCCTCGACACGCTTGATGGTCGTCACGTCTCTTGAGGCCCACAACCAATAGCGATGGGTCAACAGCCCGGTGACCACGTCGACCTGCCAGATGATGACGTTTTGCGGGTCGTAAAAATACGCATGGCTGCCGGCCACCGCGCCCAGCAACGCGGCGTCGGCGTCCGGTATCTCGTCACGGATGTAGAGGAAACGGTCCGCTTTCGCGTCGTACCAGGCCGAGGTGTACCGGGGCTCGTCTGGCTTCTCGAACGGAATCAGATAACGGTGAACGGGTGTATAGGGCATCACCAGGCGGTGCTGTTGAGCCAGGGTCCTGAGGTGTCCTTGCAACACCTGCCGATCCATGCCCGCGGGTACATCCTGCTCGACAAGGGTGAGTTGGCGTTCACTTAACGCAACCTGGAACACTTGATTGTCGGTGACTCGGAGCAAAATCTCATGGGAACCCGGCCCAATGAACCTCAACTGCACGTCACCGACGAACAGTTTCCCGCCATCCTCGAACCGGATATCGCTTTCGTGGGCCCAAGAGGCGTCCAGAACCCAACTCGACTTCTGCGAACGCCTCGACTGAAGGCTCAGGCTCACGCCGGGATTGAGCACCACTGCGCACCGTTTGCCAGCGCCCCGAACCTGATAGGCGATTTTTCCGTGCCAGGCCGGCGCAAGCACGGGCACCACCAATGAGCGATCAACGGCATCGAGCAACACGTTGATCACCGTTGGCCGATAGTCAGGATCAAACAGGCGATAGAGGATGTAGTCACTCGGAAACGAATAGAAGGAAAACAGAAACAGCCATCCGCCATCCGTTTTCCTTTTCTCCAGACGCCGTGCCGTGTCGAACCCCGTGTCATGGTGCAAGCTGGCGAATGGCAGCGCCTTGTACTCGTAGCGATAACAGGTTTGCGGCGTGCAGGGCAGCATGATCGCCTGGCCAGGGGTCAGCGTGATGTTGACTCGATCTGGCAGGTCCAGCTCCCGACGAATATCAATCGCCCGATCGTACTCAACATCGAACGTCGGCACCCCGAAATGATCACGCAACGGATACAGCCTGGGGCTGTCCAGCACCAGCTCGCCGCGGCTCAGATCCAGTGTCTGGACGATCAGCGAAGGGCGCGGCAGCCATGTACCGCCACGGGCGTTGAGCCGATAGGGTTGAAGGTGAGCCTTGGCCACTTCATCAAAAAACAGACCGACTTGCCTGGCCTCTTCGGCAATGCTGGCGAACCCCTGGGCCAAGGCCGCCACCCCCACCGCCAGACCGCCCAGCATCACAGCAGCGCCACCCAGAAGCGCCCCTGCGGTGGTGGCGCCGGCGACGTAGGCGCCCGTCGCCAACACCAGGCTGACCGAGTCGAACGCCAATTGCGTACCGAACTGAGCGCGTTCGACCGGGTTCTGCGCAGTCGACAGCTGGTAGATGTCGAACCCGACATTCGCCAGTTGCAGTAACCCCCCTGTCGCTTCGCTCACACTGCCTCCCACCGCAGCCTTGACCACTGGCGCGACGGTCTGGGCGATCAGTTTCTCTTGCGCCAGAGCCTGGCGCACCAGCCCGACCAGCGCCGCGACGTCGACCACGTTGCCATGCACCAGTTGCGCGTAATTGACATAGGCATGCAACCGGACCGCCAGGGTCAAAGGTCGGTCAGGTCCTTCCTGCCCCCTCAATGCGCTCATCAGCGCCTGGATGGAAAAGCCCGCGTTCAGGGTATGGACACTCCCCACTTCGGTCGGATCGCCTGGCACGGTGGGCTTGTTGGCCAAGGCTGAAAAGCGTTCCGAGAGGTAGCTTTTTATCCGCAGGAGTCGATGATCGTCAGTGACGATCCGTACCAGTTGCTCAGGATTCGCCGGATCGATCAGGCTCATCCGATACGAACCGTTCTGCTGGACCTCCAGGGTGTCGAACAACGGTACGAGGTGTGGCGCCAGCTGATTCTGCTGCCGCAGTTGGGTCGTCACTTGCCCGATCTGTTGCGCCCACCAGTGGCCATCCAGGGCCAGCAAACAACTGCCCAGTCGGGGATGACTGCTCAGCGATTGCCCACGGGCACTTGCCAGCCGCTGTCTGACAGGTCGTTGCGGCTGTCCAGGCAACGCGCCGGGTTGCAACAGTTGCGAGACGCGGATCGCATTCGACAATTGCATATTCGACAGCCGCACGCCTTCCAGCTCTATCAGGTCGAAGGTCGGACGCGCCGCATCGCCATAGGCTGCGTAATAGCCGGCCATTGCCTGCTTGACGAAAAACTTCTCCAGTGCCCGCCTGAACGCCGTCGCCTGCTCGAATTCGAATACGCCGAAATTCGGATCATAGAAGTGATACGTGCTGCGCTCGCCCTCAACGGTTTTGGCCACCAGCATGGCGTGATTGTCGGAGTTGAGCATCAGCGTACTGGTAGTGCTCCTGGCTTGCAGAATGTCCACCACCGCTTTCAAGTCCGAGCGTGCCAGCCCACGACCGACGTCGCCCAACTGCACATCGCGCAACGCCTCCATGCTGCCCAGGAAGGTCATTGAATCGTTTGCCCCTGGCTCGATAACCCCCAGATAGAAGCGCTCGCGCAAGGTGTTGACCGCAGCCTTCCCTTCCGACAAGGCTGCCGCCATGGCCAGGGCCAGTGGATAACAACGCCCCCCCACTCGGTCGCCCTCGCCCTGAAGCAGCAAATCCTGCGGGACAAGCTTGATCGTATCGGCTTGAAAATCGTCCAGGACAGTCCCGACGCGCTCAACGATCCGGACGCGGTATTCAAGCTTCGCCACCTGCTGGATCCGGGCCACCTGGCGGCCCCACTGGCGTAACGTCAGAGGCTGCTCCAACGCGGCTTTCTTCAGCGCCAGGGCGGTTTCGGAATGCCTCGGCGGATGATCGACTGCGCTGGCGAGCCCGGCCAGGAACGCCGGCGCCTGCTGTTGGTACAACGCATGTTCGATCACCGCGTAGCTGCCGGCAGTGCCCTGTTCGCCGAGGCTGTTGGCGAGGTTATCCAGCTGCGGGCGAACCGCGTCGAAACCGCGATTGTCCAGCGTCCTGGCGCCGGTCAAGGCGCCCAATGACAGACGCTGCCAGGGACTCAACCGAGCGACGTCGAAACTGCCTTTGGCCAGTCGCTGCAAAAGTTCAGCGACGGACAACCGTTGCGTCTGCGCGTCGCTCAAGGAGGCCGGCGGCAACGTCTTGATGCTTTGGCCAAGGATCGACTGGCGCTGATCGAAACTCAGGGGGATGGCCTTGTCGAAGGTCGCCACACCGTTGTGGCCGCGATTCATCATCTGCATGAACGGCTTGCCCAGCTCATCGGCCAGATGCTGCAACAGCCCGGTGGACAACAGGTGGCGCCCTTCGATCACCGGCCAGCCTTCATCAAACTGGAGCGTGCGGTACTTCAGCAACTCGGCCATGTCGCCCGCGTAACGAGCCTTGAAGCGGCCCGCTTGCCAGCGCTTCTTTTCGTTTTCAAGCCATTGCCGGGTGTCACTCTCGTTCTCCATCCAGGAGTGGTCTTGCTCTTCCTCGGTGGCCAGGTTAACGCTGGTTACCGCCGGGATGGCGGCTTCCGCTCGCCACCGCGCAGCCGTTCGAGGCGTGAAATGCGTCCTCAGATAAGCCGCCATGCCCTCAAGCATGGCGCCAGGTCCGGTCAGGTAGATCGTCACTTGGTTCTGGGGGCGGATTCCATCGCTGTAGTAGGTGGCGGCGGCCTGAACCAACAAAGACGTGGTCATTTCCACTTCTGTTGGCAGCTCATGCAAAGCACCAAACACCTGGGTCGCCGCCTGCTTTGCAACATTGACCATGGCTTCGACATCGATAAGAGCAATATTCTGTTCATCGGCCAGGCGAGCGGTGGCATCGACGATTTCATAGTTGAGCCTGAAACGATCGAGCACAGCCTTGAGCATCGCCGCCCCCGGATGTGCCATCAGAAATGCATTGCTCAACGAGGTCCGTACTGCAAGGGCACGCAGCTCGTAGGGACGAGCCAAGCGTTCCACCGGCGTGCGAAAAACGTGGTTCAACTCGGGTTTGCTGTTCGCGAAGCCCTTGAGTGCCTCACGACTTTCCAATGGAATCTGCTCCAGATAGTCCATGTACTTGTTGCGCAAGGCTCGGCGACCCGGCATCCATTCGGGATTACGATCAAGCAGCAACTGCAGCGTGCCCAGGAGCGCGTCGGACTTGAAACCGCGAATGTCGACTGGGCCCAGTTTTTCCAGCAAGGGTGGCAGACAGTCGATGTCGGCATAACCGCCGCCTTCCGTGAACAACACTTCGGCGCGCACCAAATCGGAGGCTGAGGCAAAATTGCCACGCAGGCTGATCTCGCGCTGGTAGATATCCTTCAGTTGAAGCGCTTCACCCCGGGCCAGATCACGCAATACCAGATTCCCTTCGACCATTGCCTGGAGACTGCGTCGGTTATCGGCCTTCAGGGTATCGAGCCGCGCCTTGTCCTGACCATAGGCCCGAACCAGCAAGTCCACTCTCGCGTCATCGGCACTGCCGCCGTTTTCCACCGTTTTCCTGATATGTGCATGCATCTGTTGTTTGAGAACGATGACACGCTCTTCATAACGATCACCCAACTCAGATGCATTGGCGCTGTTCTCCCCACCTTTGAGCATGGCATCCGCCTTGGCGGCTTCGACAATAATCCGGTTGGTTTCATAGGCCAGCAGCGCGTCACTGTCATACCAGAGATTGAGCTGATAACCCTCGGGGGCCAGCACCCGTTTCCAGACATTGATGTAGTCGCGCTGGATCGCCCCAACGCCACCGCCGAGCCAAACAAAATGCAGCTTTTTCGGCACCTCGGTCGCCGGTCTTTCCCACTGTTGGAAACTGTTTTGCAGGCGTGCTTCGAAATGCTCGATTTTCCTGAAGAGCTGCCCAGGTCCAAGGTCGTCGGGGCTGGACGGCGTTGCGCCCTGCATAACCCCTAACGCCTGCTTGAGCAACCCCAACGGCTCGAGCATCTGCGGCGTGTCCAGCAAGGCGACACAACCGAAGTAATAACGCAGCACCGCGTCATATTGATCGGTGCCTTTGTGCGATATCAATGCCTGTTCAAGATCCTTGAGTTTTAACACACTCAAAAAATCGACGTGACTGTCCCTCGACAAAAACTTGTATTCACTCATTTACAATACTTCCATTTATTGCATGCAAATAAAAACACCGGCCCGACAATAAACTTGCGAGCACAGCAGATACGCGGACGTTAAGTTCGCCAACAGGTCTAAATAATTAGAACGAACATACCCCAGCCGCTCGACGCTGTTCAACTAACGGCCAAGCACAATGATTTTCCAAATAAAACCACACGCCGCGTTACATGAGGCGAAGCGCTGCTGACTACTTACAACTTAATAGCCACTGGAAAATCTCTGTCCCTTCAAATAATTGAACAGTTCGAGGTGCAGGCATTCGGCGGCCCGAACGGACCGCCAAGTTCCATCAGCGCGGCTTATCGCCGTACCAACGCGGCGTGTACACCCATTCGCCTCCGTCAGCGCGAGGGAAGACGCACGTCGTGGAGGAGCCGATCAGCACCATGGTCCGCATGTCCACCTGATCCGGGGTCAACTGCCCCAGCGTGGTGACGCGCAGCGTCTGGCCCGGGCGGCCGATATCACGCCCCAAGACCACCGGCGTCTCGGCGGTACGATGTTGCGCAACGATTTCCAGCGCTCGCCCCAGCTGCCATGGTCGGGAACGGGAGATCGGGTTGTAGAACGCCAGGGCCAGGTCTGCTTCAGCCGCCAGATCCAGGCGTTTCTCAATGATCGACCATGGTTTGAGGTTGTCCGACAACGACATCACACAAAAATCATGACCCAGCGGCGCACCGGCCTGGGCGGCGGTGGCCAGGGAGGCCGAGACGCCAGGGAGAATTTGCAGGTCGACGTTGTGCCAGTGGGCATCCGTCGACTCGTGCAGCGCTTCGAGCACCGCGGCGGCCATGGCGAACACGCCTGGATCGCCGGACGACACCACCACCACGGAGCGCCCCTGGGCCGCCAGCTCGAAGGCATGCCGGGCACGCTGCATTTCCTCGCGGTTGTCGGTGCAGTGCTGCACCTGATCGGACCGAAAGGGACCGGCCATGCGCACGTAGGTTTCGTAGCCCAGCACATCGGTGGCGCGGTCGAGTTCGGCGCGCACGGCCGGCACCATCAATTCGGCAGCGCCCGGGCCAAGACCGATCACGGCAAGACGCCCGCGTCGGCGACCGATCTGTTCGGGGTCGAGGGGCTGCTCGGCCACGGCGATCGCACAATCGCCCACCCTACGCACCGATGCCGGTTGCTCAAGGGCATCGCTCAACCATTGGGTAACGTCAGCACTGGCCACTGCGAACCGTAGCGGCACGTTCAATGCCGATGCGGCTGCCTGTAGATCCGGACGCGCCATGTCGCTGTCCGCCGCCAACAGACACGCCAGCGATTGCACCGCCAGACCGGTTTCACGCAAAACTTCGTCAACGGACACCGGCGCACCCGCGGGCACCGCCACCACCACAGTGCGCGGATAAATCCGCAATTCATCCGGCGCGGGCGCAGCCGCTGCGCAGTCGACACGAATGGCCAGACGCGCCTGTTCATCCTGGGGCAGTTGCGCCTGCTCCAGCCATGGCGCAGCCCCCTCAATACGCACCGACTCACCGGCCAGCAGATCGGACACAAAGCGTTTGCCCTGCTCCAGGTCGTCAAGACGGTAACCGCTCGGCGGATTGAGCAGGCAGGTGCCGAAACGCAATTCGCCGCTGGTGGTGATTGCTGGAGCGACTTGCAACGCTGCCGCGATCTCACGGGCCATGACATTGACCCCGCCCAGCCCGCCAAGCAGCGGCACCACGGCGCTGCCATCCTCGGCCACTGCCAGCACTGGCGGTTCGACGCCTTTTTCCAGCAGCAGCGGCGCCAGCGTGCGGATAACGATGCCGGCCGCGCACAGGGCGATGATCGGCGTGTCCTGTTGGTAGAGCTCGCGCAGCGTCGCGCCGAACTCGTGGTATTGGCTGTCCGCACCCTCAACCCGTCCGGCCAGGCCGTGGATCAAGGCATCAGGGTAGCGCTGCTGGATCCGCCGGGCCGTTGCGAGGCTGCCGGGGCCGAGAATGACGATGGCCGGCGCCCTGGACGTCATCAACCTTGCCACCGTTCGCCCGGCACGATGATCAGCGAGAAGTACGGCGAGGACATGGGCTCGACTTCATCCAGCGGCACGATCTTCTGGTTGGCCATGGTTGCCCGCTCGACGTACAACGCCCGATCGTCCAGACCCAGTTCCTGGAGTACCTGACGGACCTTGGGGAAATTGCGTCCCAGCTTCATGATGACCGCCGCATCGGCATCGGCCAGGCGGCGCTTGAGCTCCTCGAAGGGCAATACGCCGGAGAGCACCGACAGACTCTGGTTGCGATAGACCAGCGGCGCACCCAGCACCGAGGCGCCGCCGAGCATCGAGCACACGCCAGGAATCACTTCGGCGTCATAGCGCTCGGCCAGGCGATCGTGCAAGTACATGTAGGAGCCGTAGAAGAACGGATCGCCCTCGCAGATCACCGCCACGTCGCGACCGGCATCCAGATGCACGGCCAACTGTTGGGCAGCGGTGTCGTAGAAGTCGGCGATGACCTGTTCATAGGACAGCGGTGCCGGCAACGCTTCGGTGGTCACCGGATAGACCAGTGGCAACAACGTTTGTGCCTCCTGCAGATGCGCCTCGATGATGCCGAAGGCGTTGCCCTTCTTGCCCTTGGCGACGAAGTACGCCACCACCGGCGATTCGCGCAGCAGGCGCAGGGCCTTGACCGTAATCAATTCCGGGTCACCGGGGCCAACGCCGAGGCCAATCAGACGTCCAGGCTGCTGCATCATTCAATCTCCGTAGCGAGGGCGTTGACGGCGGCGGCGGCCATGGCGCTGCCGCCGAGCCGGCCTTGCATGATCACGAACGGCACGCCACGGCTGTTGGCCGCCAGCATCGCCTTGGACTCAGCAGCGCCGACGAAACCTACCGGAAAGCCGAGAATCAGCGCCGGTTTCGGCGCGCCGGCATCGAGCATTTCCAACAGGTAGAACAGGGCGGTCGGCGCATTGCCGATCACCACGACGCTGCCTTCCAGGTGCGGACGCCAAAGCTCCAGGGCGGCCGCCGAGCGGGTATTGCCTAATTCAAGGGCCAACGCCGGCACGCTCTCGTCGCGCAGGGTACAGATCACCGGATTGTTCGCGGGCAGGCGAGCCCGGGTCACGCCCTCGGAAACCATCCGCGCATCGCACAGGATCGGCGCACCGGCGGCCAGTGCCTGGCGTCCCGCCGTGCCGGCACCCTCGGAAAACTGCAGGCCATCGACAGCCTCGACCATGCCGCAGGCGTGAATCACCCGCACCGCGAGTTTTTCCAGGTCGGCCGGAATGCGCGCCAGGTTGGCTTCGGCGCGAATGATCGCGAAGGAGTTGCGATAGATCTCCTGACCGTCGCGGATGTAATCAAGCATCAAGGGGGCTCCGGGGGCGAGCGTCGAGCCAGCGGCCGAGCGCTTCAATAGTTAGATCATGCGCCTGCAACGCGCCGAAACCCGGCAGCGTCGCATCGCGAAAATACAGGTCGTAACGACCGGGGGCGACCGCCAGCAAGGTGGCAGGCGCGACATGGGCCGCTGCGCAGGAACGCGAGCAGCCCGACAAATGGACCTTCAGGCTGCAGCCCTGTCGTTGCAGCAGCTCGGCCAACTGACGAGCATCGGCCTTGGTGTCGGCCAGGGCTTTACCGCAGCCACTGGAGCCGCTGCAAGCGATGAGTTGCGCCAAAGGTTGATCGACTGCGCACAACAGCCCCAGCGCGTCGAGCCGCGCCAGCACGTCGTCCGCCTCCTCGCGGCGCACGTTGGGCAGCAACAGGCTTTGCCAGGGGGTGAAACGCAGGCTGGCGTCGCCCTTGTCCCGCGCCAGTTGCGCCGCTGCGCGCAGCATGACGGGGTCGAGCCGGCCCAGAGGTGCCGCCGCGCCAACGTAGACCCGGTCGTCGTGCTGGGAATGGATGCCGATGTGCAATCCGTCGACGGACTCGTCCCGCCGCCAATCCGCACAGGGCTGCAACGCCACGCGGCGGGCCAACTGGACGAGGCACTCATCCCTCGGGATTTCGGCCAGCAAGTGACGCATGCGGGTCTGGTCAGGGCGGGCCAGGTCGAGAAACAACTCCAGCACCGCCACCACCAAATCATGTCCCTGGGCCAGGGGCACAGCGCCGTCCGGTTTATCCAGCGGGCAGCCCGCCAGCCCGAAGGCCAGCCACAGCTCGCCGTCGCGCACCAGCGCCGAGAGCCACAGGTCATGGTGATGTTCAAGCATCGCCAACCCTTCCCCGCCGTCCAATTGCACGGCGAACTTGGCCGACAGCTCATGGAAGCGTTCATGGGTTTGCAGGGTGAGAAGAATCCGCGCGGTCAGCGGGCGAGTATCAAGCAGCATTTGCCGGTCGATCCCGGCCGTGGGACTGAGCATCAGGTTACGCACGTCATCGCCGGCCGGTTTGCGGGGGCCCAGTCCGGCGTTCAGCAAGGGCTCGATCAACGCATCGTGCCGGGGCCCAATCCCACGGATTTGCAGGTTGGCGCGGTTGGTCGCCTCGATCACGCCACCGGCAAACCGCTCGGCCGCCCACGCCACGGCGTCGGCCTGATCGGCCTGAATGGAACCACCGTCAAGCTTGATCCGGCAGATCCCACCGTCCAGCGCCTGGGCGACACGCAGCAACCCCGGACAACCCGAGGGGCGTATGACGCTGGATGATGGACGTTCGTTCAAGGGCAAACCGGTAGATAAGGCACGCCGCAATGGCGAAGGCCCGCCATTATGCCTGCTTTGCCGGGGGGCATGAAAAGCTTGCTGGTCGGATTGCGAGCATTGCGCTGCGCCAGGAAGCCGATCACAGCCACAAAACGGAAGGACCGAACCTTTCGCGATAGCGGTCCACCTGAAAGGGTGATGTTGAATGTGCCAAGGCCTTCGCGAACAAGCCCGCCAATGGGGTTCTGTGCCAGGCACGCTGGCGTAAGTTGCCGGCGCCTTCCCTGTAGGGATTTTTACCTTAAAAAACAGGTACATACCTTGGAACACACGCTCATTTGAACACGCCGTAAAACCCCGCTTTATTAATAAGAGCAACCACTCACTTCACCTCATGGGAATCTTTGATAAGGACATCAGGATATGCCACACACATCGAATTACGCCTACACCCCGGAACAGGTCACGACCGCGTTCACCGAAATCACCGACACGCTGTTCAATGGCATCACGGCCGAGTCCGTCCCCAAAATGCTGATCGTCGCCGGATCGCAGGGATCGGGTAAAACCTATCTGCTGGAAAAAAGCCTCCTGCCCTCCGGGCGCTACGACAACTATGTTCGCCTGTACCTGCCCGAGTACCGGGGAAAACACCCTCACTACGCCCAGATGATCCAACGCGGTGTGCTGCATGCTTATGAGCATACCGAGGCCTTTGTTCGAGAGGTTTGCTCGAAAATCTTCGCAGAAGCCTTCAGGAACAAATACAACATCATCATGGAATGCGCGTTCGACGGCATCGATTTCGCGGCCTTCCCGCCGATGGCCACGGCAGCGGGCTATCAGCTCGAAACCCACATCATTGCCTGCAAGAAAGAGTTCGCTCATCTATCGAGTATCAAAAGAGCCCTCAGAAGCCTGGAAAAACAGGAGCTGGAAAGGTTCGTCACGCTATCGGCGCTCAATGCCAGCCTGGGCAACGCCCAGCCGACCCTGCTGGCTATCGAGACGGCCGCCAAAGCAGTCAGCGGATCGCAGATATTCTTGTACGAGCGCGGGTTAGGCCCTTTGAAGGAACGGATCCTGCGCACTCAAAACACCTATACCCTCGATCCGGACGGGACTTTGCTCATCGCGGGACCGAAGGTGGTTTATGCAAATGCCTTCGAGATCATCACCAACAACCGCCTCCACCTCATTGGCGATCGCGAAGAAATGGTGAAGGAGTGCCACCTGACACTGCTCAAGACCCAGGCCCATGCTGAACACGTACCCGAATCGGTCTACAACGACCTGTATGCCTATATCCTCAAATACGTTTACCGATAGATCGGCTGCCTGCATGAGAGGGTGGGGTTGAATGTGCCGGCGCCGCACGCCGGCAGGCTCGCAACGGCCCACGCCATAACCGAAGACGCACGGTATGATGGCGGCCCGGTTCGCGCGTGCCTTCAGCCCGCCGATCAACCCTATCCATTCGAGGAACAGAGATGACCCCCTGGCTGACCGTAGTGGGCATCGGTGAAGACGGCTTCAAGGGCCTGGGCCGAACGGCCCGCCACGCTTTGCTGCGGGCGTCGCGCATTCTGGGCAGCGAACGCCAGCTGGCGCTCTTGCCGCTGTGCATCCGCGGCGAACGGGAGCTGTGGCCCCGTCCATTTTCCCTCGAACCGCTGCTGACGCGGCGCGGCGAACCGGTGTGCGTGCTGGCCAGCGGCGATCCGATGTTCTACGGCGTGGGCGCCAGCCTGGCGAAACATGTGCGGGGCGATGAAATGCTGGTCGTCCCGGCACCCTCGTCCTGTTCGCTGGCGGCGGCACGCATGGGTTGGCCGTTACAGGACGTGGTCACCCTGTCGCTGGTGGCGCGACCTCTGGCAGCACTCAGCGCGCATTTATCCACAGGCGTGCAGTTGTTGCTGCTGAGCAATGACCGCCACAGTCCAGCCGCCGTGGCGGCGCTGCTTCGCGAGCGCGGCTTCGGCCCCAGCCCCATGACCGTGCTCGAACACCTGGGCGGCACGGCCGAACGGCGGATCGAAAGCTGTGCGGCACAGTGGTCCGATCCCACCGTCGCGGACCTGAACCTGATCGCCGTCGAATGCCGGGCCGAACCCTCGGCGTTGCGCCTGTCGCGCCTGGCCGGTTTGCCGGACGCCGCGTTTGAACATGACGGCCAACTAACCAAACGTGACGTGCGCGCCATTACCCTCGCCCGCCTGGCTCCGATGCCCGGTGAATTGCTCTGGGATGTGGGGGCGGGTAGCGGCTCCATCGGTATCGAATGGATGCGCGCCCACCCCAGTTGCCGAGCCCTGGCCATCGAGGCCGACGAAGGCCGCCAAGGGTTGATCGAACGTAACCGCGACACCCTCGGCGTCCCCGGCCTGCAACTGATTCGCGGGCGGGCACCACAAGCGCTGGAGGGACTGGAGCCGCCGGACGCGGTATTCATCGGCGGCGGCGTGACCCGCGAGGGCGTGCTCGACGCTTGCTGGGCCCAGCTCAAGCCTGGCGGACGGCTGGTGGCCAATGCGGTGACGCTGCAAAGCGAGATGACACTGATGAACTGGCGCGAACTGCATGGCGGCGAACTGACCCGTATCCACATTGCCCAGGCCCAGCCATTGGGCGATTTCGACACCTGGCGCCAGGCATTGCCGATCACCTTGCTGGACCTGACGAAACCTTTCGATGCGTGACGAAACCGCCGAACAACCCGCGCCCCTGCGCAGTGGCCTGACCACCGGAAGCTGCGCCACCGCCACCAGTCTGGCGGCTGCGCGGTTGCTGCTTTGCGGCATCCAGGCCGATGCCGTCGATATCGTGCTGCCCAAGGGCAAGCAGGTGCAGATGCGCCTGGAGTTCTGCCGGCTGACCGAGAAGGGCGCCGAAGCCGGAACGATCAAGGATGCCGGTGATGACCCGGACGTGACCCACGGCGCGCTGCTATTTTCCCAGGTGCGGCTGACGGACGGGCCAGGCGTTCGTTTCGTTGCCGGACGCGGCGTGGGTACCGTGACACGGCCGGGACTGGTGCTGGACGTCGGCGAGCCGGCGATCAACCCGGTGCCGCGCAAAATGATCGGCGAGCACTTGGGACGGCTGGCCGAGGAAGTCGGTTATGCCGGCGGCTTCGAGGTCACAGTCAACGTGGAGGGCGGCGAAGCGCTGGCGCTGAAAACCATGAATCCACGGCTAGGGATTCTCGGCGGGCTATCGATTCTCGGCACCAGCGGCATCGTCCGACCGTTCTCCTGCGCGGCCTACATTGCCTCGATCCACCAAGGCATCGACGTGGCAAAAACCAACGGTTACCTGCACATCGCGGCCTGCACCGGCAACGCCAGCGAAGACACCATGCGCCGGGTCTACAACTTGCCGGAAATCGCCCTGATCGAAATGGGCGATTTCGTCGGCGCGGTGCTCAAGCATGTGCGAAAGGTGCCCGTGGAAAAGCTCAGCCTCTGCGGTGGCTTTGGCAAGATCAGCAAACTCGCTGCGGGCCACATGGACCTGCACAGCCGTCACTCGAGCATCGACCTGCCACAATTGGCCGAATGGGCAGCGGCCATCGGCGCCGATGAAACCTTGCAGCAAGGCATTCGCGAGGCCAACACCAGCCAGCAAGCCCTGGCGATGGCCAGCGCCGTCGGCATCGCGCTCGGCGACGCAGTTTGCGCACACGCCCTGGCCTTCGCCCGGAGCATCGTACCGGCCCAGGTCCAGGTCGAAGTCTTCGCCATCGACCGCCAGGGCGCAGTGGTCGGTCACGCCGGAGCGTTCAAATGAAACGCATCCTGCTGCTGGGCGGCGTCACCGAAGCCCTGGCCATCGCCCGGACCCTGGGGCCAACACACTTCTACAGCCTGGCGGGCATCGGCCGCGTTCCCTCCGACCTGACCTGTCAGGTGCGCGTCGGCGGTTACGGCGGCGCCGAAGGGCTGACGCAATTCATTCGCGAGCAAGGCATCGACCTGCTGCTGGATGCGACTCACCCCTACGCCGCGCAAATCAGCCATAACGCCGCCCACGCCGCCCGCGCTTGCGGCATTCCCTGCTGGGCCCTGCGCCGTCCGGCATGGCAACCCCAGGTCGGGGATGACTGGCGCGAAGTGGCCGACTGGGCCGAACTGATCCAGGCCCTGCAACCGTTCCACCGCCCCCTGTTCACCCTCGGCCGCGAGCCGCTGCAACACCTGCACGAAATCCCGCCCGAGCAATTCTGGACCCTGCGCGCCCTGGACGTTTACCCCGGTAATGAGCGCTGCGAAGTCATTGGCGCCCGTGGGCCGTTTCATATTGACGCTGAGCGCGAACTGTTCGAACGGCGGCAGATCGATGTGCTGGTCAGCAAGAACAGCGGCAGCACGGCCACCGAGCCGAAGCTGGAAGTGGCGCGGGAGCGTGGGGTGCCGGTGTTGGTTTTGCGGCGGCCGGTGTTGGCGGGGGTGGATCGGGAGTTTGGGACGGTGGATGAGGTGTTGCAGGGGCTTTGGCATTTGGTCTGACAGAAACCTGCACCGTCCTACAAGCCTGTCCTGTCGGAACTACGCCAGCAAGCTACGTCACCTTGCGCCGCTGCCTACAACTGGGCCAGAATCCGCCGGCTTGTGCGCCTTGGAGGCCATCGGTAACTTGATTCCCGTCACTGCCTATCAGTGATCGGGTTTAGTCGCCCTTGGTTTTCAGCAGGTTCATGAGCTCCGTCCAGTCAGGTATCCATCCTGCACTTGATGGTGGTTGTGCGCAGGGCGCCTTCGGGCGCGCCGGTAATGCTGGACTCCCCGGTCGACTAACCTGCGCACAGCCGCCACCCTGTGGCGAGGGGATTTATCCCCGCTGGGCTGCGTAGCAGCCCCAAAAGAAGTAAAAGCAATCCACCTGATATACCCCGACGCCAAATCTCATGGCCGCTTCGCGCCCAGCGGGGATAAATCCCCTCGCCACAAAAAAATTACGCATACCCTTAGATTTTAGGTAACAAAGTCGCCCTTACACGAAGCTAGACTGGGAACGATCGGATATCGACTGTTCAACAACGATCTCCGTGGTGAGGGCACTTGCTCCCGCTGGGCCGTAGGAGCTGTCGAGTGCAACGAGGCTGCGATCTTTCCCCAAACGCTTGAGTCTCAAGCGAAAGATCAAAAGATCAAAAGATCAAAAGATCGTCCGAACGCGGCCCGAGCCTTCGGCAGCGCCTACAACCGAGCGGGAGCAAGCGCCCTCGCCACAAAAGCTTCCACTTACAAAATCTGTTGCTACTGTTAATACCAGCCCTGCGACCCTACACCGCACGCACTCTTTTTACTTATCAACCCCGATCAGGCTAAATACCGCCACCTGATCGTCCAACCGAGCGGATTGCCCCATGTCCCGACAACGGCTTGCATTTGCCTGGATCGCCTGCTTTGCAGTGCTGTTCAACATGCTTGCCATGCCGCTTTCCGGCAGCAATGGCGCGATGGCACAGGCCCAGTCGCCCGCCGAGCAATTGCTGTGGGGCAGTTTCTGCTCTTCCAGCGGCACGAAACTGGTGGCGATTTCCCTGGGCAAGTTCGAGCAGAGCACGCCGCAGAACGACGATCACTCGACAATGCAGCATTGCTGGTGCTGTGCGGGGTCACCGCCCTTGGTGGCGCTCACCGCCCACGTCCCGCAATTGTATCTGGATGCTCAGCCGGCCCATCGCGGCCCTGCCCATCCACTGCTCGACAGCCCGACACCGCGCCAGCAATGGCCGAGCCTCAATCCCCGCGCCTCACCTCTGGCCTGATTCTTCCCGCATGACCCTGCGTCCTGAATCGTTCCGGAGAATGACCCATGCTGAACAGACTTATCCTGCTGGCCGCCCTGCTGCTTCCCGCAGGCTTCGCCCAAGCCCACCAGTACAAAGCGGGCGAGCTTGAAATCGCCCATCCGTGGTCCCAGGAATTGCCGCCCAATGCGCCGACCGTGGCCGCGTATTTCGTGATTCACAACAAGGGCACAACCGCCGACAAACTGCTCAGCGTCGACTCGCCGATTGCCGGCAAAGCCGAGCTCCACGAACACGTAATGCAAGGCGACCTGATGAAAATGCAGCCAGTGGCTGGCGTGGAGATCGCTCCTGGCGCGAGCGTCACCTTCGCCCCCATGGCGTATCACGTGATGCTGCTGGGGCTGGAGGATCGCAGCCTGCTCAGCGACGGCAAACGCTTCCCTCTGACCCTGCATTTCGAAAAAGCGGGAGATGTCACGGTCGATGTCGCGGTGCAGAAAAAAGCCCCCGACAGTGGCAAAGCCCAAATGCACGCCCACTGATCACTCCTGCCCATGGGTAGCCCCCGCGCCAGGTCGGTCATGCCCCGCCGTCAGCTGATGAGCCTGACACGCGGCAGCTGGATCAGCCTGTTCGCCATGCTGATGATCTTTATCGGTCCACTGATTTCTCAGTCGATGCCGATGGATCAGCGCATGTCTTCGTCCATGACCATGAACATGGAAATGGACATGTCGGCGGGCGTTCACGCCGAGCATGAAGCACCGACAGCCGAACATTGCCCGCCCCAGAGCGAGCATCACGTACTGTGGGAAAAGTGTGGTTATTGCAGCCTGCTGTTCAACTGCCCTGCGCTGACGTGGGGTCATGGCTTCGCCGTCTTCGATACACCGCCACCCCACACCTACACCAGCCCCTCCCCACGCCTGGGCCATGCCCGGACGTCATTCTTCCCCGGTGCTCGCACCCGCGCACCGCCCCTCGTCGCATAGACCCGACACTTAATCTCACCCGGTCGCAAAGACAGCCCCCAGGTTGCCCGACCGTGTCGTTTACGTCTGTTCGATGGAATCATCATGTCCAGGTTTTCTGCCGGCATCGCATTGGGCGCAGCCCAGGTTCGCTGCCCCCCGAACGAGCCACGGGTTCGTTTTCGCTACACCGCCACCGCATTGTGCGGCCTGCTGCTCACGCCCTGTGCGCTGGCCGACGAGCATGCTCACCACGAAGCTAAGCTCGAAGAGCTGAGCCCGACGGTCATTACCGCCGTCGCCCCCAGTTCACCCCTGACCGTGGTCACCCACCCCAAGGATCCGCGCCAACCAGTACCGGCCAGCGACGGCGGCGATTATCTCAAGACCATTCCCGGTTTCGCCCTGGTGCGCAACGGCGGCACCAATGGCGACCCGGTACTGCGGGGCATGTTCGGCTCGCGGCTGAACATCCTCACCAACGGCAGCATGCTGCTGGGTGCCTGCCCGGGTCGGATGGACGCGCCGACGTCCTATATTTCGCCGGAAACCTACGACAAGCTCACCGTGATCAAGGGCCCGCAAACCGTGCTCTGGGGCCCTGGCGCATCGGCCGGGACCGTCCTGTTCGAGCGCGAGCCGGAGCAGTTCGGTGAACTGGGCACCCGGGTTAACGCCAGCGTATTGGCCGGTTCCAACGGGCGCTTCGACAAGGTCGTGGATGCGGCGGCCGGCGGGCCGCAGGGTTACGTGCGAGTGATCGGCAACACCGCTCATTCGGACGATTACCGTGACGGCAACAATGACACAGTGCCGTCGCGCTATGACAAGTGGAACGGCGACGTGGCGCTGGGCTGGACGCCGGATGCCGATACCCTGCTGGAACTGACCGCTGGCAAGGGCGACGGTGAAGCGCGCTACGCCGGGCGTGGCATGGATGGCTCGCAGTTCACGCGTGAAAGCCTGGGCTTGCGTTTCGAGCGTTCGAACATTGGCGATGTGCTCGATACCATCGAGGCGCAGGTCTACTACAACTACGCCGACCATGTGATGGACAACTACACCCTGCGCACGCCATCCGGCACCGGGATGATGGCCGGCCCCATGGCGTCCAACGTCGACCGCCGCACGCTCGGCGCACGCATCAAGGCCACTTGGCGCTGGGCCGACGTGCAACTGATCAGTGGCCTGGACGCCCAGACCAACGAACATCGCCAACGCAGCAGCATGGGCATCGACACCTACAAGGAACGGCCGCGCACCAAGGACGCCGACTTTCATAACTACGGCGTGTTCAGTGAGTTGACCTGGTACGCCGCCGACCAAGACAGGCTGGTCACCGGCGCCCGCCTCGACCGCGCCTCGGCCAAGGATTATCGGCAAAGCATCGGCTCCGGCATGTCCGCCCGGCCCAATCCCACAGCGGACAAAACCCGCGCCGACACCCTGCCCAGCGGCTTTGTACGTTACGAGCATGACCTGGCCGATAGCCCGACCACCCTCTATGCGGGCGTAGGCCACGCGCAACGCTTCCCGGATTACTGGGAGCTGTTTTCGGCCAACGCCGGCCCCGCCGGTTCGCTAAATGCTTTCGACTCGATCAAACCGGAGAAAACCACCCAACTCGACTTCGGCCTGCAGTACAAGACCGACACCCTAGAAGCCTGGGCGTCGGGGTACGTCGGGCAGGTGCGCGACTACATCCTGTTCGATTACACCCCCGGCATGATGGGCACCACCTCCCGCGCCGAAAACATTGATGCACGGATCATGGGCGGCGAGCTGGGCGCGGCCTACAAGCTGACCGAGCGCTGGAAAGCCGATACCACCCTGGCCTACGCCTGGGGCAAAAACAGCAGCGACGGCAGCGCCCTGGCGCAGATGCCGCCGCTCGATGCCCGCCTGGGCCTGACCTACAGCGAAGACCGCTGGAGCGCTGGTGCCCTGTGGCGCTTGGTGGCCGCGCAAAATCGTGTCGACCAGAACAAGGGCAACGTGGTGGGCAAAGACTACGGCAAGAGCTCCGGGTTCGGGGTGTTCTCTCTCAACGGCGCCTACCGCCTCAATAAACACTGGAAGGTCAGCAGCGGCGTCGACAACCTGTTCGGCAAAGCCTACGCCGAACACCTGAACCTGGCCGGCAACGCCGGGTTCGGCTACCCGGCCAGCGACCCGCAAGCCATCAACGAACCGGGGCGCACGCTCTGGACCAAGGTGGATATGAGTTTCTAAACGCATCGCGGGCAAGCCTGGCTCCCACAGGATTGCATGGCTGTGGGAGCCAGACTTGCCCGCGATCGGTTGCGCAGCAACCGCAAAAAACATAACGATCACATTGCCCTGCGGAGCGCTTCTAAAATGAGCCAACCGAAACCCAACTTCTACCACCTGGCCTGGCGCTGGCATTTCTATGCCGGGCTGTTCGTGGCGCCGTTCATGGTGATGCTGGCCCTGACCGGCATCATTTACCTGTTCAAGCCGCAACTCGACCCTCTGATGTACGGCAGCCTGCTGAACGTGCCGGCGGGCCATCACACCCTGGCGGCGGACGACCTGCTCAAACAGGTCCGCCACGCCTACCCCGAAGGCCAGGTCAAACAGTACCTGCCACCGATCAATGCCCAGCGCAGCGCGCAGTTCGTGGTGATCGACAAGGGCCGCGAACTGAACGTGTTCATCGACCCGTACCATGGCGATGTCCTCGGTGAGCAGGACGCCAAGGACAACCTGCAAGCCATTGCCCGGGCCATCCACGGTGAATTGATGATCGGCACCGTGGGTGACCGACTGGTGGAAATGGCCGCTGGCTGGGGCGTGGTCCTGGTGGTGTCGGGCCTGTACCTGTGGTGGCCTCGCGGGCAGTCGTCGGCCGGGGTGCTGTGGCCACGCTGGAGCGCTCGCGGTCGCGTGTTCTGGCGCGACCTGCATGGGGTCGTCGGCTTCTGGGGCGCGGCCTTTCTGCTGGTGATGCTGCTCAGCGGCATGACCTGGACCGGCTTCTGGGGCAAGCAATACGCCGACCTGTGGAACCGTTTCCCGGCGGCGATGTGGAACGACATGCCCAAGTCCGACGTCGCGGCCGGCAGCCTCAACAAGGCACACCGCCAGACCGTACCCTGGGCCGTGGAAAATACCCCGATGCCGATGTCCGGCGACCATGCCGAACACATGGCCCACGGCGGCGCCCATGAAGGCCCCGCCGCGCCGACCGTCAGCCTGCAAGCGGTGCAGGACATCGCCACCGATCGCAAAGTGGAACCTGGCTACAGCATCACCCTGCCGACCACCGCCACGGGCGTATTCACCATCGCGGTCTTCGCCGATGACCCGCGCAACGACGCGACCCTGCACGTGGACCAGTACAGCGGCAAGGTCCTGGCGGATGTGCGCTGGGAACATTACGGCATCGTCGCCCGCGCCACCGAAACCGGCGTGATGCTGCACGAAGGCAAGATGTTCGGCCCGCTGAACCAGATCATCGTGCTGCTGATTTGCCTGATGATCCTGCTCAGCGCTGTCAGCGGCGTGGTGATCTGGTGGAAGCGTCGGCCCCAGGGCAAGTTCGGCGTACCGGCGCTGCGTCACGACTTGCCGACCTGGAAGACCGGGGTGTTCATCATGCTGGCCCTGGCAGTGGTGTTTCCGCTGGTGGGGGCTTCGCTGCTGGTGGTGTGGTTGCTGGATCGGCTCGTCACCCATTTCAATCGCCAGCCTGAGGGGGTTTCATCTTCAAGCTGAAGACAGCGCGTTAACGACAGGCGGCGCGAAACCTCTACAATCGCGCCCGCTTTCCAAACTGTGAACACCGTCCAGATGTGGGAGCGGGCTTGCTCGCGAAGAGGTCGGTACATCCAACATTGATGTGACAGATACACCGCTTTCGCGAGCAAGCCCGCTCCCACAATGGGATTGTGTTTCAGCCCAATAACTTGAGTGAATGCATGACTGCACTAACCCTCTCCCACCTCGCCTGGACACCCCTGGGCCATGGCCACTGTCATCACCAGTTCCAACTGCGTGACGCCACGTTACAGGTGGGTGCCGGGGAATTTGTCGGGTTGATCGGGCCCAATGGCAGCGGCAAGACCAGTCTGTTGCGCTGCGCCTATCGGTTCAGTCAGCCGGAAGCCGGCGAGGTGAAACTGGACCATCACAACGTCTGGAAACAGTCCTCACGCTGGTGCGCCCAACGCATCGCCGTGGTACTGCAAGAGTTTCCCGACGCCTTCGGCCTGACGGTCCAGGAAGTGGTTGCCATGGGGCGCACGCCGCACAAAGGCCTGTTCGATGGTGACAATCAGCAGGACCTGCGCCTGGTCAGCCAGTCACTGGAATCGGTGGGGCTGCAAGGCTTCGGCGAGCATGCTTTCGCCACACTCTCGGGCGGGGAAAAGCAGCGGGTGATCCTGGCCCGCGCCCTGGCCCAGCAGCCGCAGGTGCTGATCCTCGATGAGCCGACCAATCACCTCGACCCGCGCTATCAACTCCAACTGCTGCAACTGATCAAACGCCTGGGCATCGGTACCCTCGCCAGCATCCACGACCTGAACCTGGCCGCCGCGTTCTGCGATCGGCTCTACGTCATCGACCACGGACACATCGTCGCCAGCGGCACACCCAAGGAAGTGCTGACGGTCACGCTATTGCGCGACGTATTCGGTGTCCAGGCGCTGATTGACGAACACCCCTTGGCCGCCCACCCCCGAATCACTTGGATAACCCAACCATGATCTTGCGTTCCCTGCTGCTCCTGCCGCTGCTGCTCGGCAGTGCACATGCTTTGGCCGAAGCCACCCGCTACCCGTTGACGATCCACAGTTGCAACCGCGAGGTCACCTTCGACCAGGCGCCGAAACACGCCGTCAGCCATGACATCAACATGACCCAGATGATGCTCGCCCTCGGGCTCAAGCCGCGCATGGTGGGTTACAGCGGCATCAGCGGCTGGAAATCGGTGACGCCGCAGATGGAGAAAATCCTCGATGGCCTGCCGGAGCTGGCCGCCAAATACCCGTCGGTGGAAACCCTGCTCAATGCCAACGTGGACTTCTTCTTCGCCGGCTGGGACTACGGCATGCGGGTGGGCGGTGACTTGACGCCGCAAACCCTGCAACCGCTGGGCATCAACGTGTATGAGCTGACCGAATCCTGCGCGTTCGTGATGAAGCGTCCGCCGGCGACGCTGGAAGACACCTACAACGACCTGCGCAACCTGGGGAAAATTTTCGACGTACAAGACCGCGCCAATACCTTGATCGCCTCGATGCAGGCCCAGGTGGCCGCAGTGCGCGAGCATTTACCGCCCGGCCAGCCCCGGGTGTTCCTGTATGACAGCGGCGAAGACCGCGCCATGACCTCCGGCCGTCTCGGCATGCCTCAAGCGCTGATCGATGCCGCGGGTGGACGCAACGTTCTCGATGACGTTGAGACCAGTTGGACCCGGGTGAGCTGGGAGAACGTGGTCGAGCGCAATCCCGAAGTGATCGTGATTGTCGATTACGGCGAAGTCAGCGCCGAGCAGAAGCAGCAGTTTTTGCTGAACAACCCGGCCCTGCAATCGGTGGATGCGATCAAGCACCGGCGCTTCATCGTGATCCCCTACGTCCAGGCCACGCCGGGCATCGATAACGTATTGGCGGTGCAAACCCTGGCAAAGGGTTTTCACCGCCCATGAGCAATCGTCGCTATGGCGCGCTGCTGGTGTGCCTCGGTGCACTGATGCTGGTGTCGTGCGTGGTGTCCCTGGGATTCGGGCCGGCGCGGGTGCCGGTGGCGGTGGTCTGGGACATCCTGCTGAACAAGGCTTTCGGTGTGGGTGATGTGTATTGGACGCCCGGCCAGGAGCATATCGTTTGGCTGATCCGCGTACCGCGCCTATTGCTCGGCGCCCTGGTGGGCGCGGGGTTGGCGTTGATCGGTGCAGTCCTGCAAGCGGTGACGCGCAACCCCCTGGCCGACCCGCACCTGCTGGGCGTCACGTCCGGCGCGACCTTGGGTGCGGTCATTGTGGTGCTGCATGTCGGTGAGATCATCGGCCTGTTGACCCTGCCGCTGGCCGCGTTCATCGGCGCGTTGTTGAGCATGCTGCTGGTACTGGCCATCGCCAGCCGCCAAGGCCGTCTGGAAAGCGATCGCTTGTTGCTGTGCGGCGTGGCGGTGTCATTCGTGATGATGGCGGCGGCCAACCTCTTGCTGTTTTTGGGTGACCATCGCGCCAGTTCCGCGGTGATGTTCTGGATGCTCGGCGGCCTGGGCCTGGCGCGCTGGGAACTGCTGGCGGTGCCGGCGGCCAGTGTGTTGCTGGGGCTGGGATTGCTGCTGGGCATGGCCCGACCGCTCAATGCACTGATGGCAGGCGAACAGACCGCCGTGACCCTGGGTTTGAACGCGGCGAAGGTGAGGTTGTGGATTTTCCTGATCGCCTCGCTGATGACCGGCGTGCTGGTGTCCATCAGCGGCTCGATCGGTTTTGTCGGGCTGATGGTGCCGCACATCGCCAGGCGCCTGGTGGGCGCCGAGCACCGTCGGCTGCTGCCGGCCTGCGTGCTGCTGGGCAGCCTGTTCCTGGTGTGGGTGGATGTGGCGGCCCGAACCCTGATCGCCCCGGAAGACCTGCCCATTGGCGTCGCCACGGCGGCCATTGGCGGCCTGTTTTTCATCGGGTTGATGCGGCGGCGCTAAGCCCTTGTGGGAGCGGGCTTGCTCGCGAAGACGGCAGCACATTTAACATCCCTGTGACTGACCCACCGCCTTCGCGAGCAAGCCCGCTCCCACATTTGATATCGGGTGACAGTGGTATCTGCGCCCCAATGTGGCGCATCTGATCGCACCAGCACCCTTGCTGCGTTCATTGATGGTGCGTCTGCACTTTTACTCCGCCGCCCCAACCCCGCATTCCCAAGCCTTTCTCCAACCGGGCACACCCCTTGCAAAAGCCCCTTCAGCGTCCGCATCTGCCATCGAAAAAAACTCATAATTGCACGGAGATCGCACAATGAAGCGTCGTAGCTTGATCAAGGCTTTTACACTCTCGGCAAGCATTGCCGCGATGGGCATGGCCTGGACCGTCCAGGCTGCCGAAACCATCAAGGTCGGCATCCTGCATTCATTGTCCGGCACCATGGCGATCTCCGAGACGTCCCTCAAGGACATGGCGCTGATGACCATCGACGAGATCAACGCCAAGGGTGGGGTCAACGGCAAGCAGCTCGAAGCGGTGGTCGTGGACCCGGCATCGAACTGGCCGCTGTTCGCGGAAAAAGGCCGCCAGTTGCTGACCCAGGACAAGGTCGCGGTGGTGTTCGGCTGCTGGACATCGGTGTCGCGCAAATCCGTGTTGCCGGTGTTCGAAGAACTCAATGGCCTGCTGTTCTACCCGGTGCAATACGAAGGCGAAGAGATGTCGCCGAACGTGTTCTACACCGGCGCGGCACCGAACCAGCAGGCGATTCCGGCGGTGGAATACCTGATGAGCGAAGAAGGCGGCAGTGCCAAGCGCTACTTCCTGCTGGGCACCGACTACGTCTACCCGCGCACCACCAACAAGATCCTGCGTGCGTTCCTGCATTCCAAAGGTGTGGCAGACAAGGACATCGAAGAGGTCTACACCCCGTTCGGCCACAGCGACTACCAGACCATCGTGGCCAACATCAAAAAATTCTCGGCCGGTGGCAAGACCGCGGTCATCTCCACGGTCAACGGCGACTCCAACGTGCCGTTCTATAAAGAACTGGCGAACCAGGGCCTGAAAGCCACCGACGTACCGGTGGTGGCGTTCTCGGTGGGCGAAGAGGAGCTGCGCGGTATCGACACCAAGCCGCTGGTGGGCAACCTGGCGGCATGGAACTACTTCGAGTCCGTGGATAATCCGACCAACAAGAAGTTCGTCGACGCCTGGAAGGCCTACGCCAAGGCCAAGAACCTCCCGGGCGCTGACAAAGCGGTGACCAACGACCCGATGGAAGCCACCTACGTCGGCATTCACATGTGGGCCCAAGCTGTTGAAAAAGCCAAGTCCACCGACGTCGACAAAGTCCGCGAAGCCCTGGCCGGCCAGACGTTCGATGCGCCGTCGGGCTACACCTTGACCATGGACAAGACCAACCACCACCTGCACAAGCCGGTGATGATCGGCGAGATCCAGGACGACGGTCAGTTCAACGTGGTCTGGCAGACCGAAGGCCCGATCCGCGCCCAGCCGTGGAGCCCGTTCATCGAAGGTAACGACAAGAAGCCTGACTATGCGGTGAAGAGCAACTGAGCCCATGGGTGTCGGTCCTGGATCCCAGGACCGACACAACTCCCTTGTGGGAGCGGGCTTGCTCGCGAATGCGGATTCACATTCAACATTTGAGTCGTCTGACACACCGCCTTCGCGAGCAAGCCCGCTCCCACAAAAAGCACTGCGCAAGGCCAAGCATATGCCCACCGCCCTTTACCGCCTGATCCTCGCCCTGGTGCTGCTGTTGCCACTGGAGGCCCACGCCGGTGACGCCGAAGATTTCGTCGCTGCCAAGCCGCCCCAGCAAGCCAGGTTACTGGAAGCCTGGGCCGCGCAACCGGAACCTGAGCGTGTCGAACTGATCAATGCCCTGCAACAAGGCCGGTTGACCGTCGACGGCCAGCCCAAGACTCTGCGTCTGAACAACCGCTTGCGAGGGTTGATTGAAACCGCCCTGGCCAGCCATCAACTATTGGCCGCTGACGCCAGCGTGCGCTTGAGCGCCGCCCAGCAACTGCAAAAAAGCGCCCGCCCGGCCCAACTGGCATTTCTCGACAGGCAGTTGGCCGGCGAGCAGGACGAAGACGTGCATGCGGCCCTGAGCCTGGCGTTGGCGAACCTGCAACTGGTGGACCCCAACCCGTCGGTTCGTCTGGCTGCCGTGCGGCTGCTGGGGGAAACCGGCGATCCGTTGGCCCGCACCCGCCTCGAAGGCCTGCTCGAACCCGGCGTTGAAACTGACGCCACGGTGCGCACCGCCGCCGAAACCAGCCTCGGCCAGGTCAAGCGCAAGCTGTTGGTCGGCGAACTGCTGGGCCAGGCCTTCAGCGGCATGTCCCTGGGCTCGATCCTGCTGCTGGCTGCGCTCGGGCTGGCGATCACGTTCGGCTTGCTGGGTGTGATCAACATGGCCCACGGTGAGATGCTGATGCTCGGCGCCTACTCCACGTACGTGGTGCAGATGCTGTTCCAGCGCTTCGCGCCAAACGCCATCGAGTTCTACCCGCTGATCGCGCTGCCGGTGGCGTTTTTCATCACCGCCGCCATTGGCATGGTCCTGGAGCGCACGGTGATCCGGCACCTCTATGGGCGCCCTTTGGAGACCCTGCTCGCCACCTGGGGCATCAGCCTGATGCTGATCCAACTGGTGCGCCTGGTGTTCGGCGCGCAGAACGTTGAAGTCGCCAACCCGGCCTGGCTGTCCGGCGGCATCCAGGTGTTGCCAAACCTGGTGCTGCCCTACAACCGCATCGTGATCATTGTTTTCGCGCTGTTCGTGGTAGTGCTGACCTGGCTGCTGCTGAACAAGACCCGCCTGGGCCTGAACGTGCGTGCCGTGACCCAGAACCGCAACATGGCCGCCTGCTGCGGCGTGCCCACCGGCCGCGTGGACATGCTCGCGTTCGGCCTCGGCTCGGGCATCGCCGGGCTCGGTGGCGTGGCCTTGAGTCAGATCGGCAACGTCGGCCCGGACCTGGGCCAGAGCTACATCATCGACTCGTTCCTGGTGGTGGTGCTCGGCGGCGTCGGCCAGTTGGCCGGCAGTGTGTTCGCCGCGTTCGGGCTGGGCATCGCCAACAAGATTCTTGAACCGCAGATCGGCGCCGTGCTCGGCAAGATCCTGATCCTCGCGCTGATCATTCTGTTCATCCAGAAGCGTCCGCAAGGCCTCTTCGCGCTCAAAGGACGGGTAATCGACTGATGAACCAGCCCCTGATGCTCACGGCCGCGCAAAAGGCCGGCCCCAAAGTCACCGTCGCCGTCGGCGTGGT
Source organism: Pseudomonas halotolerans (assembly GCF_039581215.1). Lineage (NCBI taxonomy): Bacteria > Pseudomonadati > Pseudomonadota > Gammaproteobacteria > Pseudomonadales > Pseudomonadaceae > Pseudomonas > Pseudomonas halotolerans. The sequence goes on from NZ_JBCNTJ010000022.1 coordinate 97,071, forward strand.
GATCCTGGCAGCGCTGTTGAGCCTGCCGCTGCTATCACTGTTGGCGGTGGATAACCCGCTGCACGTCTCGGCTTATACCCTGACCCTGGTGGGCAAGATCCTCTGCTACGCCATCGTTGCCCTGGCGCTGGACTTGGTCTGGGGTTACGCCGGCCTGTTGTCCCTGGGCCACGGCCTGTTCTTCGCCCTGGGCGGCTATGCCATGGGCATGTACCTGATGCGCCAGGCCGCCGGTGACGGCTTGCCGGCGTTCATGACCTTTTTGTCGTGGACCGAGCTGCCCTGGTACTGGAGCGGCACCGACAGCTTCCTCTGGGCCATGTGCCTGGTGGTGCTGGCGCCGGGTTTGCTGGCGCTGGTGTTCGGCTTCTTCGCCTTCCGCTCGCGGATCAAGGGCGTGTATTTCTCGATCATGACCCAGGCCCTGACGTTTGCCGGGATGCTGCTGTTTTTCCGCAATGAAACCGGGTTCGGCGGCAACAATGGCTTCACCAATTTCCGCTCGATCCTGGGCTTTGGCATCACCGAACCGGGCACCCGGGCGGTGTTGTTCCTGGCCACGGTGCTGCTTTTGGTGGCGAGCCTGTTCATTGGCTGGCGCCTGGCCCGCAGCAAGTTCGGCCGAGTGCTGACCGCCCTGCGCGATGCGGAAAACCGCCTGATGTTCTGCGGCTACGATCCCCGTGGCTTCAAGCTGTTCGTCTGGGTGTTGAGCGCAGTCTTGTGCGGCCTGGCCGGAGCGCTGTACGTGCCGCAGGTGGGCATCATCAACCCCAGCGAAATGTCGCCGACCAACTCCATCGAGGCCGCCGTGTGGGTGGCCCTTGGCGGGCGCGGCACGCTGATCGGGCCGCTGCTGGGCGCCGGCGTGGTCAACGGCATGAAGAGCTGGTTCACCGTGGCGTTTCCCGAGTATTGGCTGTTCTTCCTTGGCGCGCTGTTCATCGTCGTGACGCTGTATCTGCCTAAAGGCGTGATCGGGTTACTGAAGAAAAGGGGCGAATCATGAGAATCACTCCAACTGCCGATTTCATGCTCGAACCCATACTGGACCCCAACAAAGATCAAGGCAGCAGCCGCGACGCCATCGGCCTCGGTCAGGCCGCCGGCAAGGGCCTGAACACCCGTCACGGCACCATCCTGACCCTGGAAGACATCAGCGTCAGCTTCGACGGTTTCAAGGCTCTGAATGCTCTGAACCTGTACATCGGCGTCGGTGAACTGCGCTGCATCATCGGCCCCAACGGCGCGGGCAAGACCACCTTGATGGACGTGATCACCGGCAAGACCCGGCCCAGCCACGGCAAGGCCTGGTTCGGTGAAACCCTGGACCTGACGAGCATGAGCGAAGTGCAGATCGCCCAGGCCGGCATCGGCCGCAAGTTTCAGAAACCCACGGTGTTCGAAGCTCTGAGCGTATTCGAAAACCTCGAATTGGCGCTCAAAACCGACAAGTCGGTATGGGCCAGCCTGCGGGCGAAACTGACCGGCGAGCAGAATGACCGCATCAGCGAAGTGCTGGAGACCATCCGCCTGACGACCTCGGTCAATCGCGCCGCCGGCCTGCTGTCCCACGGACAGAAGCAGTTCCTGGAGATCGGTATGCTGCTGGTGCAGGACCCACAACTCTTGCTACTCGATGAACCGGTGGCGGGCATGACCGACGCCGAAACCGAGTTCACCGCCGAGCTGTTCAAATCCCTGGCAGGCAAGCACTCGCTGATGGTGGTGGAGCACGACATGGGCTTCGTCGGCGCGATTGCCGACCACGTCACGGTGTTGCACCAGGGCAGCGTGCTGGCCGAAGGGTCGCTGGCGCAGGTGCAGGACAATGAGCGGGTGATCGAGGTGTATCTCGGTCGGTAGCCTGCAAATACATTCCCCCTGTGGGAGCGGGCCCGTGGGAGCAAAGCTTGCTCGCGATGAACGATAACGCGGTCCTTCTGATGGACCGAGGTGCTGCTGTCGCGAGCAAGCTTTGCTCCCACAGAAAGCTATTGCGCCCACAGGGGACTTGAGAGGGACTTAAGACATGCTGCAAGTCGACAAGCTGCACCAATACTACGGCGGTAGCCATATCCTGCGCGGCCTGTCGTTCGACGTGAAGGTCGGCGAGGTGACGTGCCTGCTGGGCCGCAACGGCGTGGGCAAGACCACCCTGCTCAAATGCCTGATGGGCCTGTTGCCGGCCAAGGAAGGCGCGGTGAACTGGGAAGGCAAGCCCATCACCACCTTCAAGCCGCACCAACGGGTACACGCCGGCATTGCCTACGTGCCCCAGGGTCGGGAGATTTTCGGCCGGCTGACGGTGGAAGAGAACCTGCTGATGGGTCTGTCGCGTTTTTCCGCTGCCGAGGCCAAGGAAGTGCCGGCGTTCATTTACGACTTGTTCCCGGTGCTGCTGCAAATGAAACAACGCCGTGGCGGTGACCTGTCCGGTGGTCAGCAACAGCAGCTCGCCATTGGCCGGGCCCTGGCCAGCCGCCCGCGCCTGTTGATTCTTGACGAGCCCACCGAAGGCATTCAACCGTCGGTGATCAAGGAGATCGGCGTGGTCATCAAGAAACTGGCGGCCCGGGGCGACATGGCGATTTTGCTGGTGGAGCAGTTCTACGACTTCGCTGCTGAGCTGGCCGATCAATACCTGGTGATGTCCCGGGGCGAGATCGTGCAGCAGGGGCGCGGAGAAAATATGGAAGCCGAGGGTGTGCGCGGCCTGGTTACGATCTAGTCTGTAGCGCTCTAACGATAATCAGAAATCATGAACCTACCTGTCTCCTCACTGCCCCCTTCGGCCCTGTTCACCCCCAGCTGGCATGCCGAGCTGGAGCTGGGTTACGCCCGGTTCGGTGACTGCTCGCGCCCGGTGCAGCGCCGCCACAAAGGTCCGCTGCGGGTGCAAAAGCACCTATACGCCGAAGGCCCCGAAGTGTGCCAGCACATCATCGTCCACCCGCCCGGCGGCATTGCCGGCGGTGACCGGCTGGACATCACGGCCCACGTCGGCCCCGGTGCCTGGGCGCAGTTGACCAGTCCCGGCGCGGCCAAATGGTATCGCGCCGCCGGCCCGGCTTATCAGCAACTGAACCTGAGCGTGGCCGCGGGGGCGATCCTGGAATGGCTGCCCCAGGAAACCATCGTCTTCAGCGCCGCCCAGGCCGAGCTCAGCACCCGCATCGACCTGCAGGGTGACGGGCGCCTGTTTTACTGGGACATGGTGGCCCTCGGTCGGCCGGCCAGCGGTGAGCGATTTGACCTGGGGCACTTCCAGTCACGGCTGGACATTCGCCGCGACGGGCAGTTGCTCTGGCATGAACGCCAGCGCATTGTGGGCGGTGACGGATTGCTCGACTCGCCCATTGGGCTGGGCGGCGATCCGGTGTTCGCCACGCTGCTGGTGACTGGTGAGATTGACAGCCCGTTGCTGGAGCGGTGTCGATCACTGGGCCATGACGTGCGCGGTGATCTGACCCAGTTGCCCGGCCTGGTCGTGGCCCGGTGCCTGGCGAGCGAGGCGCTGCTGGCGCGGGGTTGGTTGATTGAATTGTGGCGTTTGCTCAGGCCGGCATTGCTTGGAAGAGAAGCCCTACCACCGAGAATCTGGAGTACCTGAATTGGCTTTTCTGTGGGAGCAATGGAGTGCAAGCAATGACTTTTCTGTGGGAGCAAAGCTTGCTCGCGATGAACGATAACGCAGCCCCTCCGATCGACCGAGGCGCTGCTATCGCGAGCAAGCTTTGCTCCCACAGGTTCGTTCCCGCAGGAACCTGTTTTGAGCCCGAATTTTTATCTGCCCTTATGGATTGCACATGGACCTGACCCCACGCGAAAAAGACAAGCTGCTGATTTTCACCGCCGGCCTCGTCGCCGAGCGGCGGTTGGCTCGCGGCTTGAAGCTCAACTACCCGGAGGCGATGGCCTATATCTCCGCCGCCCTGCTCGAAGGTGCCCGCGACGGCCAGACCGTGGCCGAGCTGATGCACTACGGCACCACGCTGCTGACCCGTGAACAGGTGATGGAGGGCATCCCGGAAATGATTCCGGAGATACAGGTCGAGGCGACATTTCCCGACGGCACCAAACTGGTCACCGTCCACCAGCCGATCGCGTGAGATTGCGCCATGACCTATGACATTCGTGACGCCCGGCACGCCGACTTGCCCGCGATCCGTGACATCTACAACGACGCGGTGCTGCGCACCACGGCGATCTGGAACGAACAGACCGTGGACCTGGGCAATCGCCAGGCCTGGTTCAGCGCCCGACAATCGCAAGGCTATCCGGTGTTGGTGGTGGTCGATGACGAAGATAACGTGCTCGGCTATGCCTCGTTCGGCGACTGGCGACCCTTCGACGGTTTCCGGCACACCGTGGAGCATTCGGTGTACGTACGTAACGACCAATGCGGCAACGGCCTGGGCTCACTGTTGATGACGGCCCTGATCGAGCGCGCCAGGGCATGCGGCAAACACGTCATGGTCGCGGCCATTGAAAGCGCCAACGCGGCCTCGATTCGCCTGCATGAGCGGGCCGGTTTCATCACCACCGGGCAGATGCCTCAGGTGGGCACCAAATTCGGCCGCTGGCTGGATTTGACTTTCATGCAGTTGATCCTCAACCCAGGGGCGCTACCGCCTGCCGTCGACAAGGAGTGATAACCGATGAACGCCGCCCAGTTGCGTCGAGTCCCCGCTGAAAGCTTTGCGCATTATCGCCAGGGCCTGATCGATCTGTTGCTCGATGCCGTGGGCTACGGCGCCAGCGTAGGCTTCATGGCCGACCTCGATGCGGCCCAGGCCCGTACCTATTTCGACGAGGTCCAGGCCAGTCTCAACCAGGGCAACCTGTTGCTGTGGGTGGTGGTCAAGGATGAGCAAGTGCAGGCCAGCGTGCAGCTTGCCCTGTGCCAGAAGCCCAACGGACTCAACCGCGCCGAAGTGCAAAAACTGCTGGTGCGCGGCGACGCGCGCCGCCGGGGGCTGGGCCAGCAATTGATGAGCGCGTTGGAACTCGGCGCTCGCCAGCACAAGCGCGGCCTGCTGTACCTCGATACCGAGGCGGGCTCCGAAGCCGAAGCGTTCTACCGCGCCATGGGTTACATCCGCGTCGGTGAACTGCCCGACTACTGCCAGAGCCCGGACGGGACCTACACCCCGACCGCCATTTACTACAAGACTTTGGGGCAACCGCAATGATTCCAGGCCAATACCAGGTCCAGCCCGGCGACATCGAACTCAATGTCGGCCGCCGCACCCTCACGCTGAACGTGGCCAACAGCGGCGACCGGCCGATCCAGGTTGGCTCGCACTATCACTTCTTCGAAACCAACGACGCCCTGACCTTCGACCGCGCCGCCAGCCGCGGCATGCGCCTGAACATCCCGGCCGGCACCGCCGTGCGCTTCGAACCGGGCCAGAGCCGCGAGGTGGAGCTGGTGGATTTGGCCGGGCATCGCCGGGTGTTCGGGTTTGCCGGGCGGGTAATGGGCGAACTGTAGGTCATCGGGTGCCTGCACTGGCCTCATCGCGAGCAAGCTCGCTCCCACAGGGGAGCGCGATCAAATGTGGGAGCGAGCTTGCT
>NZ_JBCNTJ010000023.1:0-90030 GCF_039581215.1 Pseudomonas halotolerans
TTGAAACTCAAGGAGTTTTCCGTTTCGACTGCGCCGGAAGTGGGGCGAATTATAGACGTCCAGAATTTGCCGTCAAGCGTTAATTACGCTTTTGTTGCAGAAGGTGCCTTGCGCCCCATTAGGCGCGGAATCCGACGCATAACCGGCGGAACTCTCAACATCAGCAACACGGCCCCTATAGAAGCATAAATCGACCACTCCTTAAGATCCGCCCGCACAATCCACAACATATGCAGCAATCCAAGGCCCAAGATTGGATAAACCAAACGATGCAGTTTTTTCCAGCGCGTGCCCAGTCGCCGCTGACTGTAGCGATTGGAAGTAATCGCCAGCGCCAAGAGCCCCAGAAACCCAAGCGCCCCAACGATAATATAAGGTCGTTTGCTCAGTTCGACGCCCAGTTGCGACCAATCGAACCCCAGGATGAACGCCGTATACCCACTCAGATGCAATACCACGTAAGCAAAACACCACAATCCCAGCTGACGCCTGACCGCGATCCACCCTGCCCATCCCGTGAGTTTCTGCAACGGCGTCATGCTCAAGGTGATCAACAACAAAATAAGCGTGCCCAACCCGAGCCGATCCACCAGCACCTTGCCCGGGTCAGGCCCCAACTTATTCATCAACGCTTCGTAGAGCCAGAGCAACGGCCAAACCGCCGCAGTAACAAAGACGCCGATTCGCCAGACTGGAAAGCGCATCAATAGTCCTTCCTCAAGTCCATCCCTGCATATAAAGAAGCGACTTCATCCTGATAGCCGTTGAACATCAACGTATCGCGCACGTTAGGACTGAACAGCCCGCTCGGCAGACGGCGCTCCCGTGCCTGGGTCCAACGCGGGTGATCGACCGTCGGATTGACGTTGGCGTAAAAGCCGTACTCGTCGGACGCAATGCTCTGCCAGGTCGTCTTGGGCTGCTCGCTGACCAGACTGATGCGCACAATGGATTTCACACTTTTGAAACCGTACTTCCACGGCACTACCAAGCGCAACGGTGCGCCGTTCTGGTTCGGCAACTCTCGCCCATACATCCCAACCGCCATGATTGCCAGCGGGTTCATCGCCTCATCCAGTCGCAAGCCTTCAACATAGGGCCAGTCAATCAAAGCAAACCCCGAGCGTTGCCCAGGCATGGTCTTGGGATCCTGCAGGGTTTCGAAACGAATGTACTTGGCCTTGGAGGTCGGCTCGACCTGCTTGAGCAATGCGGAAATGGGAAAGCCGATCCACGGAATAACCATGGACCAAGCCTCCACGCACCGCAGGCGATAGATTCGCTCCTCCAACTGATATGGTTTCATGAAGTCTTCCAAAGCATAGCGCCCCGGCTTGCCCACTTCCCCGTCGATCACCACGCTCCAGGGCTCGGTTTTCAAGGATCCGGCATTGGCCGCCGGGTCCCCTTTGCCGGTTCCGAACTCATAGAAATTGTTGTAATGGGTGGCGTCTTTAAAAGGTGTGATGGACTCATCCTTGACCGTAACCGCGCCCCACTGGGTGGACGGCAGCTTCTCGGCAAACCAGGACGGCGCCTTGCCGGGCTCGACATCCGCATAACGCGCAACATCGGCAGCACTGGCCCAACGCGGAAGGCCGCTGACGGCAAGGCCAGCCACAGCTGCGCCCACCATTTGGCGACGGGATAGATAGAGGGATTCTGGCGTGACGTCCGACTCAAGGCAGTCGGACGACTTGGGGATCTTGATCAGCATGACAACTCCGCAGCATTGGAGGGCAGATGCACCAATAGACTGCGGAGTATGAGGGAAATTACATCACTCGGCTTTTTTGTGTCGACGCAGGCGCAACAGGTATTGGACCGGACCGGAAGCGGCATAGGCGAGGAACACCAGCAACAAGATGCGCGGCGGATCACTGAAGACCACCGCGAACACCAGCACCACCGCCAGAATCGCAACGAACGGCACCCGCCCCTTGAGATCCAGCTCCTTGAAGCTGTTGTACTTGATGTTGCTGACCATCAGCATACCGGCCGCCGCGACCAACAGCGCCACCAGGAACGACATCTTCGATCCCTGGATACCGTAGTCGCTGAAAGCCCAGACAACACCGGCTACGACACCCGCCGCGGCAGGACTCGCCAGGCCGATGAAGTAGCGCTTGTCGGCCGTACCGACCTGGGTGTTGAAACGCGCCAGACGCAATGCAGCACCGGCAACATAGATGAAGGCGACCATCCAGCCGACCTTGCCCATGTCCCCCAACGCCCAACCGAACGCCAGCAGAGCCGGCGCCACGCCGAAAGCGACCATGTCCGACAGCGAATCGTATTCGGCGCCGAAGGCGCTCTGGGTGTTGGTCATGCGGGCCACGCGCCCATCCAGGCCGTCGAGCACCATGGCAACAAAGATCGCAATGGCTGCGAAGGCAAAGTAACGACTCGCCCCGACACTATCGCCGGCGCTCAAGGCCGCCTGGGCGCTCATGGAGCTGATGATGGAATAGAAACCGGCGAACAGGTTCGCGGTGGTGAACAGGTTCGGCAGCAGATAGATGCCACGGTGCCGGACCTTACGGCCCTCAGCGTCATGTCCTTCTTCGACGTGCTCGTCGATGGGCAGCAGGCTTTCGGCGTCAGGAGCCTGGTTTGGCTCGTCGGGGCGTTCGCTCATGGACAGTACCTTGCAACGGTGTGAAAAATTCGACAGGTGTCTGGGACGAGGGTTCGGCCGCAAACGATGCAGCTTTATACCAGAAGCCACCGTCCAAACGAAAAAACGCGGCCAGGGCCGCGTTTTCCGATCAAGCTCGCGACTTAGTTCTTGGCTTTGTCGACGATCTTGTTGGCTCCGATCCACGGCATCATCGAGCGCAGTTGCTCGCCAATGATTTCGATACCGTGGGCGGCGTTGTTGCGACGCTTGGCGGTCATCGAAGGATAGCCGGTAGCGCCTTCGCTGATGAACATCTTGGCGTATTCGCCGTCCTGAATACGTTTCAGGGCGTTACGCATGGCCTGGCGGGACTCGGCGTTGATCACTTCCGGACCGGTCACGTACTCGCCGTATTCAGCGTTGTTGGAGATCGAGTAGTTCATGTTGGCGATACCGCCTTCGTACATGAGGTCAACGATCAGCTTCAGTTCGTGCAGGCATTCGAAGTAGGCCATTTCCGGCGCGTAGCCCGCTTCAACCAGGGTCTCGAAACCGGCCTTGACCAGCTCGACGGTACCACCGCACAGAACGGCTTGTTCGCCGAACAGGTCGGTTTCGGTTTCGTCCTTGAAGGTGGTTTCGATGATGCCGGTACGCCCGCCGCCAACACCGGCAGCGTAGGACAGAGCGACGTTCTTGGCGTTGCCGGAAGCGTCCTGGTAGATCGCGATCAGGTCAGGGATACCACCGCCCTTCACGAATTCGGAACGAACGGTGTGGCCCGGGGCCTTCGGCGCGATCATGATCACGTCGAGGTCGGCGCGTGGCACCACCTGGTTGTAGTGAATCGCGAAACCGTGGGAGAAGGCCAGGGTGGCGCCTTTCTTGATGTTCGGTTCGATTTCATTCTTGTACAGCGAAGACTGGAACTCGTCCGGGGTCAGGATCATGACCAGGTCGGCAGCCGCAACAGCGGAAGCAACGTCGGTCACTTTCAGGCCGTGAGCTTCGGCTTTGGCAACAGTCGCCGAACCTTTACGCAGGCCAACAGTAACGTCAACGCCGGAGTCTTTCAGGTTGCACGCTTGAGCGTGGCCCTGGGAACCGTAACCGATGATGGCGACTTTCTTGCCCTGGATGATCGACAGGTCGCAGTCTTTATCGTAGAAAACTTTCATGAAATACCCCTATATCCGGCCATTCAGGCCATTCGCTAATTTGGTTTAGATGCTCAGTACTTTGTCGCCACGGGCAATCCCGGTGACACCACTGCGTACGGTTTCCAGAATCGAGGCAGTGCCGATCGATTGAATGAAGCTGTCGAGCTTGTCGCTGGTACCGGTCAACTGAACGGTATAGACGCTGGCGCTGACATCGACGATCTGCCCACGATAAATATCGGTAGTGCGTTTGATCTCGGCGCGCTGGGCACCGGTGGCCTTGACCTTGACCAGCATCAGCTCGCGCTCGATGTGAGCGCTTTCCGACAGGTCCACCAGCTTGACCACCTCGATCAGCTTGTTCAGGTTCTTGGTGATCTGCTCGATGATCTCATCGTGTCCCACCGTGGTCAGCGTCAGACGCGACAGGGTCGGGTCTTCGGTTGGCGCCACGGTCAGGCTTTCGATGTTGTAGTTGCGCTGCGAAAACAGGCCCACTACGCGAGACAGAGCACCCGGTTCGTTTTCCAGAAGCAGGGAAATAATATGTCGCATGATTAGGTACGCTCCGTCTTGCTCAGCCACATATCGCGCATGGAGCCGTCTTTGATCTGCATCGGGTAGACGTGCTCGCTGGTATCGACCTTGATATCGAGGAACACCAGGCGATCTTTCATGGCGAACGCTTCTTCGAGCCCGGACTTCAAGTCCTTCAGATCGGTGATGCGGATACCCACGTGACCGTAGGCTTCGACCAGCTTGACGAAGTCCGGCAGCGACTCCATGTAGGAGTGCGAGTGACGACTGCCGTAGCTCATGTCCTGCCACTGGCGAACCATGCCCAGTACGCCGTTGTTCAGGTTGACGATTTTCACCGGCAGACCGTACTGCAGGCAGGTCGACAGCTCCTGGATGTTCATCTGGATACTGCCCTCGCCCGTGACACAGGCGACGTCGCTATCCGGAAAACTCAACTTGACACCCATGGCCGCCGGGAAACCGAAGCCCATGGTGCCCAGGCCACCGGAGTTGATCCAGCGGTTGGGCTTGTTGAACTTGTAGTACTGCGCGGCGAACATCTGGTGCTGGCCCACGTCGGAGGTCACAAAGGCATCGCCCTTGGTCACTTCGCACAGGGTTTCGATCACGGTCTGCGGCTTGATCACGCTGCCGTCGCCCTTGTCGTAAGGGAACAGGCCACGATCACCGCGCCATTCATCGACCTGCTTCCACCAGCTAGCCACGGACTCCTTGTTCGGAGCCTCGCCGATTTCCTTGAGGATGGCGACCATTTCGCTCAGCACGCTCTCCACAGGTCCGACAATCGGCACGTCTGCCTTGATGGTCTTGGAGATGGACGCCGGGTCGATGTCGATATGGATGATCTTGGCATTCGGGCAGAATTTCGCCGGGCCGTTGATGACACGGTCGTCGAAACGCGCGCCGACCGCCAGAATCACATCGGCATGGTGCATCGCCAGGTTGGCGGTGTAGCTGCCGTGCATGCCGAGCATGCCGATGAACTGACGATCAGTGCCCGGGTAGGCGCCCAACCCCATCAGCGTATTGGTGACCGGCAGGTTGAGCAGTTTCGCCAATTCGGTCAGCGGCGCGGAGCCACCACCGAGGATAACGCCACCACCTGAGTACAGCACCGGACGCTTGGCCGCCAGCAGCATTTCGGCTGCCTTGCGGATTTGCCCGGAGTGACCGCGCACAGCCGGGCTGTAGGAGCGCAGCTTGGCTTTCTTGGGGAAAATGTATTCGAACTTCTCGGCCGGGTTGGTCATGTCTTTCGGGACATCGACCACAACCGGGCCCGGACGACCGGATTCAGCCAGGTAGAAAGCCTTCTTCATGACCTCCGGGATCTCCGAAGCGTGCTTGATCATGAAGCTGTGCTTCACGATCGGCCGGGAAATACCGATCATGTCGGTTTCCTGGAACGCGTCGGTGCCGACCATGGTGCTGGGCACCTGACCGGAGATGATCACCATCGGGATGGAGTCCATATACGCCGTGGCGATACCGGTGATGGCGTTCGTGGCGCCAGGGCCGGACGTCACCAGGACCACGCCGGCTTTACCGGTGGCACGGGCATAACCGTCAGCCATATGGGTCGCCGCTTGCTCATGACGAACCAGGATGTGGGTCACTTCCGGTTCTTTGAACAGGGCATCATAGACATGAAGAAGAGCACCACCGGGGTACCCGTAGATATATTTGACGCCTTCGTCACGCAAAAAGCGGACGAGCATCTCACCGCCAGATAAAAGCTCCACGTTGTTCACCTCTAAAACGCCAGAATACCGGCCCACACAAAGGGACGGGTCTTAATAGGTTTACTTCTCGGCAGAGCATGAGCGACGGTGGTCGCCGACTACGTCAGCACTGACTGAGCAAGTATTGGGATCGTCCCAAGTGTTGCGGGCCTTTCCCACCCAGCGCGAGGTAACGCGTTGCGGGTGTAACAGGTCGGCGCGGATGTGCGCCTCATGATCTGCCGAGTGGGCCTGCTTCTGGCAGTCCCTCTACAGCGGACTTTGGATTCTTCTGTTTCGCCCTCTGCAAGTCAAGCCGTCAATGTGCTTTATTCGAAGTAAGCGCATGAGAACGCAAGAAAAAACCCTTAAACAGCAACTGTGTTAGCTTCAATTGCGCAACCCATGACAAGGAAACAGCATGCGAATGTTCTTCTTGACGGCCAGCCTGCTGGTTGGCCTGAGCCCGATGTGCATGGCCGGTCAGGTCTATAAATGGGTGGACGACCAAGGGGTTACCCACTTTGGCTCGCAGCCGCCGCCAGGGGGGCAGGCCACGACCGTGATCAAGCCCTCCCCTTCCGCCACCAAGCCAGCAGCCCCTCCGCCTGCCGGGGTGATTGGCGACCAGAAGGCGATTGACCAACAGGTCAAGCAGCAGATTGCCGAGCAGCAAGCCCAGCTCAAGGCCTTCTGCGAACAGACTCGGACCAATCTGGCGCAATTGCAGAACAACCCGAGGGTACGCGAGGACGTGGAGGGGGAAATGCGCCGCCTCACAGAAGAGGAGCGGCGCCAGCGCATCGACGAAACCCGCAAGCAGATCGAGGAGCACTGCCAATAACTGGCAGTCAGTTAACGTCGCTGATCAATTGGTCGAACTGCGCCAACAGGCGCTGCAACTCAATGCCTTGCCCCGGCCGCTGGGCATAGACCATTTCAGCCATCGCCAGGATGCCCGAGGCGTTGGGCAGCGGCAGGTCATTTTCCAGGATGGCTTTCATGCGTGGCAGGAAAATCCATTGCAGCCATTGCTCGAAGTCCAGCGTGTCGACCGCGAACGGCTCGACACTGGCCAATGCCTCGGCCGACGGCGAAACGCTGCTCCACCAGCCCTGGACCCGCAACTCCCGCTCAATCAGCAGCAACTGATCGGCGATCTTGGGAAAACGCGTATCCATCAGAGCGAAACCTTGGCCTTCTGACGGGCCAATGCCGCGCCGGCGGAGTCGCCTTGTTTCTCACGGGCCTGAGCGATCAATTCCCACAGGCTGGCCTGAAGCGCCGGACGACCGTTGGCGAATGTCAGGCCACGACGGGCCAGTTGCTCGGCTTGCGGCGCATCGCCCTGGGCCATGCGCACCTGGGCCAGGCGATAGAGAACCTGGGGTTCACGCGGTGCAACACGCTGGGCTCGCTCCAGGCTGGAGGACGCACCATTGAGATCACCACCGGCCTGTTGCTGTTGAGCGGTAGTCAGCAGTGCCAGTACCGGACCGTCCAATTGCTCATCAGCGGACAGACCTCCCGAGCTGGGCGATGGAACGCTGCTCGGCGCTGAAGGCATGCTGTAGCTGCCCTGGTCGATCGGCGAGGTATCGATAGGTCCTGGCGTGATCGGCCCCGGCGTGATCGGTGTGCTGCTGATCGGTGCCGACGTCGTGGCGCCCCCGGGCACCATCACGACGACACCGGTATCGCCCTGGGGAATCGCCTGGACCTGTCCCTGCACCGGCCGCTGCACCGTCGTTTGACGGAAGCCGCCATTGGCCGAGACCCGCTCGCTATTGGAAACGGCAGTGCCGGAATCGACAACCGGAATCGACCCGCGTTGTACGGTAGAGCAACCGCTGAGCAATGCCACGGCCGTAACCGCTGGAATCAACCACTTGTTCACTTGAAACCCTCTTTGCTTAATTCATCCAGTCCTTGACCCAATCCATGACCGATTCGGCGGGGTTTGGAATGCCACAGGCTGCACCAGGTGGTGGTTCGCTGCCGCGAATATACGGCATCTGCACCGCGCCCGGGCAACTGGCGTCGGAGCCTTGGCCGGTGCGCGAATCCACCCAGGCCTGAACGATATTGTCTGGTTGCGGCATGTCCAGCGGCAACGGATCGGCCTTGCGCATGAAACTGGTCCAGACCTGCAATGCACCGGTGGCACCGGTGAACGGGGTCTTGCCGTTGTCGTCACGGCCGAGCCAGACCACTGCCAGCAGGTCCTGGCTGAAACCGGCAAACCAGCTGTCGCGCGAGTCGTTGCTGGTACCGGTCTTGCCCGCCAGGGTCAGGTTGCGTGGCAATACGTTATAAACCGAACTGCCAGTGCCTTCACGCATGACCCGTTGCATGGCGCTCTGGATCAGATAAATGGACGCCGGATCAAAACGCTGCTGGATCTGGAACGGATAGCGCTTGAGCGGCTCGCCGTCAGCGGTGAGCACGCTGCGAATGCCGCGCATCGGCGTATTGAAACCGCCGTTGGCCAGCGTCTGATACATGGCTGCCACTTCAATCGGAGTGAGGCCACCGGCCCCCAGCAGCATCGAAGGGAAAGCCGGAAACTCGCGACTGACACCCAGGCGGGCCAGGGTCTTGAGGACGTTCGGCACGCCGATTTCAAGCCCGAGGCGAGCCGTCGACAGGTTGTAGGAATGCGCAAGCCCCTGGTACAGGAACACCGTACCGTGGGACCGGCGATCATAATTCTGCGGCTTCCACACCTGGCCGTCTGCGCCCTTGACCGAGAACGCCTCGTCGGACAGCCAACTGGTCAGGGTGTACTGGCTCGGCTTTTCCAGGGCGGTGAGGTAGACCGCCGGCTTGATCAGGGAACCGATCGGGCGGACCGCATCCAGCGCCCGGTTGAACCCGGCATAATTGGCTTGCCGACTGCCGATCATGGCCTGGACTTCCCCGGTTTCCGGGTTGGTCACCACCATCGCGGCTTCAACTTCATCAGAGCCCTTGCGTCCGGCCAGTCGCTTGAAGGTGTCATTGACCGACGCCTGGGCTTTCATCTGCAGGATCGGGTCGAAGCTGGTAAAGATCCGCAGGCCTTCTTCGGTCAAGTCTTCGTCACGGTAGTCCTCACGCAGTTGACGCTTGACCAGGTCCATGAAACCAGGAAACGAGCTGTCTGCCAGACTGCCGCGCTTGGTCACGCCCAAGGGCATCTTCTTCGCGGCTTCGACTTGCTCGGCCGTCGCCACGCCTTGCTGTTGCAGCAAGTCGAGTACCAGATTGCGCCGCTCGAGGGCGCGCTCCGGATTACGCCGCGGGTTATAGGACGATGGGCCCTTGACCATACCCACCAGCAACGCCACCTGATGCAGCTTGAGCTCGGACAGCGGCTGGCTGAAGAAGAACTGGCTGGCCAGGCCGAAACCGTGAACCGCTCGCTGGCCGTCCTGGCCGACGAAGACTTCGTTGAGATACGCCTCGAGAATCTCCCGCTTGTCGTAATGCAGCTCCAGCAACAGCGCCATCATGGCTTCCGTGAGTTTGCGACTCAGGCTGCGCTCGTTGGTCAGGTAAAAGTTCTTGACCAACTGTTGGGTCAGGGTGCTGCCGCCCTGACGCATATGGCCCGAGGACGCGTTCACCCAGATGGCCCGAGCAATCGACTTGGGCGATACACCGAAGTGATGATAGAAGTCGCGATCCTCGACGGCGATCAGCGTATCGAGCAGGAACGGCGGCACCTGATCGATCTTGATCAGGATCCGGTCTTCAAGGTTCTTGGGGTACAGGCCACCGATCAGCAGTGGCTCAAGGCGCACCACCGACAGCTTCGCATTGTTGGCACCGGTCAACGCCGCGACGTAGTCGCCGGAGAACCGCACTCGCACCGCCTGCGCCTGCTCCATGCCTTCATAAAACTGGAAACCGCGGGTATTGAGGTCAACAGTATTGCCATTGACGGACGCAGCGCCCGGGCCATTGGCCACGCTTTCACGGCGATAGCCCAGGGCATCGAGTTCGGTCAGAAAATCGTCCCGACTCAGCTTTTGTCCGACGAACAGCTCCAGGGGCCTGGCGTAGACCTTGGCCGGGATGGTCCAGCGCTTGCCGGAGAACTTCTCCTGGACCACGGCATCGAGATAGACCGCAAAGCCGGCGAGCACGACGAGGCCCACCAGGCTGAGTTTAAGGGCCCAGCCCAGCCAGGGCCGCAGGCGACTGGCAGGTGGTTTCTTGGGGGTACGGGGGGATCGGGTACGAGTCATGGCGGCGGATTATACGCACTTTGCCGCGGTTCAACATGACCACACAACGGGCCCTTCTGTTTGCGTTAACGCGGCTTGCCGCCATAATGACCGCCTTGAATTTTCCCAGTCTCTGAAGGATCGCCCGTGAGCCAGTCCCTGATCGCCGCCCTGCAAAACCCGGCCCTCTATCCGCATCCCGTCGAAGGGTTCCAGGTCATCGAGACCCACATTTCCTGGGTAGTGCTCACGGGGCCGTATGCTTACAAATTCAAAAAACCGGTCAATTTCGGCTTCCTCGATTTCACCAGCCTCGAGGCACGCAAGCATTTCTGCGGGGAAGAACTGCGCTTGAACCAGCGCCTGACCCAGGATCTGTATCTGGAAGTCATGCCCATTACCGGCACCCCAGAAGCGCCACAACTGGGTGGTGAAGGCCCGGCCATCGAATATGCCCTGAAGATGCGTCAGTTTCCCCAGAGCCAACTGCTCAGCACACTACAGGCCAATGGTGAACTGACCACGGCGCACGTCGACGAAATGGCTGCGCAGATCGCCCGTTTCCATCTCTCCACGCCTACAGTGCCTGCCGAAAACGCAGCCGGTACCCCCGACAGCGTCATGGCGCCGGTGCGGCAGAACTTCGAACAGATTCGTCCGTTCCTCAGCGACAAGGCTGACCTGTTGCAACTCGAAGCCCTGCAAGCCTGGGCCGAAAGCAGCTTCGAACGCCTCAAACCGCTGCTCGCTCAACGCAAAACCGAAGGTTTCATCCGCGAATGCCACGGTGACATCCACCTGGGCAACGCCACGGTGATCGATGGCAAGGTCGTGATTTTCGACTGCATCGAGTTCAACGAGCCGTTCCGTTTCACCGATGTCTATGCCGACACTGCTTTCCTGGCCATGGACCTGGAAGACCGGGGTCTCAAGTCACTGGCGCGACGTTTCGTCAGTCAATACCTGGAACTGACCGGCGACTATCGGGGCCTGGAACTGCTGAACTTCTACAAAGCCTACCGCGCCCTGGTCCGGGCCAAGGTCGCGCTGTTCAGCATGCCGGCCGAAGCCGCCCCCGTGCAGCGCGCCACCACCCTGCGCCAATACCGCAACTACGCGAACCTGGCCGAAAGCTACAGCACCATTCCATCGCGTTTTCTGGCCATCACCCACGGCGTTTCGGCGGTTGGCAAAAGCCATGTCGCGATGCGTCTGGTGGAAGCCTTGGGAGCCATTCGCCTGCGCTCGGACGTTGAGCGCAAGCGTCTGTTTGGTGAGCAACAAGTGCCCAACGACCCACAAGCCGGCATCTATAGCAGCGGCGCCAGCGATGCCACTTATGCCCGTTTGCATGAAATCGCCGGTGTCATCCTGCATGCTGGGTTCCCGGCAGTGATCGACGCCACTTACCTCAAACACGATCAACGCGATGCGGCGGCGAAAGTTGCCGAAGCCACGGGCGCTCCGTTCCTGATCCTCGACTGCAATGCGCCACAAGCGGTTCTCGAAAGCAGGCTTGCGCAACGTCAGGCCGATCAAACAGATCCATCCGACGCAAACCTGGCCGTCATCGCGGCACAACAGGCCAGCCGTGAAGCACTCACCCCGGCGGAAATTTTGTGCAGCAAGCGGGTCCAAACCAATGAAAGCGGCACGCTGGACATCGTGGTCGCGCAGATTCGCCAACGCTTGCCAGGCTTGTAAGAAACTATTTCGGCCGTGGAGTCCTCCCAGCCTTCACGGTCGCCAAATAGTGGCAGTATACTGGCGTCATAAAACCAACAGGTGATATGAAATGAGCCAACCCAAGCTTCTCAGTACCCCGCTGTATGCTTTGCTGCGTGAAGACGACATTGCCGGCTTCAACAACGAACGGCCTCAAGGCCCCGTTGATATGCGTGGCGGCGACTTTCGTGGCCTGGACCTGCGAGAGCTCAATGCCGACGACGTTGATTTCACTGACGCTTACTTTCGCTCCGCGGATTTGCGCGGTATCGATTTTCGCAAGTCGTCCCTGGAAGGTGCCAGCCTGGCCCATGCGCAGATATCGGGCGCCTATTTCCCCGCGGAGCTGTCTGCCGACGAGATTCTGATGTCGATGAACTTCGGCACCCGGCTGCGCTACCGCACCCGCTGAATCGGGCCAAATGTACCGTAGACCCCATTGATCTCCAGCGCCCCTGCCTGCGCTGGACGACGCATCCTGCCGCGCCTCCCCACCCTATCGTGCGTAATGCATTAGAAGCTTTTGCTTCAAATCCCACCAAAGAATCACGTTTTTCCTACTGACCGCTACACTGCTGAGAAGCTTGCCCACTGCACCAATCGGCCGTCGCAAGGAGGCTCGATGAATGATGAGCTGCAACACCTGAAAAACCTGGGCAAGACGTCAGCCCAGTGGCTGCACGCCGTGGGCATCCACAGCGCCTCGGATTTGCGCCGCCTCGGAGCGGTAGATGCCTATCGGGCAGTGCGCACCCGCGGGTTCCGGGCTTCAAAGGTATTGCTCTATGCCATCGAAGGCGCGCTGATGGATGTGCATTGGAATGACATCCCCGCCGAACGCAAAGAAGCTTTGAACAAGCAGTTGGACGCCGTTTCGACGCGCCACAAAGCCTGACAGTTTCGCGTGACTTGCTGCCGTCCCCTCTCAGGCGGAAGGTTATTTCATCGAATGCTAAAACAATGTTTGACATGGTAATGAGAATCGCTATGATTACCACATCCGGTCGCGAGACTGGTCGATATTTGAAAAGCCCTTGGTTCGGACTCTCAGATATCTCCTCATCAGGCTAATCACGGTTATTTGACCCGGCTTTTTGCCGGGTCTTTTTTTGCCTGAAAGAATGCACCTTTCTCCACATCGCCCCTATAGGCGCTGGCGAGCGCCACGAGGCTGCGATCTTTCCCAGACACCTGACTCTCAAGCGAAAGATCAAAAGATCGCAGGCTTCGCCAGCGCCTACGGGGCTCGCTTGTGTTCACGCATCTGCGCGCAGTAATCCTGCGGCGGCGTAGCCTTGGTGTACCACACGTAATCCGCCATGGCCGATGAAACCTCGCTGCCCTCCTCGGCCAGCAACAGGACGGTCGGCGCCTCACGGGCCCCCAAATCCAGCACATGCAGCGGCACCCCGACGTCCTTTCGGCCATGCCAGGCACCGGCGAACAACACTGCAGGTGATGGCGCATCCAGCAGGCGTTCGGCCATGCGTCGGTCACGTTGCTGCTGAACGGCCAGCATCGCCGGCATCTGTGATTCGGGCAGCAGGCCACAATGGGATTGGCGGATCTGCTCCAGCAACTGATCCTTCACACCGGCCGCATTCGCACGGGCGCCTCGCAAGTGCGGCGCTTGCCGGTAGACGCGCTGGATCTCGGCGGCGTCCAGATTGGCGGCCAACAACGGAGAACGTTGCGTCAGGGCGAACTCCACGACAGGACCATACAGGCTCCAGTCCCATCCCGGCGACCAATCCAGGGCTGCGGGCAGATCAGCGGGCAAGGCAGGTAACTGGCGGACCGCGTCAACCCGAGGCTGCTGGAGGGGCGTCAGCATTTCCAGCAGAAGGCTGCCTTGGGCCCGTTGCGCGGCCAGTGCCTGAAGCAGCCATAGCTGCAGCACGTGGTGATCGCGATTGTCATGTTGTTCGCCTACCACCACTCGAGGTGCCCGTGCCAGGCGCCCGACCAGTGCTTGAGGCGTGACGGCCCGGCCAGTGTGCAAATCAAGGATCTGCCCATCGACCGGGGGTGGCGTGACGCTCTGACAGGCCGTCAGCACACTCAATGCCAGCATCAGGATCAGGCGCACGTTCACGTCCTCAGGCGGCCCTCAGCGGGCGATGATCAGTGGATGCCCGCGCTCCGGATGGGGTTGCACCAGCACTTCCAGGCCAAACACCGCTTTGAGGGGTTCCGGGCGCAGTACTTGCTGCGGCGTGTCCAGGGCTACCGGCCGGCCGGAGGCGAGCAACATCAGGCGATCACAATAACGCGCCGCCAGGTTCAGGTCATGCAGGATCACCAACACGGCAGCGCCGTGATCGGCAAACTCACGCACCGCTTGCAGAATGGTGTGCTGATGCAGTGGATCGAGCATCGAAGTCGGCTCGTCCAGCAACAGGGTTTGCCCCGCTTCCCCTGGCCACAACTGCGCCAACACCCGCGCCAGGTGCACCCGCTGGCGCTCGCCCCCGGACAGCGCCAGGTAACTGCGGCCGTGCAGATGCGCCGCGTCTGAGGCTTCCAATGCCAAGGCAATGATTTGCTCGTCCCGTACTCGACCACTCCGATGCGGCAGGCGCCCCATGCCGACCACTTCTTCGACGCGGAATGCAAAATCCAGGGTCGATGACTGCGGCAACACCGCCAGGCGACGGGCACGCTCGGCGCCGTCCCAGTGGGACAATGGCCGATCATCGAGCCAGACCTGTCCCTGCGCAGGACGCAACTGACCGCAAAGCCCCGCCAGCAATGTACTTTTACCCGCACCGTTGGGCCCGAGGACCCCCAACACCTGGCCGGGGTGGAGCTCAAGATTGACATCCGCCAACACGGTCTTGCGACCACGCTGAATGTGCAGGTTCTGCGCTCGTAACATCAGGCGCGCCCTCGCAGCAATAAATAGAGGAAGAACGGCGCCCCGATGAATGCCGTGACGATGCCGATCGGCAGTTCCGCCGGAGCCAGCGCCAGACGCGCCACCAGGTCGGCGAACAGCAGCAGGCTCGCTCCCGCCAGCACCGAAGCCGGCAACAGAACGCGATGGTCGGGGCCGGCCATCAACCGTACCAGATGCGGCACCACCAGCCCGACAAACCCGATCATGCCCGCCGCTGCCACTGCCGCACCAACCCCCAGGGCCGTGCAAAACACCAATTCACGCTTGAGTCCTTCGACATCAACGCCCAAATGGGCAGCTTCGGACTCTCCCAACAACAGAGCATTGAGCGCCCGGGCCCGCCGAGGCAGCCAGAGTGCTACGCCAACGCTGACCAGCAACAGCGGCCACAACCGCGCATAACTGGCGCCATTCAGGCTCCCCAGGTTCCAGAACGTCAAGGTACGCAGCGTCGCGTCGTCCGCCAGATAAGTGAACAGGCCCACCGCCGAACCGGACAGCGCGGTCAGGGCGATACCGGCCAGGAGCATGGTCGCGACATGGGTCTGGCCGTTGCGCCGGCCGAGGCGATAAACCAATGCCGTGACCCCAAGCCCGCCGAGGAATGCACAGAACGACAACACATAGGGGCCGAACGCTTCGGGCAAGCCACCCAGCGCCGAGCCACCAACAATGGCGAACGCTGCGCCCAGCGCCGCACCGCTGGACACCCCCACCAGTCCCGGGTCGGCCAACGGGTTGCGGAACAGCCCCTGCATCGCCACCCCGGATAACGCCAAAACCCCACCCACCGCCAACCCCAGCAGCGTACGCGGCAGACGGATCTGACCGAGGATCAGCTCGGCCTGCTCCAGCCCCTCGGCGGCCACTGGCAACCCCATCAGGCGCAACGCGGCGCGCAAGGTATCGAACAGCGGCAAACTCACCGGCCCCAGGGCCAGGGACAGCCAGATCGCCAGCAGGCACAACAGGCCCAGGCCCATGAACAACGTGCGCGGCTTGACCAACGGGGTCATGGTGCCTTGGCCGGCTCGGTCGGGTAAAAACCGGCGGTCAGCTTCACCAGGCTTTGCGGCAACCGCGGGCCCAGCCCGCCGACCAGCAGTGTCGGGTCAAGCTCGATAACGCGCCCGGTCTTGGCGGCCCGAGTGGAGGAGAGAATCGGGTTTTCCCGGAACAACGCCGCACGTGCTTCCTCGCCACTTAACGCGCGATCGGCGAACACCAGAACTTCGGGGTTCAGGCTGGCCAGAGTCTCCACTGAAAATGACTTGTAACCTTTATGTGTCGCCAGGTTGTGACCACCGGCCTGCTGCACCAGCCAATCGGCGGAGGTGCCCAGGCCAGCGACCATCGGCTTGCCGCCGGCGCTCCCGACCAACAGCAACACGCCGGGGGCCTTTTGTTTGAGCTGGAGTTGGCTCACCCGAGCTTTTTGCTGACTGATCTGCTGTTGATAACGATCGAACAACTGCGCGGCTTGGTCCTCGGCACCCAGCAGTTGCCCCAGGTGTCGCAGATTGCCCTGGAGGGTCGGCAGGTCCGGCGTCGCCGAAAACAGTTCAACCTGTACCCCGGCGCTGCGGACCTGCGCCAGTACCGGTGGCGGCCCCATTTCTTCGGTGCCCACGAGGATCTGTGGACGCAGGCTCAGTACCCCCTCGGCCGACAGCTGTCGCTGATAACCGATGCTGGGCAAATCCCGCAAGGCTTCGGGATGCTGGCTGGTGGTGTCCACGCCCACCAGTTTCGACTCTCCGCCCAAGGCACTGACCCATTCCGACAGTGCGCCGCCGGCACTGACCCAGCGTTGTGGCAAATCGGCCGCTGTGGCCCCTTGGTTAGTCAGCAGCGCAACACAGAGCGCAACAACGCGGATATTCAGGCGCATCAGGCAGCTTCCTCAAAAGTTTTCCACAGGGTCGAGCATGGACCCGCCTGGCCAAGTATCCTCAGCCCTGCGAAGGAGGCGCCATTTGATAATTGTTTTCATTTAGCCGTCAAGCATGAACCTTTTGGTGTGACCTCTGTGGGAGCGAGCCTGCTCGCGATAGCGGTGTGTCGACCACATTGCGGCTAACTGATCGATTGCTATCGCGAGCAGGCTCGGTCCCACATAAACTCGATCACTCAACCATAGAGACGCACATGAAGTTTCTTTGTACTGGTGCCGAATTGCCCGACAGCGGCAGTCGCGGTTTCGACATCGATGGGCGCAAGCTGCTGGCCGTGCGTCGCGCAGGTCAGGTTTATGTCTATCTCAACCGCTGCCCGCACCGCGGCGTGCCGCTGGAATGGCGACCCGACGAGTTTCTCGACCCCAGCGCCAGCCTGATCCAGTGCGCCACCCATGGCGCACTGTTTCTGATTGAAAGCGGTGAATGCGTCGCCGGCCCCTGCGCCGGGCAGTTTCTGGCCGCGCTAGACAGCCGGGAAGACAAGCAAGGGATCTGGGTCGAGCTGGAGCGGTTCGAGCAACACCGGTAACCGGCGGTCCACCCACATCTGCTCGGGCGTCAACGTGACCCCGTAGGCCAGCACTTCCACACCCGCAGCCACAGCGTCGCGCAACGCCGCCGCGTACACCGGGTCGATTTCCTGTGCCGGGCGCACCGCGTCGATTCCGCTCAGGTTGACACAATACAACTGCACCGCCCGCACGCCGTCCCGGGCCAAGTGAGCGAGTTCGCGCAGGTGCCTGGCTCCTCGCAGGGTCACCGCATCGGGAAACGCCGCCACGCGGTTGCCATTAAACCCCAACGTGACACTTTTCACTTCGACCCAGGCAGAGCCTTCGTCATAGTCCAGTCGAAAATCGATACGGCTGTTTTCCTGACCGTAAGCCACTTCACGCTTGAGCCCGGTGAAACCGTTCAGTTCGCTGATGACCCCGGCACGCAGGGCCTCCTCGATTAACGGATTGGCTCGCGCGGTATTGATGCAGGCCAGCCGCCCCTGAGGGGTTTCGCCGATTTCCCAGGTACCGGGCAATTTGCGCTTGGGGTCGCTGGAACGACTGAACCAGACTCGCGCGCCTTCGGCCATGCAGTTGAGCATCGAGCCGGTGTTGGGACAGTGAATAGTCAGCAGTTCGCCATGAACGGTCTCGATATCGGCAAGAAAACGCTTATAACGTCGAATCAACCGGCCTTCTTCCAATGCAGGTGAAAAACGCATCAGCCTTGCCAGCTCCGCAGTCCGCGCTCAATTCGCTCCACCGCTTCCTGGAGCCGCGGCAGGCTCTGGGTGTAGGCGAAACGCACATGGTGCCCAGCCTGGTGACGACCGAAATCCAGCCCCGGCGTGAACGCCACGTGTTCGGTTTCCAGAAAGTGCTGGCAGAACGCAAAAGCGTCGCCGCCGAATGCACGAATGTCGGCATACAGGTAAAACGCGCCCTCTGGCTCCACCGCAATGCCGAAACCCAATTCACGCAAGGCTGGTAGCAGAAAGTCGCGACGCAGCGCGAACTCGGCCCGGCGTTGCTCGAATATTTCGATCGTCGCCGGTTCGAAACAGGCCAACGCCGCGTACTGGGCCATGCTCGGCGCACTGATGTAGAGGTTCTGCGCCAGCTTTTCCAGCTCACCCACGGCCGCCGAAGGCGCCACCAGCCAACCCAGCCGCCAGCCGGTCATGCCGAAATACTTGGAAAAACTATTCAGAACAAAAGCCTCGTCGTCGACTTCCAGCACGCTCGCAGCATCAGTGCCGTAAGTCAGGCCGTGATAGATCTCATCCACCACCAAGTGACCGTTGTGGCTCTTGATTGCCTTGGACAGCCCGGCCAGTTCGTCCCGACTGAGAATCGTCCCGGTGGGGTTGGCCGGCGAGGCGACCAACGCGCCCACACTGTTGTGGTCCCAGTGGCGGTTCACCAGGTCCGGGGTCAGTTGGTAGCGGACGTCCGGGCCGACCGGCACCAATTGAGCCGCGCCTTCCACCA
Organism: Pseudomonas halotolerans; assembly: GCF_039581215.1. Classification (NCBI taxonomy): domain Bacteria; kingdom Pseudomonadati; phylum Pseudomonadota; class Gammaproteobacteria; order Pseudomonadales; family Pseudomonadaceae; genus Pseudomonas; species Pseudomonas halotolerans. The sequence continues at coordinate 18,823 of NZ_JBCNTJ010000023.1, forward strand.
GCCGCAGGAAGTGGCGGTTGCAGGGGTAACCGGGGTCAGCCAGCAGCCAGTGCTTGCCCGGGTCCACCAGCAAAGCGCTGGCCAGCAGCAACGCGCCGGATCCGCCCGGCGTGACCAGAATACGCCGCGGGTCTATGTCCACACCGTAACGCTGCCCATAGAAACCGGCGATGGCTTCGCGCAATTCGGGAATGCCACGCGCCGCCGTGTAACGGGTCTTTCCCGCCGCCAGTGCGGCCTGGCCAGCCTGGATGATCGGCTCCGCCGTGGTGAAATCCGGCTCGCCGATCTCCAGGTGGATGACATCGTGCCCGGCGGCCTGCAATTCATTGGCGCGGGCCAGCAGCGCCATCACATGGAAAGGTTCGATGGCGCGGCTACGCGCACTGTAGGGCTGAGCCATTAGCCTTCCTTCAACGGGAAAAGAACCGATTCTACCCAACTCTCTGTCCAAGTCAGAAACAACTGCGGGAACGAGCGCGAACCCAAAGAGGTCTGAGCCGTCGGATTGCAGGAAATGACTCCGGCAATTGGCCCAGGCTTGACTAGAATCAAGCATTGAGCGGGTTTGCTGCCCAACCAGACCGAACCCAACCACGCTCCGCAAGCCCCGGCCGCCGCAGGCTCGACAACCGGGAGTAGCGCGGCCCGATTTGATCTGGTAAGTTCGCCCGCTTGCAGCCGCAGGGCCGGCAGGTGTCGGTGATGGAGCAATCCTGCGTAGTGGATTACAAGAGTAGAGGCGGTCCATTCATGCCCACCCAAGCAAAGCAGAATCAAAATCAGTCGCTCAGCGGGTTTGAGCCATATGTCCCGCAAGCCGGCGAAGAATACATGGGCGCCCCCATGCGCGCGCACTTCACCAAGATCCTGAACAAGTGGAAACAGGACTTGATGCAGGAAGTCGACCGCACCGTGGATCACATGAAAGACGACGCGGCGAACTTCCCCGACCCGGCCGACCGTGCCAGTCAGGAAGAAGAATTCAGCCTCGAACTGCGCGCCCGCGACCGTGAGCGCAAGCTCATCAAGAAAATCGACAAGACGTTGCAACTGATCGAAGATGAAGAATACGGTTGGTGCGAGTCCTGCGGCGTCGAGATCGGCGTCAAGCGACTGGAAGCACGTCCGACCGCCGACATGTGTGTCGACTGCAAGACCCTGGCGGAAATCAAGGAAAAACAGGTCGGCAAGTAATTGTCTGGGCTGTAACAAAAACGGAGCGTTCACACGCTCCGTTTTTGTTTCTGAAACGTTCTCCAAGCCTGGCGACTTTGTGGGAGCGGGCTTGCTCGCGAAGGCGATGAATCATTCAACCTATACTTCAACGGACACACCGCTTTCGCGAGCAAGCCCGCTCCCACAGGAGATATCGTGATCGCGAGATGTGTGTTTCTGCCCGGCTGGACTCAGTAACATACGCCCCATGACTCCCACCTCCCCCTACATCGGTCGCTTCGCCCCCACGCCCAGCGGCCATCTGCACTTCGGCTCGCTGGTCGCCGCGCTGGCGTCCTACCTGGATGCCCGGGCCGTGGGCGGGCGCTGGTTGTTGCGCATGGAGGACCTCGACCCGCCACGGGAAGAGCCTGGCGCCCAAGCGGCCATTTTGCAGGCATTGCAAAGCTACGGGTTTGAGTGGGACGGTCAGATGGTCCGCCAGAGTGAGCGTCATGAGGCCTACGATCAGGTCATCAACCGCCTGCTCAGCCAAGGCCTGGCCTATGCCTGCACCTGCTCGCGCAAACAATTGGAGCCTTATCAGGGCATCTATCCGGGACTGTGCCGCAACGCCGGGCACGACGCCCAGGACGCGGCCATCCGTTTGCGCGTCCCCGAGCTGGAATATCACTTCATCGACCGGGTACAAGGTGAGTATCGCCAACACCTGGGCCGCGAGGTCGGCGACTTTGTGATCCGTCGTCGCGACGGGCTCTACGCCTATCAACTGGCCGTAGTGCTGGACGATGCCTGGCAAGGGGTCACCGATATCGTGCGCGGGGCCGACCTGCTGGACTCCACACCGCGCCAGCTCTATCTGCAAGAGCTGCTCGGGCTGTCACAACCGCGCTACCTGCATGTGCCACTGATCACCCAACCGGATGGGCACAAGCTCGGAAAGTCCTACCGTTCGCCCCCACTGACGGCCGACCAGGCCACGCCGTTGCTGTTACGGGCATTGCGCGCGCTGGGCCAGCTACCGGACGGCGAACGGGTCGGCGGCAATCCCAGGGAAGTGCTGGACTGGGGCATCCGCCACTGGGATGCGGGGAAGATCCCGCGCACACTGACCCTGCCAGAGGCGCAAATACATTGACGACGCTTGCAGCCTGGCGCTCATCCGTTACCATCGCCGCACGTTTTCGGGCACGCGCTTAAAAAAGAGAGGCCGGGATGTACATCTATCGCTTGGTCCTGCTCCTGGTAGTGGGGATTTATCTGTTCTCCCCGGCCATCATGGATTGGTGGATCGACGCCACGGGTGCCTGGTATCGGCCCTATCTGCTGTGGCTGATCCTGATTGTCGTGACCTTCATCCTGCAGAGCCAAAAAGATGCCGATGAGCTTTAGCCTGACCCAGATGATCCTGATCAGCGCCGCCTACCTGGCAGTGCTGTTCGGCGTAGCCTGGATCAGCGAACGGGGCATGATCCCCCGGGCGATCATCCGTCACCCGCTGACCTATACCCTATCGCTGGGCGTCTACGCCAGCGCATGGGCGTTCTATGGCACGGTCGGGCTGGCCTATCAGTACGGCTACGGTTTTCTGTCCAGTTACCTCGGTGTATCGGGGGCATTCCTGCTGGCGCCCGTGTTGCTCTACCCGATCCTGAAAATCACCCGCACCTACCAGCTATCATCCCTGGCCGACCTGTTCGCCTTTCGCTTTCGCAGCACCTGGGCCGGCGCGCTGACCACGATTTTCATGCTGGTGGGCGTACTGCCTTTGCTGGCCCTGCAGATCCAGGCGGTGGCTGACTCCATCAGCATCCTCACCCGCGAACCGGTGCAACACCGGGTCGCCCTGAGTTTTTGCGCCCTGATCATCCTCTTCACGATTTTCTTCGGTTCTCGCCACATCGCCACCCGGGAGAAACACGAAGGCCTGGTGTTCGCCATCGCCTTCGAATCGGTGATCAAACTGATCGCCATCGGCGGCGTCGGCCTCTATGCCCTGTACGGCGTCTTCGATGGCCCGCAACAACTGGAGCTCTGGCTGCTGCAGAACCAGACCGCCCTCGCCGCCCTGCACACACCTCTGCAGGAAGGCCCGTGGCGCACGCTGTTGCTGGTGTTCTTCGCGTCAGCGATCGTCATGCCGCACATGTACCACATGACCTTTACCGAAAACCTCAACCCGCGCTCGCTGGTGAGCGCGAGCTGGGGCCTGCCGCTGTTCCTGCTGCTGATGAGCCTGGCGGTGCCGCTGATCCTGTGGGCCGGACTGAAGCTGGGCGCCAGTACCAACCCTGAGTATTTCACCCTCGGCATCGGCATCGCCGCCAACAGCAAGGCCCTGGCGTTGCTGGCCTACATCGGTGGCCTGTCGGCGGCCAGCGGCCTGATCATCGTCACCACGCTGGCGCTGTCGGGCATGGCCCTCAACCATCTGGTGCTACCGCTCTACCAGCCGCCGGCCGAGGGCAATATCTACCGCTGGCTGAAATGGACCCGCCGCGCACTCATCGTCGCCATCATCATGGCCGGCTACGGCTTTTACCTGATGCTGGGAGACGGACAGGACCTGGCCAACCTCGGCATTGTCGCGTTCGTCGCCACCTTGCAGTTCCTGCCCGGCGTACTGTCGGTGCTGTATTGGCCAACTGCCAACCGCCGTGGCTTTATCGCCGGTCTGCTGGCGGGGATCCTGGTGTGGCTGGTCGCCATGCTGTTGCCACTGCTGGGCAACATGCAAGGGTTCTATATTCCACTGCTGAACATGATCTACGTGCTCGACGACACCAGTTGGCACATGGCGGCCATCGCCTCGCTGGCGGCGAACGTGCTGATGTTCACCCTGATTTCGCTGTTCACCAACGCCAGCAGCGAAGAGGCCAGCGCCGCCGAAGCCTGCGCGGTGGACAATGTTCGCCGCCCCCAGCGGCGAGAGCTGCACGCCGCCTCGCCCCAGGAGTTCGCCACGCAACTGGCCAAGCCCCTGGGTGCCAAGGCTGCGCAAAAGGAAGTCGAACAGGCCCTGCGCGACCTCTACCTGCCCTTCGATGAACGCCGTCCATACGCCTTGCGTCGCCTGCGGGACCGGATCGAAGCCAACCTGTCCGGCCTGATGGGCCCCAGCGTGGCCCAGGACATGGTCGAGACGTTCCTGCCCTACAAGGCCGGCGGCGAGAACTATGTGACGGAGGACATCCACTTCATCGAGAGCCGCCTGGAGGACTACCACTCGCGCCTCACCGGCCTTGCCGCTGAACTCGACGCCTTGCGCCGCTACCACCGCCAGACCTTGCAGGAGCTGCCGATGGGCGTGTGCTCCCTGGCCAAGGACCAGGAAATTCTGATGTGGAACAAGGCGATGGAAGAACTGACCGGAATCGCCGCCCAGCGCGTGGTCGGTTCGCGCCTGAGCACCCTGAGTGAGCCGTGGAAAGGCCTGCTGCAAGGCTTCATCGACCTGCCGGATGAGCATTTGCACAAGCAGCACCTGGCCCTCGATGGCCAGACTCGCTGGTTGAACCTGCACAAAGCGGCGATCGACGAGCCACTGGCGCCGGGTAACAGCGGCCTGGTACTGCTGGTGGAAGACCTCACCGACACTCAGATGCTCGAAGACAAACTGGTTCACTCCGAACGCTTGGCAAGCATTGGCCGGCTGGCCGCCGGGGTGGCCCACGAAATCGGCAACCCGATCACCGGCATCGCCTGCCTGGCGCAAAACCTGCGCGAAGAGCGCGAGGACGATGGCGAGCTGACGGAAATCAGCGGCCAGATCCTCGAACAGACCAAGCGGGTGTCGCGCATCGTCCAGTCGCTGATGAGCTTCGCCCATGCCGGCGGCCACCAGCACAACGATGAGCCCGTCTGTCTGGCCGAAGTGGCCCAGGACGCCATTGGTCTGCTGGCCCTTAACCGGCGCAATTTCGAGGTGCAATTCTTCAACCTGTGTGACCCGGACCATTGGGTCGACGGCGATCCTCAGCGGCTCGCCCAGGTACTGATCAACCTGTTGTCCAACGCCCGCGACGCCTCACCTGCGGGCAGTGCGGTGCGGGTCAAGAGCGAAGCCAGCGAACACACGATCGACCTGATCGTCGAAGACGAAGGCAGCGGTATTCCACAGAACATCATGGACCGATTGTTCGAACCTTTCTTCACCACCAAGGACCCGGGCGAAGGCACCGGTCTGGGCCTTGCACTGGTCTATTCCATCGTTGAAGAGCATTATGGACAAATCACCATCGACAGCCCGGCCGATGTACAAAGCCAACGCGGCACCCGTATACGGGTGACCTTGCCGCGTCATGTCGAAGCGACGTCCGCTGTGAACTGAGACCGTCGAGAGAATCGAATCAATGCCGCACATTTTGATCGTCGAAGACGAAACAATTATCCGCTCCGCCTTGCGCCGCCTGCTGGAACGCAATCAGTACCAGGTCAGCGAAGCCGGTTCAGTGCAGGAAGCACAAGAACGTTTCAGCATTCCAACGTTTGACCTGATCGTCAGCGACCTGCGCTTGCCAGGCGCCCCCGGCACCGAGCTGATCAAGCTCGGCCAGGGCACGCCGGTGCTGATCATGACCAGTTATGCCAGCCTGCGCTCGGCGGTGGACTCCATGAAAATGGGCGCGGTGGACTACATCGCCAAGCCGTTTGACCACGACGAGATGCTCCAGGCCGTGGCCCGCATCCTGCGCGACCGACAAACGGCGACCAACAATACGCCGGAACCCGCGAGCAAGACGGCAGCCTCGGCCAAAGTCGGCGCCGGCAACCATAACGGCGAAATCGGCATCATCGGCTCTTGCCCGCCCATGCAGGACTTGTACAGCAAGATCCGCAAAGTGGCGCCCACCGACTCCAATGTCCTGGTCCAGGGCGAATCCGGCACCGGCAAGGAGTTGGTCGCCCGGGCGCTGCACAACCTGTCCCGACGGGCCAAGGCCCCGATGATTTCGGTGAACTGTGCGGCGATTCCGGAAAGCCTGATCGAGTCCGAACTCTTCGGCCATGAAAAAGGCGCGTTCACCGGCGCCAGCGCCGGGCGCGCCGGGCTGGTGGAGGCCGCGGACGGCGGGACGCTGTTCCTCGATGAAATCGGTGAGCTGCCCCTTGAAGCCCAGGCACGTTTGCTGCGGGTGCTTCAGGAAGGCGAGATCCGGCGGGTCGGGTCGGTGCAGTCGCAGAAAGTCGATGTGCGCCTGATCGCCGCTACTCACCGTGACCTCAAGAGCCTGGCGAAAATCGGCCAGTTCCGTGAGGACCTGTATTACCGCTTGCACGTCATCGCCCTCAAGTTGCCGGCCCTGCGCGAGCGTGGCGCCGACGTCAACGAAATCGCCAATGCGTTCCTTGCCCGCCAGAGCGCACGGGTCAACCGCACCGATCTCAAGTTCGCCCCGGACGCTGAACAGGCCATTCGTCACTACGCCTGGCCGGGTAACGTTCGAGAGCTGGAAAACGCGGTAGAGCGTGCAGTGATCCTGTGCGAGAGCCCGGAAATCTCGGCGGACCTGCTGGGCATCGACATCGAGCTGAGTGACCTGGACGATGAAGAGTTCATCGGCCTGGCCCCCCAACAGGGAGGGGCCAACAACTCCAGTCACGAACCGACCGAAGACTTGTCCCTGGAAGATTACTTCCAGCATTTCGTCCTCGAACACCAGGACCACATGACTGAGACCGAACTGGCACGCAAGCTGGGGGTTAGTCGCAAATGCCTGTGGGAACGCCGGCAGCGCTTGGGTATCCCTCGCCGCAAGACCGGGGTCGCCAGCGAAAGCTGACTGTGTGGGAGCGAGCTTGCTCGCGATAGCGGTGTGTCAGTCGCGCCATAGGCAAGCTGATCCCCCATCGCGAGCAAGCTCGCTCCCACAGGGAATGTGAAAAAACTGTTACCTCAGCTTTTTTCACGTAACAGAAGCCGGGGTTTACGGTAACGAAACCCCGGCTTTTTTTCGCCCCGGCAACAACGGAAAATCATAACCCCCCCGGTTTTACTGGGGCTCGCAAAAGTTGGCACGCACCCTGCTATAGCTTTGGTACAAGAACAATAACAAGCCATGTAAACGACAATAAAAATAAGACGAATCGACTCACGCACAATAAAAACAAGACGGCGAGAGGCGCAGCTAACTGATTCTTTTGGAGAGGCGTTGTATTTGGGGCTTGCCCCACGACCAGGCCGAGAACAATAAAACTGTCTCAAGACAGGTGCCTGAACTGGTTGGATCGGTTGATCACTGCAACACAGCGACCAAAGCAATCCGTTTGCTCTTGACTCCCGAATGGGAGTGCCACGCAGGGAAGACCTCGTGGCGCGGGCACTCAACAAAAACAAGAAGCCCGAAATCAATAATAAAAACAGAGCACGCAACTAATTCTGGGGGAGCTTCGGCTCCCCCTGTGGTTTCCGGCATTCCCCTTCCTTGAAGCCTACAAGGCTTGTCGCTCAAGCTTGCAGCTCAAAACTGCTCCGTCCTACACCATCCCTCGACTAAATGCTAGAATCCCCGCCCATCATGCGGTCACTCTTCGTTTTTGGCCGAATATTCCTTCAAACAGTGCATCCCATGCTGAAGAAGCTGTTCCAGTCATTCCGTTCTCCCTTGCGTCGTACGCAACACATTCGCAGCACGCCTGAAGTGCTCAACAGTGGCCAGCATTCGTTGCAAAAGGCCCAGTTCAGCCGTTACGCGGTGAACATCGTCGAACGCCTGCAGAACGCCGGTTACCAGGCTTATCTGGTGGGCGGGTGCGTGCGTGACATGCTGCTCAACATCACGCCCAAGGATTTCGACGTCGCCACCAGCGCCACGCCGGAACAGATCCGGGCCGAGTTTCGCAACGCACGGATCATTGGCCGGCGCTTCAAGCTGGTCCACATCCACTTCGGCCGCGAAATCATCGAAGTGGCAACATTCCGCGCCAACCACCCCCAAAGCGATGAAGAAGAAGACAGCAACCAGTCTTCACGCAACGAGAGCGGGCGCATCCTGCGCGATAACGTCTATGGCACGCTGGAAGAAGACGCACAACGCCGCGACTTCACCATCAACGCCCTGTATTACGACCCTGTCAGCGAGCGCATCCTTGACTACGCCAATGGCGTACATGACATCCGTAACCGCCTGATCCGCCTGATCGGCGACCCCAAGCAGCGCTACCAGGAAGACCCGGTGCGCATGCTGCGAGCCGTGCGTTTCGCCGCCAAACTGGATTTCGGCATCGAAAAACACAGTGCCACACCGATTCGCGAACTGGCGCCGATGCTGCGGGAGATCCCGTCGGCGCGCCTGTTCGAGGAAGTGCTCAAGCTGTTTCTGTCGGGCAACGCGGCGGACACCTTTGAAATGCTGGTGGACCTGCAACTGTTCGACCCGCTGTTCCCGGCCAGCGCCGAAGCGCTGGAGTACAACCCGACCTACACCCACACCCTGATCAGCGAAGCGCTGATCAACACCGATCTGCGTATCAAGCAGAACAAACCGGTGACCCCGGCCTTCCTGTTTGCCGCACTGCTCTGGCCGGCCCTCCCGGCCCGAGTGCTGCGCCTGCAGGAGCGCGGCATGCCGCCGATCCCCGCCATGCAGGAAGCTGCCCACGAGCTGATCAGCGAACAGTGCCAACGTATCGCGATTCCAAAACGCTTCACGATGCCGATCCGCGAAATCTGGGACATGCAGGAACGCCTGCCACGGCGCAGCGGCAAACGTGCCGACCTGCTGCTGGACAACCCGCGTTTCCGGGCTGGCTACGACTTCCTGCTGTTGCGTGAAAGCGCCGGCGAACAAACCGATGGCCTGGGTGAATGGTGGACCGATTACCAGGACGCCAACGACAGCGAGCGCCGCGAGATGATCCGCGAACTCAGCGGCAAGGACGAGGGCGCCAGCGGCCCGCGCAAGCGTCGTCGCAGCAGCGGCGCCAAGCGCAAACGTGCCGGTGTCCCGAGCGCCTCGGACGAGTAATCGATGGAGCGCCTCTACATCGGCATGGGCAGCAACCTCGCCGAGCCCGCCGAACAATTGCGCAGCGCTATCCAGGCGCTGGCGCAACTGCCCGACACACAACTGGCGGGCGTATCAGCGTTCTACCAAAGCGACTCCCTGCTGCCCGGCCAGCCACGTTATACCAATGCGGTGGCGGCGCTGGACAGCCGCCTGACGCCGCTGGACCTGCTTGATGCACTGCAAGCGATCGAAACCGGCCAGGGCCGCGAACGTCTCGAGCGCTGGGGCCCACGAACCCTGGACCTGGACATCCTGCTGTTCGGCGATCGCCTGATCGACGAGCCCCGCCTCAAGGTTCCCCACTACCACATGCAGGCCCGGGCCTTTGTCCTGTACCCACTGGCCGAACTCGCCCCCGCCGATCTGCGCCTGGCCGACGGACGCTTGCTCAAGGACCTGCTTGCCGCGTGCCCATTTGTCGGCCTGGAACGCCTGCCCTCCCACTGACGAAGACCATCCCCTGTGGGAGCGAGCTTGCTCGCGATAGCGTCGGCACATCCAGCATCCAGGGCGACTGACACACCGCCATCGCGAGCAAGCTCGCTCCCACAGGTTTCGGTACCGGACAGTCACATCCGGGGCGCTCCCCCAAGCTGAAACGCATCAGTAACCTCGGTAACACCCGGCGGTAACACATCCAATTGACTTCCCGGGTGCTCCTCACGACTATAGGCGTCCCGTTGCCGCCAACGCGGCGCTAAAGGGCGCAATCCAGGCCTTACAAGCACCACACATAGAAGGTGCGCCTGTATAAATGACCCATCATGCGCGTTACTCGCAGTCGATCACGAGCGCCTAATGAGGACTTTTTCATGCCAGCTATTACCCTGACCACGCTGCAAGGTCTCAAGCAAAAAGGTGAAAAAATCACCATGCTGACCTGCTATGACGCAACGTTCGCCCACGCCTGCAACGAGGCCGGTGTCGAAGTGCTGCTGGTGGGCGATTCCCTCGGCATGGTGCTGCAAGGTCACGACAGCACACTGCCGGTGACCACCGCCGAAATGGCCTACCATGTGGCCGCCGTCAAACGCGGTAACACCGATGCCCTGATCCTCGCCGACCTGCCATTCATGGCCTATGCCACCCTCGAACAGACCATGACCAACAGCGCCCTCCTGATGCAGGCCGGCGCCCACATGGTGAAAATCGAAGGCGCGTTGTGGCTGGCCGATTCCATTCGCTTGCTGGCCGAACGCGGCATCCCGGTGTGCGCACACCTGGGCTTGACGCCCCAAGCGGTGAACATCCTCGGTGGCTACAAGGTCCAGGGCCGCAGTGAAAACCAGGCACGTCAAATGCGCGCCGATGCGATCGCGCTGGAGCAGGCGGGCGCAGCGATGTTACTGCTCGAATGCGTGCCCAGCGAACTGGCAGAAGAAATCACCCAGGCGGTGAAGATCCCGGTGATCGGCATCGGCGCCGGCAGCGCCACCGACGGCCAGGTACTGGTGCTGCACGACATGCTCGGCTTGTCGATCACCGGTCGCGTGCCCAAGTTCGTGAAGAACTTCATGACCGGGCAAGCCACCATCCAGGCCGCCCTGGGCGCCTATGTTGCCGAAGTCAAGGCGGTGACCTTCCCTGGCGTCGAGCACGGATTTTCTGCATGAACACCGTCAAAACCGTACGCGAACTGCGGGCCGCCGTGGCCCGCGCCCGCAGCGAAGGCAAACGCATCGCTTTCGTGCCGACCATGGGCAACCTGCACAGCGGCCATATGGCGCTGGTCACCAAAGCGGCGCAGCGGGCCGACTTTGTGGTGGCAAGCATTTTCGTCAACCCGCTGCAGTTCGGCGCCGGCGAAGACCTGGACAAATACCCACGCACCCTCGCCGCCGATCAGGAAAAGCTGCTCCAGGCCGGCTGCCATCTGCTGTTCGCACCGACCGTTGAAGAAATGTACCCCGACGGCATGGCCGGGCAGACCCGTGTCAGTGTCCCGCAATTGTCTGAAGGCCTGTGCGGCGCCAGCCGTCCTGGGCATTTCGAGGGCGTGGCGACCGTGGTCAGCAAGCTGTTCAATATGGTCCAGCCCGACCTTGCGGTGTTCGGCCAGAAGGACTTCCAACAACTGGCGGTGATCCGCGCGCTGGTCCATGACCTGAACATGCCGATCCAGATCATCGGCGAGCCGACCGTTCGCGCCGAGGACGGCCTGGCGCTGTCGTCGCGCAACGGCTTCCTCAGCCCGGAACAACGCGCTGTGGCGCCCGTGGTCTATCGCAGCCTGAGCCAGATTGCCGAGGCGATCAGGCTGGGGCGGCGGGATTTCCCGGCGCTGGTGGCCGAGCAAATCAAGCAACTGGAAACCGCCGGACTGCGCCCGGATTATCTGGAAGTTCGCCATGCCCGAACCTTGCGTCCGGCCACCGCCGAGGACCGTGACCTGGTGATACTGGTGGCTGCATTCCTGGGCACCACACGGTTGATCGACAACCTGCACCTGGACCTCGACACGCCCGCCTGAATACCACAAAACCCTGTGGGAGCGGGCTTGCTCGCGAAAGCGGTGTATCTGTCACATCGATGTTGAATGTGCCGACGCCTTCGCGAGCAAGCCCGCTCCCACAAGGGTACTGCAGTGTTATTGCCGCTTCAGTAGCCTTCGGGCAAACTGCCCGCCGTTCGGACCCGACCAGAGGAAACATTCATGCACGCCATCATGCTCAAGGCCAAGCTGCACCGCGCCGAAGTCACTCACGCCGTGCTCGACTATGAAGGCTCCTGCGCCATTGATGGTGAGTGGCTGGACCTGTCGGGTATCGGCGAATACGAACAGATCCAGATCTACAACGTCGACAACGGTGAACGCTTCACCACCTACGCGATCCGTGGCGAAGAAGGCTCGCGAATGATTTCGGTCAACGGCGCTGCGGCGCACAAGGCCAAGGTGGGTGATCGGGTGATCATCTGCGCCTACGCCCATTACAGCGAAGCCGAACTGGTCAACTTCAAGCCCCGCATGTTGTACATGGCTCCAGGCAACGAACTGAGCCACACCAGCAATGCCATCCCGGTGCAGCTCGCCTGATCAATCTGATAAATCCCTGTGGGAGCGGGCTTGCTCGCGAAAGCGTCGGTACATTCAATATTGATGTGACTGACACTCCGCCTTCGCGAGCAAGCCCGCTCCCACAGCGAAAGCACCTCTTCGACTAACCTCGCCGCACTTCCGTCTGTCGGACCAATCCCGCCCCTGTTGTATAAAAAAGTACCGGGAAACGGTCTGACAAAGCCAAGACAGATCGCAACGCGAGGTTTACTGTAGTCGCCCTGTGCCCATAGATCGTGTCGACGCAGTTGTCCGGCCGCCCACCTGAGGCCATGCCGGAATTTTTAGTGTACAAAAGGTCGTTCAAGTAAAAAGGAAACCCGCAGCGATGGCGTACTACCGAACCCCTCATGACGTGACCGCTCTGCCTGCCTGGCAAGCGCTGAATGACCACCGCAAAGCCATGCAGGATTTCAGCATGCGCGAAGCGTTCCATGCCGATCCGCAGCGTTTCAATCAATTCACCCTGTCGAGCTGCGGCCTGTTTCTCGACTACTCAAAAAACCTGATCAACGCCCAGACCCGTGACCTGCTGGTGTGCCTGGCCAATGAAGTCGACCTCAAGGGGGCGATCCAGGCGCTGTTCGAAGGCGAAATCGTCAATGCCTCCGAAAATCGCCCGGCCCTGCACACCGCGCTGCGCCGGCCGGTGGGCGATAAATTGCTGGTGAGCGGCGTCGACGTGATGCCCGACGTGCACAAGGTGCTGAACCAGATCACCGATCTGGTGGGCCGCATCCATGACGGCCTGTGGCGCGGCTATACCGAGAAACCGATTACCGACGTGGTGAACATCGGCATCGGTGGCTCTTTCCTCGGCCCGGAACTGGTCTCCGAAGCGCTGCTGTCTTACGCGCAAAAAGGCGTGCGCTGTCACTACCTGGCGAACATCGACGGCAGCGAGTTCCATGAGCTGACCATGAAGTTGCGCGCCGAGACCACGCTGTTCATCGTCTCGTCGAAATCCTTCAACACCCTCGAAACCCTGAAGAACGCCCAGGCTGCCCGTGCCTGGTACCTGGCCCAGGGCGGTTCCGAAGCGGAGCTGTACCGCCACTTCATCGCCGTGTCGAGTAATAACGCCGCCGCCGTGGCCTTCGGCATCCGCGAAGAAAACATCTTCCCGATGTGGGATTGGGTCGGCGGGCGCTACTCGCTGTGGTCGGCCATCGGTTTGCCGATCGCCCTGGCCATCGGCATGTCGAACTTCAAGGAATTGCTCTCCGGCGCCTATTCCATGGACCAGCACTTCCAGAGCGCGCCGTTCGAACAGAACATGCCGGTGCTGCTGGCGCTGCTGGGCGTGTGGTACGGCAACTTCTGGGGCGCGCAAAGCCACGCGATCCTGCCGTACGACCACTACCTGCGCAACATCACCAAGCACTTGCAGCAACTGGACATGGAATCCAACGGCAAGAGCGTGCGCCAGGACGGCACGCCGGTGTCGACCGACACCGGGCCTGTGATCTGGGGCGGCGTCGGTTGCAATGGTCAGCACGCCTACCACCAGTTGCTGCATCAGGGCACCCAGTTGATCCCGGCGGACTTCATCGTGCCGATCGTCAGCTTCAACCCGGTGTCCGATCACCACCAGTGGCTGTACGCCAACTGCCTGTCCCAGAGCCAGGCGCTGATGCTGGGCAAGACCCGCGCCGAAGCCGAAGCGGAACTGCGTGACAAAGGCGCGAGTGAAGAAGACGTACAGAAACTGGCCTCCCACAAGGTGATCCCGGGCAACCGTCCGAGCAACACCCTGGTGGTCGAACGCATCAGCCCACGTCGCCTTGGCGCATTGGTAGCGCTGTATGAACATAAAGTGTTCGTGCAAAGCGTGGTCTGGGGCATCAACGCTTTCGACCAATGGGGCGTGGAGCTGGGCAAGGAATTGGGCAAGGGCGTTTACAACCGTCTGGTAGGCAGCGAAGAAAGCGCGGCCGAAGACCCTTCCACCCAGGGTTTGATCAACTACTTCCGCGGGCGTCATCGCGGCTGATCTTGCGGTTGCACTACCCTGTGGGAGCGGGCTTGCTCGCGAAAGCGTCGGCACATTCAATATTGAAGTGACAGACATTGCGCCTTCGCGAGCAAGCCCCGCTCCCACACTGGTTCCATGTACAACTTGAACTCGATATTCACAGGGCGCATCTTTATGACTTGTCGCAAAAACAAGAATAAGGAACCGTCATGTTCGATATCAGCCAGTACCCCCAAGCCGATGCCGTCCGCCGGGCTGCGCAACTGAGTCAGGACGAGTACACGCGGCTCTACAAAGAATCCATCGAACACCCCAGCGCTTTCTGGGCCGAGCAAGCCACGCGCTTTCTTGACTGGATGACGCCTTGGCAGACCGTCCAGCGCTATGACCTCAAGATCGGCGACGCCACCTGGTTCGCCGGGGGCCAACTGAATGTCAGCGCCAATTGCATCGACCGCCATCTGGATACACGTGGCGACCAGACAGCGATCATCTGGGAAGGCGACAACCCCGCCGAATCGGCAGAAATCACCTACAGAAAACTTCATCACCATGTTTGCCGCCTGGCCAACGTGCTGAAAAGCCGCGGCGTGAAGAAAGGCGACCGCGTCTGCATCTACATGCCGATGATCCCGGAGGCGGCCTACGCCATGCTTGCCTGCACCCGCATTGGCGCCGTGCATTCGGTCGTGTTCGGCGGCTTTTCGCCGGATTCGCTGCGCGACCGGATTCTCGACGCCGATTGCCGCACCGTGATCACGGCCGACGAAGGCGTGCGCGGCGGACGATTCATACCGCTCAAGCGCAATGTCGATAAGGCCCTGGCAAGTTGCCCCAACGTCAGCACCGTGCTGGTGGTCGAGCGCACTCAGGGCGAAGTGGCCTGGGTCGAAGGCCGCGACCTTTGGTACCACCAGGCCATGCATGACATGAGCGACGATTGCCCGCCGGAACCGATGGACGCCGAGGACCCGCTGTTCATCCTCTACACCTCCGGCAGTACCGGCAAACCCAAAGGTGTGCTGCACACCACCGGCGGTTATCTGCTGCAAGCGGCGATGACATTCAAGTACGTACTGGACTACCGCGACAACGAAGTGTTCTGGTGTACCGCCGATGTCGGCTGGGTCACCGGCCACAGCTATATCGTCTACGGACCGTTGGCCAACGGCGCCACCACGCTGATCTTCGAAGGCGTGCCCAGCTACCCCAGCAGTTCGCGTTTCTGGCAGGTGATCGACAAGCATCAAGTCAATATTTTCTACACGGCCCCGACCGCCCTACGGGCGCTGATGCGTGAAGGGGCCAGGCCGCTGCAGGAAACGTCGCGCAAAAGCCTGCGATTACTCGGCAGCGTCGGTGAGCCGATCAATCCAGAGGCGTGGGAATGGTACTTCAACGTGGTGGGCGAACAGCGCTGCCCGATTGTCGACACCTGGTGGCAGACCGAAACCGGCGGCATCATGCTCAGCCCGCTGGTGAGTGCACCGCGGCTCAAGCCGGGCTGCGCCACCCGACCGATGTTCGGCGTGCAACCGGTATTGCTGGATGAAACGGGCAAGCAAATCAATGGTGCCGGCAGCGGTGTGCTGGCGATCAAGGCAAGCTGGCCGGGGCAGATTCGCAGCGTGTATGGCGATCATCAACGCATGGTCGACACCTACTTCAAGCCCTACCCAGGCTATTACTTCACCGGCGACGGCGCCCGTCGAGACGAAGATGGCGATTACTGGATCACCGGGCGCATCGACGATGTGATCAACGTCTCCGGGCACCGCATCGGCACTGCCGAAATAGAAAGTGCCTTGGTGCTACACGACAACATCGCCGAAGCAGCAGTGGTCGGTTACCCCCATGACCTCAAAGGCCAGGGCATCTACGCTTTCGTCACGCCGATGGACGGCATCGAGGCCAACGACGCGTTGAAAAAGGAACTGCTGGACCACGTCAGCAAGGAGATCGGCAGCTTCGCCAAACCGGAACTGATCCAGTGGGCGCCGGCACTGCCCAAGACTCGCTCGGGCAAGATCATGCGGCGCATCCTGCGCAAAATTGCCTGCAACGAGCTCGACAGCCTCGGCGACACCTCGACCCTGGCCGATCCGAGCGTGGTGGAGGGGCTGATCGATAAGCGGCTCAATCGCTGAGCCAGCAGCACAAGAGTCTGTGGCGAGGGAGCTTGCTTGCGCTGGACCTGTAGGAGCTGCCGAAGGCTGCGATCTTGTTCTTACACTTGAATCTCAAGTGAAAGATAAAGATCGCAGCCTTCGGCAGCTCCTACAGTACATCCCTCGCCACAGGTCGGTGCCCGGCTTCAGATCCGTATGCAATCCCAACCCGAGTATGCATAACTGCTAAACTCCCGCGCCTCATTTCTCTAAGGCGCGCCCGGCATGTCTTCCTTGAATCAGGCGCTGCGCGCCGCCCTCGATCAGCGTCAGGACCTGCTCGGCCAATTGCACCAGCAAGGCACCGATTGCTATCGCCTGTTCCATGGCAGCCAGGAAGGCGCCCCCGGCCTGACGGTCGACCGCTACGGCCCACAATTGCTGGTGCAGAGTTTCCATCAGTCGCTGGAACGCGATGCCTTGCTGCAACTGCACGGTATCGTCAACGAGTACCTGGGCCTGAACACCCTGCTGGTCTACAACGATCGCGCCCGGGGCAATTCGCGCATCGACCGCCAAGACACCGTTTACCAAGCAGACGAAGCTGCCGTGCAAGACCTTGTCGGCCATGAATGGGGCTTGAACTACCGCGTGCGCGGGCGCCATGCCGGGCAGGATCCATTGCTCTTTCTCGACCTGCGCAACGCCCGGGGCTGGGTCAAGGAACACAGCCGTCACAAAAGCGTGCTGAACCTGTTCGCCTACACCTGCGGCGTGGGCCTGAGCGCCGCGGCCGGTGGTGCGCGGGAGGTGTGTAACCTGGACTTTGCCGAAGGCAACCTGGCGGTGGGTCGCGAGAACGGCTTGCTCAACCCTGATCTGCCGCCCATGGATTTCGTGCAATCGGACTATTTCCCGGCCATTCGCCAACTGGCCGGCCTGCCCATCAGTCAGCGACGTGGGCAGAAACTGCCCAGTTATGTGCGCCTGGAGCAACGCCAGTACGACCTGGTGCTGCTCGACCCGCCCGCCTGGGCCAAGAGCGCTTTCGGCACGGTCGACCTGTTGCGCGATTACCAGAGCCTGCTCAAGCCGGCGCTGCTTACCACCGCTGAAAATGGCGTGCTGATCTGCTGCAACAACCTGGCAAAAGTCTCCATGGACGACTGGCGCGAGCAAGTGCTGCGCTGCGCGGAAAAGGCCGGTCGCCCGGTGCGCGAATGGAAAACACTGACACCCGGCAGCGACTTTCCCTCGCTGGACCAACAGCCGCCACTCAAGACGTTGATCCTTCAGCTCTGAACCAGCGGTCCAACTCCTACGCCGAAAACGGACAAATCTGATAAATCACAATGGCTTCGGAACCGTAAACGCATGCCATACTCCAAGGCACTCCGAATTCACACCAGATGAAGCCGCACATGCCCAAAGGATTGATTCGCGCTTTCGGCGCCCTGTTGACCGCACTGGCCCTCTACAGCCTGCTGGGTTTTCTGATATTGCCCGGTGTCGCCTTGCGGATCGCCAATCAACAACTGGCCGACCATGCCACGGTGCCAGCCCGGATTCAGCGTATCGAGCTCAATCCCTTCAGCCTCGAAGTCACGCTTTGGGGCCTGAATGTCGGGGAACCGGGCAAGGAGCAGGTCGCCTTCGAGCGGCTGTACACCAACCTGCAGCTCGACAGCCTCTGGTCCGGCGCCCTGCACCTGACCGATATCGAGCTGGACAAGCCCAAGACCGAGATCATGTTCGCCAAGGACGGTCAATTGAACCTGCTGGGCCTGTTCAAGCTGCCGGCCAGCGAACCCACCCCTGCCGACCCCGACGCCAAGCCGTTTCCCCTGCGGATCGACCGAATCAAACTGGCCGGCGGTTACCTGCATTTTCAGGACCTGCGTCCCAGCGAACCCATCGAATTTCTCTACGACACCCTTGATTTCGAGCTCAAGAACCTCAGTACATTGCCCGACGACAACGCCGACATGACCCTGGTGGCCGTCAGCCCTCAAGGCGGCCGGGTCGACTGGACCGGCAACTTCAGCCTCACCCCGATCGCCTCCGAGGGCAAGATCAAAGTTACCGACGGCCAGATGAAAGTCTGGTGGCCTTATGTACGCGACGCGGTACCGCTGGTGCTGGAAAACGGCGTGCTGAACCTGAGTACCGACTACAAGCTCAACCTCGCCAAGGGCACCGAACTGCTGCTCAACAACGTGGCCGTCAGCGTGGCCCCCTTCTCCATCAAGGCGCCGGATGGCCGCCCATTGGCAAAACTCGAACGCCTGGATGTGAGTGAAACCACCGTCGACCTGGCCAAGCAACACGTCATCGTCGGCAAAATCCGCAGCCAGAAGCTGGAAACCTGGGCCGCGCGCGAGGCGGATGGGCAACTGGACTGGCAAAAACTCTTCGCCAGTCAGCCGGCTAAACCGCAGGTCAAGGTCGAACCGGCATCGGCCCCGGCAGCCGCCGATTCGCCCGAGCCTGAACCCCAGGCACCGAGCAAACCCTGGCAGGTGCTGTTGAAGGACGTGCAACTGCGCAATTACCAGGTGCACCTGGCCGATCGTCAGGCGCAACCTGCCGTGGCCCTGGACCTGGGCCCGCTGAACCTCGACCTGCAGAACTACGACACCCTCAACGGTTCACCCTTTACCCTCAAGCTGGATACCGGAGTGGGCAAACAGGGCAAGATCCTGGCGGACGGCGAGGTCAACCTGAACCCGGTCACCGCCCGGCTCAAGGTCAAGACCCAGGACATCGACTTGCGGGTCGCCCAGGCGTACATCAACCCGTTCATTCGCCTGGAACTGCGCTCCGGGATGCTCGGCAGCGACCTGGCGGTGGACCTCAAGAGCACCGAGCCGCTGGCATTCGCCGTCACCGGTCGCGCCCAGGTCGACCAACTGCACACCCTCGATACCCTCAGGACCCGGGACTTCATCAAATGGAAACAGTTGGTGCTCGAAGGGCTCAACTATCAGCACGGCGATAGCCTGTCGATCGACAAGGTCAACCTGTACCAGCCTTACGCGCGATTCATGATCAACCGAGACCGTACCACCAACGTCGATGACCTGCTGATCCCACAACCGGCCGACAGTGGTACGAACAACAGCCCGGCAAAACCGGCCTCCCAGGACAAACCGCTGGGCATCCACGTCGGCGGCATTGCCATCAACGACGGCTCGGCCAATTTCGCCGACTTCAGCCTGACACCAAACTTCGCCACGGCCATCCAGCAGCTCAACGGTCAGATCGGCACCATCGACAGCCGCCAGGCCAAGCCGGCCACCGTGGACATCAACGGCAAGGTCGACCGCTACGCGCCTGTCACCATCAAGGGCGCGGTCAATCCCTTCGACCCGATGGCCAGCCTCGACATCGCCACCAGCTTCAAGCGGGTCGAACTGACGACCCTGACGCCCTATTCCGGCAAATTCGCTGGCTATCGCATCCGCAAGGGCCGACTCAACCTCGACCTGCATTACCGGATCACCAAAGGCCAGTTGCAGGCCGACAACAAAGTGGTGGTCGAGCAACTGCAGTTGGGGGAAAAGGTCGACAGCCCGGACGCCGTGAGCCTGCCGCTCAAACTGGCCGTCGCGCTGCTGAAGGACTCCGAAGGCAGGATTTCCATCGAGCTGCCGGTTTCCGGCGACCTCAATGACCCGCAATTCAGCGTGATGCCGATTGTCTGGCAAACCCTGCGTAATCTGGTAGTACGGGCCGCCCAGGCGCCATTCAAACTCATCGGTGGGCTGGTGGCCGGTGGCAGCTCGCAAGACTTGGGCAGCGTGTCATTTGCCCCGGGCTCAAGCGAACTGAACCCGGAAAACGAAGGCACGCTGCTCAAGTTGTCCGAGGCCCTCGGCAAACGTCCTGAGCTACGCCTGGAGATCGAAGGCACCGCCGCCCAAAGCAGCGACGGTCCGCTGCTCGCCGCCCAGCGTCTGGAACGTGAATACCAGTACAACTACTACAAGATGCTGCAGCGCCGGGGCGACAAAGTCCCGGCCAAGGCCTCGCTGCTGGAGGTGCCCGAGGATGAAAAGGCCCCGCTGCTCGAAGGCATCTATCGCACCCGTCTCAAGACCCAGCCACCGGCGGAATGGACGCAACTGGATAAAAAGGCACGCACGGAAAAACTGCGCGAAGGCGTGATTAAGTTCTGGAGTGGCAACGAAGTGTTGTTGCGTCAACTGGGACAGGAGCGCGCCAGCAGCATCAAGGACTTCCTGGTGGACAAAGGGCAATTGGCCGATGACCGCGTGTATTTCATCGACGCCAGCCTCGCTCAGGCCGAAAGCGACGGGCGCGTGATCACCCCCATGCATCTGGATGCCGAATAAGATGAAACGTCTGTATGGACTGAGTCTGGTCTTGCTACTTGCCAGCGGCCAGGCGTCAGCGGCCGATACATTGCGTTGTGGCAGCCAGTTGATCAGCGTCGGTGACCGTTCCGGAGAAGTGCTGCAAAAATGCGGGCAACCCGCGGCGCGGGATGACTTGGGCTACGAGCGCAGCGTCAATCGCCGGGAAGAATACCCGGTGGAAGAATGGACCTACGGCCCCAACAACGGCATGTACCAGTATTTGCGTTTCAAAGGTAACCGGTTGGTGCAGATCACCAGCAAGCGGGGGCGCTGAGCGGGCCACTGCACAATCGGCAGGCATGTGTGTTGAATGTCCTGCCGCCTTCGCGAGCAAGCCCGCTCCCACAGTGGACCGAGTTTCGTGAGGAAGAATGCGATCCATTGTGGGAGCGGGCTTGCTCGCGAAAAGGGGCACCCGATTTCCCAGGCTGATCCCTGAATACTTTTCCATCGCGCAATAGAACAGGCCCCCGGCACGAATGCCGGGGGCCTGTAATGGCCACGTCCGTGTGGCCTTTCGCATGAACTCCAAAGCAACGGCAAACGTATGTCTCAGCCCGCTTGCCGCGCCTTCTCCCGGTCCAGGCGAGAAGTCTTGAGTCTTACTCGGATTTCAGGCCATCAGCCGAAACGTCTCTAACGCCTTTGATTTTCTTGGTGATCGCCACGGCGGTGTCTTTTTGCGCGTCGCTCAGGACGGCAGTCGACGACAGCGACACTACGCCTTTATTGGTTTCTACCTTGATATCGGAACCTGGGATGCCTTTTTCAGTGACCAGATCGGCTTTGACCTTGGTGGTGATCCAGGTATCAGAAACGTCTTCCTTAGCCTCTGTCACTTCACCAGCAGCCAGCATCATTGGCGCCTGAGTTGCTTGAGTGGTCTCGGCGAAAGCGCTAGCCATGGTCAGAGTCAGGGCGGTGGCAGCTGCGGCAGTGATAGCGAACTTCTTCATACGAGTAACTCCTGTTTTTCTCAAAAACTGCCGGAGGTGTTTCCCGGCAGGGTTAACAGGAGTAGTGCGAAGGCTGTGCCAGTTTTGCGCTGCGAATTAATTCGTTTTAAATCAATCAGTTAAGCGAAACAGCAATTTTCACAATCATGCAAAATGCATGGCCCGCTGATTTTGGACATGCAAGTTGCGGGTTTTCGGCTGTCCGCTAAACCGCTGAATTGTTGGGCTTTTATTCCGCCCCCTGTCAATCACTCGCTACGGGCAGGTCGGGCGAATAAAAACCCCGCTGTTTTGCAGCGGGGTCGGGTCGGCTCAAACCACTTTATCAACCCGCGGCAGCAGCGCCCGTACAACCGGCCGGCAAGTATTCTTGGTCAGCGTTAGAAACGCACGTCCAAGCGCCGGTAGCTGTGCGAGAAAGAGTGATCGTCTTACCTGCCACGGCAGCAGGAGCGTTCGCAAGGGTACAAACGATGGTACCTGCTCCCGCTGCGGCGGTACCGGTGATCGCAATGGTGCAATTACTGGTAGGAGACGTAATGTTCATATTAGCCTCCGAGGGATCGGTCCCTTGATTCATGGCGTCTTCATATGGCACCTTCAGTGCCGAAATTTCCGCCAGCCCCGCCGTAGCCTTGGCCCGCGCTTGATATTTGGAATACTGCGGCAACGCAAACGTCGCCAGAATGCCGATGATCGCCACAACGATCAGCAACTCGATCAGCGTAAAGCCCTTCTGCTTATTCATAGATATCTCCATAGCATGAGGTGGAATCTCATGACTTGTAGAGACCAATGCATGGCATGTGCCAACCCTGTCGCACCCGCTGGCAGGGGACTTCGACCCGCAGCACCGCTATGTCCTACCCCAACAACCGCACTATCTGACGTTTTTTGTCACTGCGCCTCGCTGGTTTGGTCTGGATGCTTGACTAGGCTATAAGTCATGAACTGTCCGCGTCTGGAATTCCCATGAATGACATCGCCTTAAGCGGTCTGGCCAAGCAATTGGTACTGGCCGAACTGATCACCGAGCAAAGTGCGCACCAGGCGTACCAACAGGCCCAAAGCAGTCGCATGCCCCTGGTCAGTTACCTGGTGCAGAACAAACTGGTCCAGAGCCGCCAGGTAGCGGAAATTGCCTCGGAGCATTTCGGCGTGGCCCTGCTGGACCTCAACAGCCTGGACAAGGAAACCCAACCCAGCGGCCTGGTCAGCGAAAAACTGGTGCGCCAGCATCACGCCCTGCCGCTGTGGCGACGTGGCAACAAACTGTTCGTGGGCATCTCCGACCCCACCAACCACCAGGCCATCAATGACATTCAGTTCAGCACCGGCCTGACCACCGAAGCCATCCTGGTGGAGGACGACAAGCTCAGCGACGCTATCGAAAAGTTTTTCGAATCTTCCAGCACTGGCCTGGAAGGCATGGGCGATGTCGACCTCGACGGCCTGGACATCGAGTCGATCGATGATCACAAGCAGGACTCCATCGCCGGCCAGGACACCGACGACGCGCCGGTGGTGCGGTTCGTCAACAAGATGCTGCTGGACGCGATCAAAGGCGGCTCCTCTGACCTGCACTTTGAGCCCTATGAAAAAATCTACCGGGTGCGAGTGCGTACCGACGGCATGCTGCGAGAGGTGGCCCGCCCGCCGATCCAACTGGCCACCCGCATCGCCGCGCGCCTGAAGGTCATGGCCAGCCTCGATATTTCCGAGCGGCGCAAACCCCAGGACGGGCGCCTGAAAATGCGCCTGTCAAAAAACAAGTCCATCGACTTCCGGGTCAACACCCTGCCCACGCTCTGGGGCGAAAAAGTGGTGATCCGGATCCTCGACCCCTCCAGTGCGCAGATGGGCATCGATGCCCTGGGCTACGAGCCGGACCAGAAAGAGTTGTACATGGCCGCTCTCAAACAACCGCAAGGGCTGATCCTGGTCACCGGGCCCACCGGCTCTGGCAAAACCGTGTCGCTCTATACCGGGCTGAATATCCTCAACACCGTGGACATCAATATTTCCACCGCTGAGGACCCGGTGGAAATCAACATGGAGGGCATCAACCAGGTCAACGTGAATCCCCGCCAGGGTCTGGATTTCGCCCAGGCCCTGCGTTCGTTCCTGCGTCAGGACCCGGACGTGATCATGGTGGGCGAGATCCGCGACCTGGAAACCGCCGAAATCGCCATCAAGGCCGCGCAGACCGGTCACCTGGTGCTTTCCACGCTGCACACCAACAGCGCCGCCGAAACCCTGATCCGTCTGCACAACATGGGTATTCCCGGCTTCAACATCGCCACGGCGGTCCACCTGATCATCGCCCAGCGGCTGGCGCGCAAGTTGTGCCCGCATTGCAAAAGGGCCATCGAGATTCCCGAAGAAACCCTGCTCAAGGAAGGCTTCCCCCGGGAACGCATCGGCGCCTTCACGATCTATGAGCCGGTCGGTTGCGAACAGTGCAACAACGGCTACAAGGGGCGCGTGGGGGTTTACGAAGTGGTGAGGAATACGCCCGAGCTGCAACGGCTGATCATGGCCGAGGGCAACTCGTTGGAAATCGACCTGCAAATGCGTAAGGACGGTTTTAATGACCTGCGCGCCTCGGGACTGCTCAAAGCGATGCAAGGCATCACCAGCCTCGAAGAAATCAACCGGGTCACCAAGGATTGAACATGGCGGTCAAGGCAATAAAAACCGACGTCTACGCGTGGGAAGGCAAAGACCGCAAGGGCGCAAAAATGACCGGAGAGCTGACCGGCCAGAGCCCGGCCCTGGTCAAGGCCCAGTTGCGCAAGCAGGGCATCAATCCGGGCAAGGTACGCAAGAAGTCCACCTCGATATTCAGCAAGGGCAAGCGTATCAAGCCGTTGGATATCGCCCTGTTCACCCGGCAGATGGCGACCATGCTCAAGGCCGGCGTGCCCTTGTTGCAGGCGTTCGACATCATTGGCGAAGGCTTCGACAACGCCAACATGCGCAAGCTGGTGGACGAGGTGAAACAGGAAGTCGCCGCCGGCAACAGCTTCGCCGCGTCGTTGCGCAAGAGCCCGCAATACTTCGACGAACTGTACTGCAACCTGGTGGACGCCGGTGAACAGGCCGGCGCCCTGGATACGCTGCTGGAGCGCGTCGCGACCTACAAGGAAAAAAGCGAAGCGCTCAAGGCCAAGATCAAGAAGGCCATGACCTACCCGGCCGCCGTGGTGCTCGTCGCCGCCGTGGTCACGGGGATTCTGCTGGTCAAGGTGGTGCCGCAGTTTGAATCGGTATTCTCCGGGTTCGGCGCCCAACTGCCGGCCTTCACAGTGATGGTCATCGGCCTGTCGGAGTTCATGCAGCAGTGGTGGTGGATGCTGCTGGGTGGCGCGGTAGCTGCGTTCTTCGGTGTCAAACATGCACTCAAGCGCTCCCAGGGCTTGCGTGACTGGCGCGATAAGTGGCTGCTCAAACTGCCGCTGATCGGCACCCTGATGTACAAATCCGCCGTGGCCCGCTACGCCCGGACCCTGTCCACGACATTCGCGGCCGGCGTGCCGCTGGTGGAAGCCTTGGACTCAGTATCAGGCGCCACCGGCAACGTGGTGTTCAAACGTGCGGTACAACGAATCCGGCAGGATGTTTCGACCGGCATGCAGTTGAATTTTTCCATGCGTGCTTCAGGCATATTCCCGAACATGGCGATCCAGATGACCGCCATCGGCGAGGAGTCCGGCGCGCTGGACGACATGCTCGACAAAGTGGCGAGCTTTTATGAAGCCGAGGTGGACAATCTGGTGGACAATCTCACCAGCCTGATGGAACCGTTCATCATGGTGGTCCTGGGGGTGGTCGTCGGCGGCCTGGTGGTTGCCATGTACCTGCCCATCTTTCAACTCGGCTCTGCGATCTGACATGCCCCTGACTGAGTTTTTCGCGCTGTATCCCCTGGCCTTTGTGCTCGCCGCGTTATTGCTCGGACTGATCATCGGCAGTTTCCTCAACGTCCTGGTGTGGCGTCTGCCCAAGATGCTCTCGCGCGAATGGCGGCTGCAAGCCCATGACTTGCTGGGCCTGCCCGCCGAAGCCCCCGGCCCGGTCTACAACCTGATGCTGCCGCACTCCCAGTGCCCGCACTGCGGCCACCGCATCCGGGCCTGGGAAAACATTCCGCTATTGAGTTACCTGGCATTGCGCGGTCGTTGCTCCAGTTGTGCCGCGCCCATCGGCCGGCGTTATCCCCTGACCGAGTTGGCCTGTGGCATCCTGTCGGCGTTCGTCGCCTGGTATTTCGGCTTTGGCTGGCAGGCCGCAATGGTGATGGTGCTGACCTGGGGCCTGCTGGGCATGAGCCTGATCGATGCCGAGCACCAGTTGTTGCCCGATACCCTGGTGCTGCCGTTGTTGTGGCTGGGCTTGATCGTCAACAGCTTCGGGTTGTTCGTCTCCTTGAATCAGGCGATGTGGGGCGCCGTGGCCGGCTATCTGGCGCTGTGGTCGGTGTTCTGGGTGTTCAAACTGATCACTGGCAAGGAAGGCATGGGCTACGGGGATTTCAAGCTGCTGGCGATGCTGGGCGCCTGGGGCGGCTGGCAGATCCTGCCCCTGACGTTGCTGTTGTCATCGCTGGTGGGCGCCGTTATCGGGGTCATTGTGCTGCGCCTGCGTGATGCACCGACATCGACGCAAATCCCCTTCGGGCCCTATCTGGCCATTGCCGGCTGGATTGCCTTGCTCTGGGGTGGTCAAATAACCGACTTCTATTGGCAGTCCGTCGGTTCCTAATGTCGATTTCAATGAATAGCCCCGCAGAAAAAACCTGGACACTCGGCCTGACTGGCGGCATCGGCAGCGGCAAAAGCGCGGCGGCGCAGCACTTTATCGACCTGGGCGTGCACGTCGTCGACGCCGATCACGCGGCGCGCTGGGTGGTCGAACCCGGACGCCCGGCCTTGACTAAAATCGCCGAACATTTTGGCCCCGACGTATTGCAGGCCGACGGCACACTGAACCGAGCGGCCCTGCGCCAACTGATTTTCGAAAATGCCGAGCAACGCCGCTGGCTCGAGGCGCTGCTGCATCCGTTGATCGCCGAGGAAATCGCTCATCATCTGGCCCAGGCACAATCACCCTACGCGATTCTGGTGTCGCCGCTGTTGATCGAGTCCGGCCAGTACGCCATGACCCAGCGGATCCTGGTGATCGATGTGCCGGAACAACTACAGATCGAACGCACCTTGCAGCGCGACAAGACCAGCGAGCAACAGGTCCAGGCGATCCTCAAGGCCCAGTCCAGCCGTCAGGATCGCTTGAGCCATGCCGACGATGTGGTGGTCAATGACCGCGACCTCGCCTGGCTGCACAGCGAGGTCGAGCGCCTGCATCACTTTTACCTTACTTTGCGTGGAGGCCAATCATGAGCCAAACCCCTACCGTTGATTGCCCAACCTGTGGCGCCCCTGTGGAATGGAGCCCGGAAAACACCTTCCGGCCCTTCTGTTCCGACCGCTGCAAACTGATCGACCTGGGCGCCTGGGCGTCGGAAGAACACAAGATCCCGGTCAGCCCCGATGCCGAGGACGACCTGTTCAGCGAAGAGTTCGAGCCTCGTCATTAAGGCCGCATGAAACCGTAGTCCTGTTCATCGTCTAGATTCTCCGCCAGGAAACTCAGCTCATCGGCCAGGTCTTCCACACTGCGCACCGCCTTGCTCTGCTGCACGATCGCGCTGAGCAAGGCCCGCAGGCTAAGGCCCGGGTCGAAGCCGATTTCCACTGCCGCGTCCTGGCTGCGCCTGATCTCTTGTCTCGCCCACTCATAAACACTCATGGTTGTGCTCCTGGAATTTTTCCAGAGCATGAAGCGCGCCCGGCTGCTCAGCCTTGATGTGAATCAAGGCTTGTCGTCATCCTTCCAGGGGGCCGACAGATAGCGCGTACGGTTAAAGGTCTCCAGCCACTCGGGGCTGAACACCACCAGCGCACTGACCACCATGCCGTTGATAAACGCCTCGGGAAAGATGATCAGCCAGAGGTAGCCGATGAAATCTTCCAGCCAGTAAGGCATGGCGAACACCCCGTCGTACCACAGCAAGCCAAGCCCTACCAGCAGGCACAACAACGCCGAAAGCGCGGCGGCGAGAAACCCCGAACAGAAGATATACACAAACAGATTGCGTGGTTGGGCACGCTCCACCAGGATCGCGCAGCACTCGGTGACCAACACCGGCAGCAAAATCAGCAGCGCACCGTTGATACCCACCGCCGCCATGTCCTGGCGCCCCAGCAGCACCAGGGCAAGCTGGGCGCAAAGGCCGCCGAGAATCGCCAGAGGCCAGTCCAGCAGCAGTGTCACGGCGGTCATGCCGATGAAGTGATACGAGACGCCGGTATCGAAATCCCGTCGCACCAGCCACAACATGAACAGGGCCAGGACCGTGCCGAACAGCAAGTGCTGGCGACGGCTGTCGGTGAACAGCTCCACCCATGGCGCCCGCACTACGGCCCAGGCCAGCACCGGCAGATAAATCAGCCAGCCGGCCGTCAGCGTCTGTGCAGACAGCAGTTCGGCACCGATCACGGCGCTATTGCTCTGGCTTGTCCTTGCATCAAAGACTCCATGATCACCTCAGGATTCAAGCCGGCAGTCTACACCCCACCCCTCACCGGCCATAAATCAATGCAACGCTTCCAGCTTGTCACCATTGAACGCTAAGCTTGGGCTCATGGATGATTCCGATTATTTACGCCTGCTGACCATCGCGGCCGAGCAAGCCAACGCCTTTCTGTCCAATGCCCGCAAATGGGAGCGTGAGCGTTGGGTCTGCCAGCGTCTGCTGCAAGGGCTGAACGTACCCTATCGCGCCGACGAGTTCGCCCCTGCCGGAGAGCCGCCGGACGTATTGTTTCGCGATGCCAACTTCGAAGTGTTTTTTGTCCTCGACGAGGGCCGTCGCCTCAATGACGAATGGCGCGACGAACTGCAACGCCGCCGCAGCGCTTTCTCCCTGAGCCAACTGGTGCGCCGCGAAGCCAAGCCCCGACGCATCCCGGCCAATGAGTTCCTGCTGCGCCTGGCCCCGACCCTGCGCAAGAAAGCCCACAACTACACCGAACGCGGCATGGACCTGGGGGAGCTGGACATCATTGCCTTCGCCAGCCTCAAGCGTGAAGTGCTGGACCTCAACAGCCATTTCCCGCCGCCGACCGAATACCTGCGCCAGGGTTGGCGCTCGCTATCGCTGGTGGGGCCGACGTTTGCCCGGGTACTGTTCGCCCATCCCGATGCGCCGGATTTCCTTCGCAACAATCTGGGGCGCAGCATCGTGTTCGATGTCGGGATCAGCCTGTGAGCCCACTGCAGGAACTGATTGCCGCTGTGCCCCAGCAAGGCCGCGTACGCTGGATAGGCGTGCGCCCCCAGGGCCATGCGCCAATGATTGAACTGGACGCGGTGGAGGCACGCCTGGAAGCCGGCCTGACGGGCGACCATGCTCGTCCAGGTGTGCGCAACGCGCGGCAAGTCACCTTGATTCAGTGGGAGCACCTGGCCGTGATCGGTTCGCTGATGGGTCGCCCGGCGGATCAGTCGGTGTTGCCGCAAGAACTGCGCCGCAACCTGGTGGTCAGCGGCATCAATTTGTTCAGCCTCAAGGGCCGGCGTTTTCGCATCGGCCAGGCCATCTTCGAAACCACCGGCTGGTGCCAGCCGTGTGCGCGGCTGGAGCGCAACCTCGGCGAAGGGACGTTCCAGGCCGTGCGCGGCCATGGCGGAATCACCGCACGGGTGTTAAAAAGTGGAATCATTCGCCTGGACGACAGCTTGAGTGTCGAACCTGTTCCGGCGAACGGCTACGCTGCTTTCAATGCCGGATAGCACGACGCTGTAACGTCCATACCTTTCGCAACGTCTACCTGACGAGGCCTTTATGACCAGCCGCCTGAACCCGGAAGACCAGAAGCATGTCGAAGAGTACCTGCAACTGTCCCAGCACCGAGTCGAGCGCCGGCCTTTCCGGCCATGGATGCTCCTGGTGGTGGTACTGGCCATCACCATCGGCCTGGGTTTGTTGAGCCGAATGATCAGTTACCTGACGCTATGAGTTGCGTGGCACTCGCGCGGGTAACGGCACCGATTTCCTTTAGCCTTGCGAGATATCCCCATGACTCATCGTATTGTCATCGTTGGCGGCGGCGCCGGCGGCCTGGAGTTGGCTACCCGTCTGGGTAAGACTCTGGGCAAACGCGGCACGGCCAGTGTGATGCTGGTCGACGCGAACCTGACTCATATCTGGAAACCGCTGCTGCACGAAGTGGCTGCCGGTTCCCTGAACTCCTCCGAAGACGAACTCAACTATGTCGCCCAGGCAAAATGGAACCATTTCGGCTTCCAGCTCGGACGCATGAGCGGTCTGGATCGTGAGCGCAAGCGCATCCAGTTGGCCGCCACCTATGACGAGGCGGGCCTGGAGTTGTTGCCGGCCCGAGAGCTGGGTTACGACACCCTGGTGATTGCCGTCGGCAGCACCACCAATGACTTTGGCACTGAGGGTGCGGCGCAGCATTGCCTGTTCCTCGACACGCGCAAGCAGGCCGAGCGTTTCCATCAGCAATTGCTCAACCATTACCTGCGCGCCCATGCCGGGCAAACTGACGTGGTGGAGCGCATCAGCGTCGCCATCGTCGGCGCCGGGGCGACGGGCGTTGAACTGGCGGCCGAGTTGCACAACGCCGCCCATGAGCTGGCAGCCTATGGCTTGGACCGGATAAAACCGGAGAACATGCACATCACCTTGATCGAAGCCGGGCCGCGGGTGTTGCCGGCCTTGCCAGAGCGCATCGGCGTTCCGGTGCACAAAACCCTGGAAAAACTCGGGGTCGATGTCATGACCAATGCCGCTGTTGGCCAGGTGACAGCCGACAGCCTGATCACCGTCGATGGCAAGGTCATCAACGCGAGCCTGAAAGTCTGGGCCGCCGGGATTCGCGCCCCGGATTTCCTCAAGGAAATCGACGGTCTGGAGACCAATCGCATCAACCAGTTGCAAGTGCTGCCGACCCTGCAAACCACCCGTGACGAGAACATCTTTGCCTTCGGCGACTGCGCCGCCTGCCCGCAACCGGGCACCGACCGCAACGTCCCACCCCGCGCCCAGGCCGCCCACCAGCAGGCCTCGCTGCTGGCCAAGTCCCTCAAGCTGAGGATCGAAGGCAAGGCGCTGCCCGAATACAAATACACCGACTACGGCTCACTGATCTCGCTGTCGCGTTTCTCGGCGGTGGGCAACCTGATGGGCAACCTCACCGGCAGCGTGATGCTTGAAGGCTGGCTGGCACGGATGTTCTATGTCTCGCTCTACCGCATGCACCAGATGGCGCTGTACGGCATGTTCCGTACGGCGATGCTGATGCTGGGCAGCAAGATCGGGCGCGGGACTGAGCCCAGGCTCAAGTTGCACTGAGGGGCTTGCTCGCGATGGCACTGAATCAGCAGCATTGATGTTGACTGACACAGCGCCATTGCGAGCAGTCGATTACCGGGTTGCTTTTCCACAGGCAAAAAAAATCCCCGTATCTTTCGATACGAGGATTTTTAATATGGTCGGGGTAAGGGGATTCGAACTCCTGACATCCTGCTCCCAAAGCAGGCGCGCTACCGGACTGCGCTATACCCCGGTAAAAAAAAGGCGACCTTCGCAAGTCGCCTTCTTCGATCAGCGCTTTTGGCCTCTGATCTTAAGATTCGATTCCAGCGAACTGGTTTCAAAAATGGTGGGTCGTGTGGGATTCGAACCTACGACCAATTGGTTAAAAGCCAACTGCTCTACCAACTGAGCTAACGACCCAAAAATGGTCGGGGTAAGGGGATTCGAACTCCTGACATCCTGCTCCCAAAGCAGGCGCGCTACCGGACTGCGCTATACCCCGATTGAAATGGCTCCGTGACCAGGACTCGAACCTGGGACCCAATGATTAACAGTCATTTGCTCTACCGACTGAGCTATCACGGAACTGATATTTCAAGTTACTACTATTTGAAGCTACAACATTGTTGAAGCTAGCCTCAACCTCTTCTACCCTTACGCATCGCTGCGTTCGTGTGTCTGAGGCGCGCTATTCTACAATCTTAAAAACCTCTGTCAACCCCTTAAATTGCTTTCAAGACAATGATTTGCAACTTATTTTGGGTTGCTTCTCATAGAGAAGCGGCCCTAGGGGTGACGTACTGCGGGGCGCACTTTACAAGCCTTTTCCTTTGAGTTCAACGGCCTGATGAAAAAAATGGCGCTTGGGCGCGCCCCCCCATAAATCAAGAAAAGATCAACGGTCGTGGCGAGGGAGCTTGCTCCCGCTGGGTCGCGTAGCGGCCCTCAAAAAGCGGGGAGTGCTTCGCCCTCCAGCGGGAGCAAGCTCCCTCGCCATAAAAGCCCCGACAATCGCTTCAGTTGAAGACGATTTCGTCGTTTTCCACCGTGCCCGTCACCGTTTCGCCTGGCATGAAGCGACCAGAGAGGATCAACTGCGCCAGCGGGTTCTCGATCCAGCGCTGGATCGCCCGTTTCAGCGGCCGCGCGCCATAGACCGGGTCGTAACCCACGGCGATCAGCTTATCCAGCGCCTCGTCACTCAATTGCAGCTTCAGCTCGCGCTCGGTGAGACGGCTACGCAGGCGACCGAGCTGGATCTCGGTGATGCCAGCGATCTGATCACGGGCCAGCGGCTCGAAGATCACCACTTCGTCCACCCGGTTGATGAACTCCGGCCGGAAATGAGTGGAGATGGCATCCATCACCGCCGCGCGTTGCGCCTCACGATCACCCACCAGTTCCTGGATCTGCGCTGAGCCCAGGTTGGAGGTCATCACGATCACAGTATTGCGGAAGTCCACCGTGCGCCCGTGGCTGTCGGTCAGACGACCATCCTCCAGCACTTGCAGCAGGATGTTGAACACATCCGGGTGGGCCTTCTCGACTTCATCGAGCAGGATCACCGAGTACGGCTTGCGTCGCACAGCCTCGGTCAGGTAACCGCCCTCTTCGTAGCCGACATAGCCCGGTGGTGCGCCGATCAGCCGCGCCACGGAATGTTTCTCCATGAACTCCGACATGTCGATGCGCACCATGGCCTCTTCGGTGTCGAAGAGAAACTCGGCCAGCGCCTTGCACAGCTCGGTTTTACCGACACCGGTCGGGCCGAGGAACATGAACGAGCCACTCGGCCGGTTAGGATCCGACAGCCCGGCTCGAGACCGGCGCACGGCGTTGGACACTGCCACCACCGCCTCTTCCTGACCAATCACCCGCTGGTGCAGCAGGCTTTCCATCTTCAACAGCTTGTCGCGCTCGCCTTCGAGCATCTTCGACACCGGAATGCCGGTCCACTTGGACACCACTTCGGCAATTTCTTCTTCGGTGACCTTGCTGCGCAGCAACTGGTTTTCGCTCTTGCCGTGCTGGTCGACCATTTGCAGGCTGCGCTCCAGATCCGGGATCACCCCATACTGCAGCTCGGCCATGCGGTTGAGGTCGCCTTTACGGCGGGCCGCTTCCAGTTCCTGACGGGACTGTTCGATCTTTTGCTGGATCTGCGCCGAGCCCTGGACTTCAGCTTTCTCCGAATTCCAGATTTCCTCGAGATCGGAATATTCGCGCTCATGGCGAACGATCTCTTCCTGCAATCTTTCCAGGCGTTTCTTCGCCGCTTCGTCGCTTTCTTTCTTCAAGGCCTGGGATTCGACCTTGAGTTGAATCAGACGCCGCTCCAGACGATCAAGCACTTCCGGCTTGGAGTCGATTTCCATGCGGATGCGGCTGGCGGCTTCGTCGATCAGATCGATGGCTTTGTCCGGCAACTGTCGATCCGTGATGTAGCGGTGGCTGAGCTTGGCCGCCGCGATGATCGCGCCATCGGTAATCGCCACCTTGTGGTGAACTTCATAGCGTTCTTTAAGGCCGCGCAGGATGGCGATGGTGTCTTCTTCACTCGGCTCCTCCACCAGCACTTTCTGGAAACGCCGCTCAAGGGCCGCATCCTTCTCTATGTACTGGCGGTACTCGTTGAGCGTTGTCGCGCCGACGCAGTGCAACTCGCCACGGGCCAGCGCAGGCTTGAGCATGTTGCCGGCGTCCATCGAGCCTTCGCCCTTGCCCGCGCCGACCATGGTGTGCAATTCGTCGATGAACAGAATGATCTGCCCTTCCTGCTTGGACAGTTCATTGAGCAAGGCTTTAAGCCGCTCTTCGAACTCGCCGCGGTACTTGGCACCGGCGATCAACGACCCCATGTCCAGGGACAACAGTCGCTTGCCCTTGAGGCCATCCGGCACTTCACCATTGATGATGCGCTGCGCCAGGCCTTCGGCGATGGCGGTTTTACCCACACCAGGCTCACCGATCAGCACCGGGTTGTTCTTGGTGCGGCGCTGCAGCACCTGGATTGTGCGGCGGATTTCGTCGTCACGACCGATCACCGGGTCAAGCTTGCCTTCCTCGGCACGCTTGGTCAGGTCGACGGTGTATTTGTCCAGCGCCTGGCGAGACTCCTCGTGGTTGGCGTCGTTGACCGCTTCGCCGCCACGCAGGTTGTTGATGGCATTCTCCAGGGCTTTCTTGCTGACGCCCTGGCCGAGCAACAACTTGCCCAGCTTGCTGTTTTCGTCCATGGCGGCGAGCAGCACCAACTCGCTGGAAATGAACTGATCGCCCTTTTGCTGGGCCAGGCGGTCGGCCTGGTTGAGCAGTCGCGCCAGATCCTGGGACATGTTCACGTCCCCTGTCGGATTCTGGATCTTGGGTAGCTGGTCGAGTTCTTTGGCCAGCTCTTTACGCAGGCTGCTCACGTCAAAGCCCACTTGCATCAGCAATGGCTTGATGGAACCGCCTTGTTGTTCGAGCATGGCTTGCATCAGATGCGCCGGTTCAATACCGGGATGGTCCAGGCCGACGGCCAACGACTGGGCATCGGACAGGGCCAATTGCAACTTACTGGTTAAACGGTCAATACGCATGGGTCACCTTCCTTTTGAGCAGGCCGGACCTTAAAAACATCCTGAATGAAGAAACCTGCCAGATACCGCTATAGATGTGGACGATTCTGGAAGATTCAAGCAGTGCGCTATTGATACAGATCAGAGAAGTCTAGCGGTCGAGCCAGATCAGGGAGGCGAAGCGACCGGTACGCGGGTTGCGCCGGTAGGAAAAGAACCGTGGGTCGGTCACCGTGCACTGGCCGCCTCCATAGACCGCCGTGACACCGCGCGCCGCCAACCGCAGACGAGCCAGGGCATAGATGTCGGCCAGCAGTTTGCCGGCGTTGTGGCTGGGGACGAAGGCTTGCGCCGCCTGTGGCAACTGCGTGACGAAGGCTTCCCGCACCTCAGGCCCGACTTCGAAGGCTTGCGGGCCGATGGCCGGACCAAGCCAGGCCAGGACTTCATCGGCGGGCACTTCCAGCCTGTCCAGCGTGGCTTCCAGCACGCCGTTCGCCAGCCCGCGCCAACCGGCGTGAGCTGCTGCGACGCGGGTGCCGGCACGGTTACAGAACAGCACTGGCAGGCAGTCCGCCGTCATCGCCGTGCAGGCGATACCCGGTGTGGCGCTCCAGCTGGCATCGGCGGTGGCCACCCGGGCCGGATCAGCCTCGACCACGGCAGTACCGTGGACCTGCTGCAACCAAGCCGGACGGATGGCCAATCGATCGGTGAGGCGGCGACGGTTCTCGGCGACGGCCGCAGGCTCATCGCCCACATGGTCACCCAGGTTGAGGCTGTCGAACGGCGCCTGGCTGACGCCGCCGGTACGGGTAGTGACGCAGGCCTTTACCCAGCCCGGCGCGGGCCAGTCGGGTATCAGCCAGTCACTCATCCGATGAACGCCTCACGGTCCTGCTTGAGCAACGTCAGCAGCCAGACGAAGTCATCCGGCAGCGGCGATTCCCAGCTCATGCGCTTGCCGGTGGTCGGATGATCCAGCTCCAGGAAGCGCGCATGCAGCGCCTGACGCGGGAAACTCTTCAGCGATTCGACCATGGTCTGGCTGGCAGCCGGTGGAATGCGGAAGCGACCGCCGTAAGCCGGGTCGCCCACCAACGGGAAGTTGATGTGGGCCATGTGCACGCGGATCTGGTGGGTACGGCCGGTTTCCAGCTTGACCCGCACGTGCGTGTGGGAACGGAAACGCTCCAGCACGCGGTAGTGGCTGACCGCCTGCTTGCCGCCTTCCATCACGGCCATGCGCTGGCGCTGCTGGCCGTGACGGCCAATGGGGGCATTGATCTTGCCACCGGCGGTGACCACGCCGATCACGATGCATTCATAGATGCGGCTGACACTGCGGCTCTGCAGCTGTGTGACCAGTTGTGTCTGCGCCTGAATGGTCTTGGCCACCACCATCAGACCGGTGGTGTCCTTGTCCAGGCGGTGCACGATGCCGGCACGGGGCACGTTGACGATGTCCGGCACGTGGTGCAGCAAGGCGTTGAGCAGGGTGCCATCGGCATGACCGGCCGCCGGATGCACCACCAGGCCCGCAGGCTTGTTGATCACCAGGATGTCGTCGTCTTCATAGACGATGTCCAGGGCAATGTCCTGGGCGACCCATTCTCCCTGGGCCTCCTGTTCGGCAGTCAGTTCGAGGATAGCGCCGCCATGGACGATGTCGCGCGGGCGGATCACCGCCCCATCCACAGTCAGGCGGCCGTCCTTGATCCAGGCGGAAAGGCGCGAGCGCGAGTGCTCGGCGAAGAGTTGTGCGGCGACTTGATCGAGGCGTTGGCCGCCCAATTCGGACGGCACCTCTGCGCGAAGTTCTATTTTATCGGACATGCTCGGACTGGGCGTCGGCACAGCCTTTGGTTTCGGCTGCGCGCTTGTGGTTAAATACGGCGTCTTTTGCCCCGAGGCTTCTCAACGGGGCGCTCATCATAACAGGACGGCCCCGCCCAAGACAGCGGCCGTCATAGGGACGCAAGCCGCCATGCAAGTGAAACACCTGCTGCTGATCGCCATCCTCGCATTGACTGCTGCTTGCTCGTCGAAGGAAGTCGTAGACGAAAACCTGAGCGAAGTCGAACTGTACCAACAGGCGCAGACCGACCTGGACAACAACAGCTATACCAGCGCCACGGCCAAGCTCAAGGCCCTGGAGTCGCGGTATCCGTTTGGTCGCTATGCCGATCAGGCCCAGCTGGAGCTGATCTACGCCAACTACAAGAACGCCGAGCCGGAAGCTGCGAAATCTGCCGCCGAGCGCTTCATTCGTCTGCACCCGCAGCACCCGAACGTCGATTACGCTTACTACCTCAAGGGCCTGACTTCCTTCGACCAGGATGTCGGCCTGCTGGCGCGCTTCCTGCCGCTGGACATGACCAAGCGGGACCCGGGCGCCGCGCGCGACTCCTACAACGAGTTCGCCCAGCTGACCAGCCGCTTCCCCAACAGCCGTTATTCGCCGGACGCCAAGCAGCGCATGATCTACCTGCGTAACCTGCTGGCGGCCTACGAAATCCACGTAGCTGACTACTACCTGACCCGTCAGGCCTACGTCGCCGCTGCCAACCGTGGCCGCTACGTGGTGGAAAACTTCCAGGAAACCCCATCGGTGGGCGACGGCCTGGCGGTGATGACCGAGGCTTACCAGCGCCTGCACCTGGACGATCTGGCGGCCACCAGCCTGGAAACCCTCAAGCTGAACTACCCGGATCACCCGTCCCTGGAGGATGGTCAGTTCACCCCACGGGTTGACGAGGCCGACAACCGTTCGTGGCTGAGCAAGGCGACCCTGGGCCTGATCGAATCCCGTCCTCCCCTGCCGCCGGGCGAAACCCGCGCCAACCAGGATGTGCAGCGTCAGTTCCAGGATGCCAAGGAAGCCATTCCCAACGAGCTCAAGCCCAAGGACGCTGATGGCGACGTGATCGAGGAAGAAGAGCCCGAGAACGAATCCAGTGATCGCTCCTGGTTCAGCTACATGACCTTCGGTCTGTTCGACTGAGGCCAGGCACCCGAAAAAAGGGAGACCTGCGGGTCTCCCTTTTTTGTGCCTGGATTTTATAGCGCTGTGCGCCGTTCCTGTCCTTGGCTAAACTGCCTGATCATTAGCCAAAAAGCCGCCCATCATGCTTCGTTTACTGTTCTGGATCGCCCTGATTGCCGCCGCGATATGGTTGTGGCGCAAGTTCAAGGGCACCTCTGCCGCGTCGAATTCCCCTCGGGAACAGGACGCGCCGCCCATGGTCCGTTGCGCCCATTGCGGCGTGCACCTGCCGCGAGATCGGGCACTGGCCCTCGAACAACAGTGGTATTGCAGCCAGGCTCACCTCGAGCAAGGCCCGGGCACTCGTGACCGCTGAGCAAGCCTCAAGTCCTCGCGTCAAACAGGCGCAGCGCCTGCTGCGTCTCTATCACCTGTACCGTCTAAGCATCGGCATCACCTTGGTGCTGCTGATCTCCAGCGACATGGACAACCGCTTGCTGGAGTTCGCCAACAACGATTTGCTGCGCAGCGGCAGCTGGTTGTACCTGGTGCTGAATATCCTGCTGGTGGTGTTTCTTGAAAATACCCGCCGTCCAGCCCGGTTGTTCGGCCTGGCTCTGACCGACGTGCTGCTGCTGTCGTGGCTGTTCTACGCGGCCGGCGGCGCCCCCAGCGCCATCGGCAACCTGCTCATCGTCTCGGTGGCCATTGGCAATACGCTGTTGCGAGGCCGAATCGGCCTGTTGATTGCCGCTGTCGCTACGCTTGGCATCGTCGGATCCAGTTTCTTCCTCGACCTCAGCGACTCGAGCCGTCCCAGCAGTTATCTGCAGGCAGGCACTTTAGGGGCCCTGTGTTTTGCCGCCGCGCTGCTGGTGCAAGGCCTGACCCGACGACTGGAAGCCAGCGAAATCCTGGCCGAACAACGGGCCAGCGAAGTGGTTGGCCTGGAAGCGCTCAACGCACTGATCCTGCAACGCATGCGCACCGGCATCCTGGTGCTCGATCGCCAGCGTCGGGTGCAATTGGCCAATGAAAGCGCATTGAATCTGTTAGGCATGCACGATCTGGTCGGCCAGCAGCTCGACGATTGCTCAGGCGCCCTGGTGGAGCGCCTGCAACTGTGGTTGAACAACCCCAGCCTGCGTCCGCAAAGCCTGACCATGAACGGCAGCGGTCTTACCTTGCAACCGAGTTTCATTGCCCTGGGGCATCACGATCAGCATCAGATCCTGGTCTTCCTCGAAGACCTGGCTCAAGTGGCTCAGCACGCCCAGCAGCTGAAACTCGCCTCCCTGGGGCGCCTCACCGCCGGTATCGCCCATGAAATCCGCAACCCGTTGGGGGCAATCAGTCATGCGGCGCAATTGCTGCGCGAGTCCGAGGAACTGAACAGCGCAGATCGGCGTCTGACGCAGATCATCCAGGATCACTCCCAACGAATGAACCGCGTCATTGAAAACGTCCTGCAACTGTCCCGCCGCCAGCAAACCACGCCGCAACGCCTGGATCTACGGAGCTGGCTCGACCAGTTCGTCCGACAAGCCCGGGAAAACGCGGCTGGGCATCAGCACTTGCACCTGAGCATCGACCCGGGCGACTACATCACGCTGATGGACCCCGATCAGTTGACCCAGGTGCTCGACAACTTGCTGCGCAACGCCTGGCGTCACAGCGCGATGGCCCATGAAGAGGCCGAGGCCTGGCTGAAGCTGTTCATCGATCCCCACAGCCAGCTGTCCACGCTGGACATTATCGACAACGGCCCCGGCGTGACGCCGGACCAGCAAGCACATTTGTTCGAACCCTTTTTCACCACCAGCAGCCAGGGCACCGGCCTTGGGCTCTATCTGTCCCGTGAGCTGTGCGAAAGCAACCAGGCCCGCCTAGACTTCAAACCACGCCAAGGCGGCGGCTGCTTTCGCATCACTTTTGCTCACGGACGGAAACAGATTTGACTACACGCTCACGGCAACGAATCCTGATCGTCGATGACGAACCGGACATCCGCGAACTCCTGGACATTACCCTGGGCCGGATGAAACTCGACACCCGCAGCGCCGAGAACCTTGCCCAGGCCCAGGCCCTGCTGGCTGAAGACACCTTTGACCTGTGCCTGACCGACATGCGCCTGCCCGACGGCACTGGCCTGGAACTGGTGCAACATATCCAGCAACGCTACCCGCAATTGCCCGTGGCAATGATCACCGCCTACGGGAGCCTGGAAACCGCCATCGACGCCCTCAAGGCCGGCGCCTTCGACTTCCTGACCAAACCGGTCGACCTGGGACGACTGCGAGAGCTGGTCATCAGCGCGTTACGCCTGCCGCCGGTCGCCCTGCCGGCGGCGTCCATTGAGCGCTGCCTGCTGGGCGACTCCCCGCCGATGCACAACGTTCGCAAACAGATCGAAAAACTCGCCCGCAGTCAGGCGCCGGTCTACATCAGCGGGGAATCGGGATGCGGCAAAGAGCTGGTCGCCCGATTGATCCATGAGCAAGGCCCACGTTCTGGCCAAAGATTTGTGCCGGTCAACTGTGGGGCAATTCCCAGCGAGCTGATGGAAAGCGAGTTTTTCGGCCATCGAAAAGGCAGCTTCAGCGGGGCCATTGAAGACAAGCCGGGGTTGTTCCAGGCCGCCCATGGAGGGACCTTGTTCCTTGATGAAGTGGCCGACCTGCCCTTGGCCATGCAGGTAAAATTGTTGCGGGCGATCCAGGAAAAGGCCGTGCGGGCCGTTGGTGGCCGGCAGG
The DNA here is from genome assembly GCF_039581215.1 of Pseudomonas halotolerans. Taxonomy (NCBI): domain Bacteria; kingdom Pseudomonadati; phylum Pseudomonadota; class Gammaproteobacteria; order Pseudomonadales; family Pseudomonadaceae; genus Pseudomonas; species Pseudomonas halotolerans. Next base: position 59,186 of record NZ_JBCNTJ010000023.1, read on the forward strand.
AAGAGGTGGTGGATGTACGAATTCTTTGCGCCACCCATAAGGATCTGGATGGCGAAGTGGCCGCCGGGCGCTTTCGCCAGGACCTGTACTATCGACTCAACGTCATCGAACTGCGCGTGCCGCCGCTGCGCGAACGCCGCGAAGACATCGAGCAGCTCGCCAATCACACCCTCCAGCGCCTGGCCGCCAACACCGGCAGTCCTGCGGTAAAGCTCCATCCCCAAGCCCTGGACGCCCTTCGAAACTATCGCTTTCCAGGCAATGTTCGAGAGCTGGAAAACATGCTCGAACGCGCCTACACCCTTTGCGAGCAGCAATTGATCGAAGCCCATGACCTGCGTTTGGCCGAAGGCACTAGCACCACCGACGCAGACAGCCCCGATCTGATGCGGGTCGATAATCTTGAAGACTATCTGGAGGACGTCGAACGCAAACTCATCCTCCAGGCTTTGGAGGAAACCCGCTGGAACCGCACGGCGGCGGCGCAGCGGTTGAAGTTGTCGTTTCGGTCGATGCGGTATCGGTTGAAGAAGTTGGGGTTGGATTGAGCCCCGGCTTTCAAGCCCACGCTGCCCCCGTGGCGAGGGAGCTTGCTCCCGCTGGACTGCGAAGCAGACCCGAACCTGGCATCTCGGTGTGTCAGGTTGATTGAGTTGCTGCTTTTAGGGCTGCTGCGCAGCCCAGCGGGAGCAAGCTCCCTCGCCACAGGTTCTGTGTTCGCCTTGGCTGCTTTTCTAGCCCTTCGCCACGGGTACCTGCTCGTCCAGCACGCGATTGGCCAATAACTCACTCAGCTCGATCAGTTGTTGCCCCGGACGCTGAATTGGCAGCGATGGGAAAAAGGTTAGCCAGAGTTCTTCCCACCCGGCAACCGCCCCGCCGGCGCATACGGCACAGGATCAATCACCGGCTCACGCCCCAACATCAGGTCAACAAACAACCGACACGACGCCGGCGCGAGCACCAGACCATTGCGATAATGCCCACAGTTCAACCACAACCCCGAAAACCCCGGCACTTCACCGATATAGGGAATGCCCTCCGGCGATCCGGGCCGCAATCCGGCCCAATGCCCGACCACCTCGGCGTCGGCCAGCGCCGGAATCAACTGCTGCGCCGAAGCCTTCAGGCTATCGAGCGCAACATCAGTCGGGGTCTTGTCGAAGCCTTCACGCTCCAGCGTACTGCCGACCAGAATATGCCCGTCGCGGCGCGGAATCGCATAACGGCCCTTGGCCAGGACCATGCTCGATAGAAAATCCGACGCACACTTGTACAAAATCATCTGACCCTTGACCGGCTCGACCGGCAATTTCAGCCCCAGCGTCTTGAGCAGTTCACCGCTCCACGCGCCCGCCGCCAAGACCACCTGTTCGCCACGAATCTGTCCCGCCGAGCTTTCCACCCCCACGACGCGTCCACCGTCGCGGATGAACCCGCTGACCTCACAGTGTTCATGCAAGGTGACATTGGGCAGCGCCAGCAACGCAGCCTTGAGGGATTTCACCAGCCGGGGATTACGCACGTTGGCCACGTCGGCCATGTGGATCGCCCGGGAAAAACCCGCGCCCAGCACCGGCACCGCATCGTGCACGGCAGAGATATCCACAGCCCTCAGCGGGCGCCCTTCCCGCTCGGCCCAGGCCAAGGCTTCGACCTGATCGTCCAGGTCCAGCCAATACAGGCCAGTGACATGTACTTGCGGATCAATCCCGGTGGCCGCGAACAAACGCTGCCCCAGCTGTGGATAAAAGTCCTGCGACCAGTGGGCCAGTGCGGTGACCGCCGGGCTGTAGCGCCAAGGGTACAGCGGCGACACAATACCGCCGCCGGCCCAGGACGACTCCTGGCCGACACTGGAGCGATCCAGCAGCACCACATGCTGCCCTTCGGACGCGAGATTGAAAGCCGTCAGCAGACCGATGACTCCGCCGCCGACAATCACCACTTGCTGTTGCCTGGTCATGTTTTATTTCAACTCACAAGACAAAGGGCGCAGGACAGCGCCCGAAAAATAACTCAGCGACCCCAGCAATCCTTGGCGGTCAGCCCGGCAGCCGCGTTGATGATGCTTCGCGCGCCAGTGTTGTTGAGGGTGAAATCACCGCACTTGTCGGCGGCCATGGACGAGCCGCTGTTGCGCACGGCGGTCAGCGTAAAACCCTGGTCCATGAGCGTCTGGGTAATGGTGTAGAAATCGTTACCGCTGCTCAGCCCGGTCGCACTGGTGTAAACGCCGGTCTTGGAGTAATGCCGTTCGAGGATCTGCGCCTGTTCCGACAACAACCCGGCAATTTCGGCGCGCCGACCCTTTTTCATGTATTCGGTCAGGCTCGGATAGCCGACGGTGATCACGATACCGATGATGGCGATCACGATCATGATTTCGATCAAGGTGAAACCCCGGTTGGATCTGCGCATACCTTATCTCTCACTGTATTTGCCGCCACATGATGCGGCGACTGCCGCCGACGGATTTTCCCAGCAGGTCGGTGATACCACCACCGGAGTCGTTCACGATCATGTTGGTGGCCCCGTTGGCACTGACGACAGCACTCAAGGTCGGGATACCCCCCGTGAAAATCACCCCGCTGGAGACCGTGTCGAGGCTGTTGAGCAGGCCGTCACCGTTGGTATCAAGCACCGCGTAGTTGAGCATCTTACCGTTGAACGCATCCACCTGGATCAGTTTGCCGGTACCGAAGCTGGCGCAAGGGTCGGTGGTGTCCACGGCGGCTGTAGTGAAAACCACGCGCCCGAGTACCAAGCTGGCCGGGTTGATCACCCGCTCCCCCGTCAATGCGTTGTTGTACACCAAGGGTAAATACCAACCTTTTCTCGCAGGATACGTCACGTCAGTCTGGCTGGTCGTCACGAATTGCCCGGTGCTGCCTGAGAACACCCCCGTGATCGACTGGGCTTGCAGGCTCGAAACCGTGATTTGTCCGGTACCACCGACGGCGTCCCAGATCGAATAGAACCCCTGCAGATCCTTATTGAGCTTATCCACTGCTTCGTTGAATTTGCCCGTGCCGAAAAAAACCTGGGTCCCGCCCTGGGGGTTGTCCGCCAGCAGCGGCTGGACGGTGATGGGCTGGGTTGCACCGCCGGGGGCGGTGAATAATGGCTGCCCGGCAAATGCAACGCCCCAGGTGGTGGGGGAAGTGCCGCTGAGGTCGAACTTCCACATCCGCCCTTTCAAGTCGCCACCGTACGCGGCCTGCACCACGTTCTGGGAATTGACCCGAAGCTTGACCGAAGACAGACCGTTACCCGTCTCGCTGTTATTGACCGTGATTTTCCTGATCAGTGAGCCATCACGGATATCCACCACGTACAGCGCCGCCACGCCGGTGTTGCTGCCATAGCCATTGGCGATGAACGCGGCCCAACGACCATCGTCCAGGCGCGCGACTTCAGGACGCGCGTAGGCGTAGCCCAGGTCATTGAAGGCGTTGGCCGTATTGGCGACGGTCGGCGCGCTGATTTCCCACAACGCCCGAAGCGTATTGCCTGCCGCCGCATCGAACAGCTGCACCGCATAGAACGCTTTGCCCCCGGCTCCGGTCCCGCCCAGGGCCACTGTCTTCCAGGCACTGCCCAATTGCGCATCGAACACGCCGATCTGCCCATCCACCAGGAATTTGTGGCTCACGCCATTGACGTAATTGGTGTCGGCGATGTCCCGCAGCGAGGGCAGGACGCTCGACGGCATGTAGGCGTAACGCCGGGTGCCGTTGGTGCTGTTGATGACGCTGAAGAAACCGTCGTTGGCATTCACCACAAGATTGGCGTTCATGTTCGCCGCCTTGGTTGCCAGGTAAGTGCTGTAGCTGGTGTCGTTCAGCAGGTCCGAGGCGGTCTGGTCATTGGGCGAAGCCAGGAGCAGGGGCGAGTTGATAATGTCCCCCAGCAACACGCTGCGCACCTTCAGGCCGGTTTTATTGACGCCTTTGCTCCATTCCACCAGATCGGTGCCGGTGATCCCCGTGGGCAGGCCCTGGCTGAGGCTGGTTTGCTGAGCCGGTGAAAAGTTGCCGTAGGCCAGGGTTACCGGCGTGTTGGTCGCGGTGTTCCAGGACTGATAGGTCGGCGCCGTGGCACCCGGCACGATGCTGGTGTTGGTGGTCCACTGCACGGCCGCCGTATCGACCGTTCCCGCCGAAGTAAAACCGAATGCCCGGATGGTGCCCCGCCAGTCCTTGGGGTCATAGGTGGTCTGGTAATAGCTGGAGGTGGTGGACAACGTTGCACCGTTGGTGGTGCCGCCGCCCCCCGACCCGGCCTTGGAGGTGATGTCACTCAAGGCCGATGAGAGGGCCGAGCTCAGGCCTTCGCTGTCGGATGCCGGATAATACCTACCCGCGCCGTAGCGAGCGGCGTCGGACAACATCGTATTGGTCACTGCAAAACCCACGGTGTAGGTATTGAGGTACTGCCGGGGGAAATCCGTGGCATTCCAGCTCTGACCGGTTGCGTCGGTACCGGTGGAGCGCATGTCGATGTCGAAAGCGAACTTGGCGATGTCATCCAGGTAAAGCGTATCGCCCTCGGCGTCACCGTTGCGATCAGCACCATCGTTGGTACTGATGCCATCCCAGTTCGGCAGACGGGATCCACCTAGCGGGTCGTTGGTGGGGAAGGTGCGGTCATAGGTGGGCAAACCGTCGGTGATCACCACACCGAAATTCTTCTGGCACCGGTACTGGATCGGGCTGGTGTAGGTGCTGGGGGTACTGTTGTGGTACGGCGCCATGCCCCTGAAATACCGGGTAACCTCGTAATAGCTCTCGGCCAATGGCGTATTGGCAACCGCACCCAGGCCGTTGATGGCGTTGATCAGGGCACTGTAGTTGGCGTTGGCCTGGGTCTGGGTCACGCTGCCGCTGACGGGTGACAGATCGCTGACGCCACGGGCAATGTAGCCCCCCGGGCCGGAGTTGCTGAAGTTGGGCGGGTTGAAGGTGGCCAGACCGATGCGCAAGGCACGGTTGTTGGCGACCAGGTCGTTGGAGACATCCCGTGCCACGTTGATTCGATAGTCCCTGGGGATTGAGCCGTTGGTGTAGTCCCGGTTCGAGCCGTTGGCCAGGGTTACCAGATACGCCAGGTACTTGGCCGTGTACCGGGTGTTCTCGTCACCCACCGGGTCAGGCAGCCGCAGGCAGACCCGACCAACGTTGCTGCGGTAAAAACCGTACCAGCCATTTGAACAGCCGCCACGGAACAGGCCCACCAACAAAATATTGGCGTCGTCCATATCCAGCTCGAAGATACTGTTGCAGTTACCGTTGGAGGCGCATGCATAGGTGCGCAACTGAGTGGCAGAGGGATCAAACCCCGACGCCCAAATGATGTTGTTCATACTCCCCGAGTCATCGATCAGCAGCATCACGTTGGGGGTGACTGCGGCGGCACTCAGCAAGGGGGAGTCCGAAGGTGTGAAAGCATAGGCCGGTGCAGCCAGGTACAGGCTCAGCAGCACGCCCCAGAGCGCCTGCCTCCAGTCGCGAGGCACCTTAATATTTCGCATAGATACTCTCCACGACGCTGCGCTGGTTATTTCCCGCCACAGCCACCGCCGTGATCCGGTACAGCGTCGCCGACGTATTGATCGGCACGTTGACCGCCGTCAGCGTGGTGCCCAGATTCTGCACGCCATAAAACCCGCCAGGAGCGGCGATCCAGGTCACCCCCGACAACGAGTCGCGCCCGGCGGTCGTGCGGGTTGCCGACTCAGCCGGAGGTGCACACTGGGTTGCGGTGGTGCACACCGGCAAGGAGTAGGCCTCGGCCTGCACCGCGCTCTCCCCGACCCTCAGCACGGCCTCGGCCACCTGGAAAGACTGGTTGCGCAGCATGACGCTGCTGGTCATCTTTTCCTGCAGGGTGGCGCTCTGCATCGATGACAGCCCGATCAACGTAAGGAGCAGCAGAAACACGAGGCTGACCAGCAATGCCATGCCACGCTGACGGTGCCCGATGGACGTCGAGTTCATCAGTCGTCCCTCACAAAAGCCGGTTGCGCAAAGCGGCAACCACGTTGAAGGTCTGCTCGCGCACATTGTTTTTCGGGTCAAAGAGCGTGAGGGTCAGGCGCACACTGCGGATCAGGGCCGGATCGGTCGGGTTGCGGCTGTAGCTCGATGCCGCGACATCTGTCGCGCTGCTGGCCACGCCAAATGTCACATCGAATGTCCGGACGTTATCCACCAGTACCGCCTGGGTCGGGTTGCCAGCCCCGGTGCCCATCAACAACTGGTTATTGCTGAAACTGTAGACCAGCCGCCGTATCGGAAACGCCATTTGCCCGGCCGCCGGTAGCCGCGCCCCGGTATAGGCGGTCGCCGTGTTGCGACAGTCCGAGACCACGGTCCAGGTCGGCACGCCGCCACTGTTGCCGACATCCGTCGTCACCAGCGTCAGCTTCAGATTGGCGTTGTCCCAGCTGATCGGCGTGACCTTGCTGGCATTGAAGTCCCCCGCAGAGGACGCGTCGAGAACGGTCTCCAGGCAACCGAACATGCCTACCATGCGAATTTCCTGGATCATTTTGCTCAGGACGAACCGCGCATCCTCCTGCATCACCGCCGCCGCGTTCTGACTGACGTAGGTATTCTTGGCGGCGATGAAAATCTGCACCACACCCAGCACGACAATCAGACTGAGCACCAAAGCGATCATCAGCTCAATCAGGCCGAATCCCCGGCAACGCCTGTTCATGGCGTCGCTCCTGGTGGGTCGACGGCGACGCGACTGGTCAGCACGAAACTGCGTCGCGCCTCGGCGGCGTTGGTCGTGTTGGCGGCCCGGGCGTCGTCCCAAGAGATGGTAATGGTGTAGACCCGCTGGTGCAGGGCAACAGTGCCGGTGGCCGCGGCGCCGCCGAAGCTGACGATGTTGGTCTTGAAATCGTAGAGATCCTGGTCCCGGGCTACGTTGAGATTGGGTGAACTGGGCGGCGTGACCGTGTAATCGGCGCTGGAGTTGGCACGAATGCGGTCCAGCATGTCGTAGGCGATGAAGCTGGCCTGGCTGGTCATGCGCGAGCTGTCGGTATACTTGAGCGCATTGAGCTGAACCATCGCGGCTCCCAGCAAGCCCACGCCCAGAATCAGCACGGCTACCAGCACCTCGATCAGTGTCATGCCCTCCTGTGCTTTTTTACTGCAACCCTTCATCCGCAACTTCCACCCAATACGATTCGTCCATTGAGGCAAACATTCAGCGTCCTGCTTTGCGCCCCCCTTACATAATTGAAAGTCACCGGCGTGGCCGGAGTCGACAACCCGCCGAGGTTGTTGAAATCAATGTGGGTCGCCTCTGAGGTTAGCGTCAGAGTCGCACCGCCGCTCATCGCTGGAACAACCCGCAATACATTGGGCTCAGCGCCAGTACTGTCATACACCGTCAGTTCATCGCTCCAGACGCTGCCCTCGGCCGTGGGGCGAATCCTTGTCGTGACACCACGGTCGATCGCCGTCATCCGGGCGAAGTTCAGTGCCCGGCGCAGGTCGTCAATATCGGTATCGGCCTTGGTGCCCTGCACCGAACCGGTAAGGGCCGGTACCGCCAGGGTGATCAGGAGCAGCAGCACGCCAAGGGCTACCAGCACCTCGATCAGCGTGAAACCTTTTGTACGAAGATCCATCGATGCCCTCCGTTGCCGTCGGCTATACCTGCTTCTACACGCTAGAACAAACGACTGCGTGTGGCGAGGGAGCTTGCTCCCGCTCGGGCGCGTAGCGGCCGCTATTTTGGGGCTGCTGCGCAGCCCAGCGGGAGCAAGCTCCCTCGCCACAACATGCTCCTGCCGCACTGAGTTTCTTGCACTATCGCACCGCTTCACATTCTCCAGGGAGGAGATGTCATGCACCAACAGGGCTTCAGCCTGATCGAACTGCTCATGGGACTGGCGATTGCGGCAATTGTTCTGCCGTGGGCCGGCGCTGGCTACAAAGAGCTGATCGAATCCATTGAACGCAAGGACACGGCGCAGTTGCTGATCAGCGGGTTACGCAGCGCGCGCAGCGAAGCCATCGCGCGCAACCGGACGGTCGTGCTCAGGGGGATAGACAACGATTGGGGCCGGGGCTGGCGAATGACCCTGGACGACAAGGAGAAGACCGTGCTGATGGAGCGCAGGGCAAGCGCCCGGGTGATCGGCAACCAGCCGGTGAGACGCAGGGTGAGGTTCGGCAACCGGGGGGAAGCCTTGCACCCCGGCGGCGCATTCCAGGCAGGCACGCTGCATGTCTGCGCCAAACGCGGGCCGGTCAGCCACCATCAGGTGATATTGGCGCCCTCCGGCCGCGTCCACCTGGAAAGCGTCGAAGCCGAGCAGGCGCTGTGCGAAAAGGACTTAAAGCAAAGAGCGCACGCGTAGTTCCTTGGGCATGGAGAAAGTGACGTTCTCCTCGCGACCGGACAATTCATCGGCACCGGTTGCACCCCAGGCCTGCAGTTGCTGGATCACGCCGCGCACCAACACTTCCGGCGCTGAAGCACCGGCGGTAATGCCGATACGCTCGACGCCATCGAACCAGCTGCGCTGCAGGTCTTCGGCACCGTCGATCAGGTACGCCGGAGTGGACATGCGCTCGGCCAGCTCGCGCAGGCGATTGGAGTTGGAGCTGTTCGGGCTACCGACTACCAGCACGACATCACATTCGTCAGCCAGTTGCTTGACCGCATCCTGACGATTCTGGGTGGCGTAGCAGATGTCATCCTTGCGTGGCCCACCGATGGCCGGGAAGCGCGCACGCAGGGCGTCGATCACTCGACTGGTATCGTCCATGGACAGGGTGGTCTGGGTGACAAACGCCAGCTTTTGCGGGTTACGCACCTGCAGCGCGGCGACGTCTTCTTCATCCTCGACCAGATAGATCGCGCCACCGTTGCTGGCGTCGTATTGGCCCATGGTGCCTTCGACTTCCGGATGGCCCTCGTGGCCGATCAGGATGCACTCACGACCGTCACGGCTGTAACGGGCCACTTCGATATGGACTTTGGTCACCAAGGGGCAGGTCGCGTCGAATACTTTCAGGCCACGGCCGGCAGCTTCGGTACGCACTGCCTGGGACACCCCGTGGGCACTGAAGATCACGATGACGTCGTCCGGCACCTGGTCCAGCTCCTCGACGAAGATCGCCCCGCGGCTACGCAGGTCTTCGACGACAAATTTGTTGTGGACCACTTCGTGGCGCACATAGATGGGCGGCCCGAAGACTTCCAGGGCGCGGTTGACGATTTCGATCGCCCGGTCCACGCCGGCGCAGAAGCCACGGGGGTTGGCGAGTTTGATTTGCATGCTGTGCCTCGTGTCTTGCGCGCAAGAAATAGTAATGCTTGTCTAAAAACCCAAAGACAATGGAATCCCATGTGGGGGCGGGCTTGCTCGCGAAGGCGGACTGTCCGCCAACATCACTATTGAATGTAAGGCCCTCTTCGCGAGCAAGCCCGCTCCCACACTGGACCGCATCCGGTCAGTTAAAGCGCCTTGACGTCGATGATTTCCACTTCGAAATTCAAGGTCTTGCCCGCCAGCGGGTGGTTGAAGTCCACAGTCACCTGAGCGTCGTCGAAAGCTTTCACCACACCGGGCAGTTCCGTGTTGGCCGCGTCGTTGAAGATCACCAGCAGGCCTTCGGACAGTTCCATGTCCTGAAACTGGGAGCGTGGCATGGTCTGCACGTTTTGCGGATTGGGCTGACCAAAGGCGTTTTCCGGTGGAACCACCACGGTGCGCTTGTCGCCGGCCTTGAAACCGAAGATCGCCGCCTCGAAGCCTGGCAGCAGGTTGCCGTCGCCAACCTTGAACACCGCCGGAGCCTTGTCGAAGGTGCTGTCGACGGTGTCGCCGTTTTCCAGGTGCAGGGCGAAGTGAAGCTTCACTTCAGTGTTTTGAGCGATACGCTGCTCAGTCATGGACGGCTTCTCCGGTTTTCTTGCTCTTGAACATGTCCAGGGCGAGCATCACAGCACCCACGGTGATGGCGCTGTCGGCAAAGTTGAACGCCGGGAAATACCAGCGGTTCTGCCAATGCACCAGGATGAAGTCGATCACGTGGCCCAAGGCAATCCGGTCATAAAGATTACCCAGCGCGCCCCCGAGCACCAATGCCAGCGCCACGGCCAGCCAGGTCTCATCGCGGCCCAGGCGTTTGAGCCAGACCACCAGCACGCCACTGACCACGATAGCGATCAGGGCGAACAGCCAGCGCTGCCAGCCCGAACTGTCGGCCAGGAAGCTGAACGCCGCGCCCGTGTTGTAGGCCAGGGTCCAGCTGAAGTAGTCGGGAATGACCACGATCTGCTGGTACATGGTCAGCGAGTTCTCGAAGTAGTACTTGCTGGCCTGGTCAATGACCAGGACCAGCACGCTCAACCACAACCAGCTCAGCCGGCCGAAACGGCCCGCTGCGTTAGGCGCCACATTAGGCATAGTGACGAACCTCACCGGTGCCGCTGATGTTGTCGACACAACGACCGCAGATCTCCGGATGCTCCGGGTTCACGCCGACGTCTTCACGGCAGTGCCAGCAACGGGCGCACTTGGTGTGGTTCGACTTGACGATCTTCAGCTTCAGGCCGCTGACTTCAGTGACGACCGCATCGGCCGGTGCCTGCACCAACGGGGCGACACTGGCGGTGGAGGTGATCAGCACGAAACGCAGTTCGTTGCTCAGCTTGACCAGGTCGTTGCTCAGGGCTTCTTCAGCGTAGAGGGTCACTTCAGCCTGCAGGTTGCCACCCACGGCCTTGGCCGCGCGCTGGATCTCCATTTCCTTGTTGACCGCCGCCTTGACCGCCATGATCCGGTCCCAATAGGCACGATCCAGCTCGAAACCTTGCGGCAGTTCGGTCAGGCCTTCGTACCAGGTGTTGAGCATCACCGACTCGTTGCGCTCGCCCGGCAGGTACTGCCACAGCTCGTCGGCGGTGAACGCCAGGATCGGCGCGATCCAGCGCACCAGCGCTTCGCTGATATGGAACAGCGCGGTCTGGCACGAACGGCGCGCCTTGCTGTTGGCGCCAGTGGTGTATTGGCGGTCCTTGATGATGTCGAGGTAGAAACCACCGAGCTCCTGCACGCAGAAGTTGTGGATCTTGGAGTAGACGTTCCAGAAACGGTATTCACCGTAATGCTCCTGCAATTCGCGTTGCAGCAGCAGGGTACGGTCCACGGCCCAGCGGTCCAGCGCGAGCATTTCTTCCGCCGGTAGCAGGTCGGTGGCCGGGTTGAAACCGGTCAGGTTCGACAGCAGGAAGCGCGCGGTGTTACGGATCCGCCGGTAGGCGTCCGCGCTGCGCTGCAGGATCTGTTCGGAAACGGCCATCTCGCCGGAATAGTCGGTGGAGGCGACCCACAAACGCATGATGTCGGCGCCCAAGGTATCGTTGACCTTTTGCGGCGCGATCACGTTGCCCAGGGACTTGGACATCTTGCGGCCGGACTCGTCGACGGTGAAACCGTGGGTCAGCAGCTCGCGGTACGGTGCTTGGTTGTCAATGGCGCAGCCGGTCAGCAGCGACGAGTGGAACCAGCCGCGGTGCTGGTCCGAACCTTCCAGGTACAGGTCGGCACGCGGGCCGGTTTCATGGCCCATTGGGTGCGAGCCACGCAGCACATGCCAGTGGGTGGTGCCGGAGTCAAACCAGACGTCCAGGGTGTCGCTGATCTTGTCGTACAGCGGCGCTTCGTCGCCCAGCAGCTCGGCGGCGTCCATCTTGAACCAGGCCTCGATGCCTTCGACTTCGACGCGCTTGGCCACTTCTTCCATCAGCTCGACGGTGCGTGGATGCAGTTCGCCGCTTTCCTTGTTCAGGAAGAACGGGATCGGCACGCCCCAGTTGCGCTGACGGGAGATGCACCAGTCAGGGCGGTTGGCGATCATCGAGTGCAGGCGCGCCTGGCCCCAGGCCGGCACGAACTTAGTGTCCTCGATGGCTTTGAGGGAGCGTTGGCGCAGGGTCTCGCCAGTGGCTGGCTGCTTGTCCATGCCGATGAACCATTGCGCGGTGGCGCGGTAGATCAGCGGGGTCTTGTGGCGCCAGCAGTGCATGTAGCTGTGTTCGATGACGGTGGTGTGCAGCAGCGCGCCGACTTCGGTCAACTTGTCGACGATGGCCGGGTTGGCTTTCCAGATGAACTGGCCACCGAAGAACTCCAGCGATGGCACGTACACACCATTGCTCTGTACCGGGTTGAGGATGTCGTCGTTGACCATGCCGTACTTCTTGCAGGTCACGAAGTCGTCAACGCCATAGGCCGGTGCGGAGTGAACCACCCCAGTGCCTGCGCCCAGCTCCACGTAGTCGGCCAGGTACACCGGCGACAGGCGGTCATAGAACGGATGACGGAAATTGATCAGCTCCAGCGCCGAACCCGGGGTGGTGGCCAGCACCGAGCCTTCGAGGTTGTAGCGGGCCAGGCAGGACTCGACCAGTTCTTCGGCCAATACCAGCAGCTTGTCGCCAACATCGACCAGGGCGTAGCTGAATTCCGGGTGAACGTTCAACGCCTGGTTGGCCGGGATGGTCCACGGGGTGGTGGTCCAGATCACGATCGACGCCGGTTTGCTCAGCTTGCCCAGGCCAAAAGCGGCGGCGAGCTTGTCTTCATCGGCGATCGGGAACGCGACGTCGATGGTCGAGGACTTCTTGTTCTCGTACTCGACTTCCGCCTCGGCCAAGGCCGAACCGCAATCGAAGCACCAGTTCACGGGCTTGAGGCCCTTGAACACGAAGCCGCCCTCGACGATTTTCGCCAAGGCACGGATTTCGCCGGCTTCGTTTTTGAAGTCCATGGTTTTGTAAGGGTTGGCGAAGTCGCCCAGCACGCCGAGGCGGATGAATTCGGACTTCTGCCCTTCGATCTGCTCGGTGGCGTAGGCACGGCACAGTTCGCGGGTCTTGTCCGCGCCCAGGTTCTTGCCGTGGGTCACTTCAACCTTGTGCTCGATCGGCAGGCCATGGCAGTCCCAGCCCGGAATATAAGGCGCGTCGAAACCCGACAGGGTCTTGGAGCGCACGATCATGTCCTTGAGAATCTTGTTCAGCGCGTGACCGATGTGGATCGTGCCGTTGGCGTACGGAGGGCCGTCGTGCAGGACGAACTTCGGACGATCCTTGCCAATCTCGCGCAACTTTCCGTACAGGCCAATGCTGTCCCAACGCTGCAGAATCTGTGGTTCGCGCTGAGGCAGGCCGGCCTTCATAGGGAAGGCGGTGTCCGGAAGGTTTAGCGTGGCTTTATAGTCGGTCATTTAAGGCTCTTCATTAGCGATTGGCGCTGGTTGCGACAAGGGCACGGGCGGCGGCGATATCTGCATGGATCGCCGTCTTGAGCGCCTCCAGAGAGGCAAAACGCTGCTCTTCACGCAGCTTTTGGTGGAAAACCACCGTCAAACGCCGGTCATACAGATCGCCGGCAAAATCCAGAACATGTACTTCGAGGTGGGCCTTGCCATCCCCCTGGACCGTGGGCCGGACGCCGATATTGGCGACACCGGGCCAAGTCTTGCCGTCGATCTCGACACTCACCAGGAACACCCCGGTCAGCGGTACACGACGACGCTTGAGTTGCACGTTGGCCGTCGGCGTGCCCAGTTGGCGCGCCAGTTTCTGCCCGTGCAGGATCCGTCCGGCAATCCGGTACGGCCGGCCGAGCAAACGCTCGGCCCATTCGAAGTCGGCAGCCGCCAGGGCATTGCGGACCTGGGTACTGCTGACGCGCATGCCATCCATCTCGACGGTCTGCGCGGCTTCGACAGTGAAGCCCCGGGCCTTGCCGGCCTGTTGCAGGTAATCGAAATCCCCTGCCCGGTCGCAGCCGAAACGGAAATCATCACCGACTTCCAGATGTTTTATATCCAGACCGCCCACCAGGATGGTCTCGACGAATTCGGCGGCACTGAGCTTGCTCAGGCGCTGATTGAAGGCCAGGCACAAGACCCGGTCAACGCCTTCGGCGGCCAGCAGATGCAGTTTGTCCCGCAGCCGGGCCAGACGGGCCGGCGCGGTGTCCGGGGCGAAAAATTCCCGGGGTTGCGGCTCAAAGATCACCACGCAACTGGGCACGCCCAATTCCCGGGCACGCTCGCGCAACCGCGCCAGGATAGCCTGGTGGCCACGGTGAACACCGTCAAAGTTGCCAATAGTGGCGACACAGCCCCGATGCTGGGGGCGCAGGTTGTGGAGGCCTCGAACCAGCTGCATAACGCGCTTCTTGCTCATAAAGTGGCCGATTATAACCACACCCGGCGGCCGACGACAGGCAACACCGTAACCCAAAGTGATCGAGCCGACAAAACCACTGCCCGGCCCGGGATTATCGAGGGTAAACCCTCAGCTCAAGCCCTTGCGGTTGAAGTCGCGCAGGCGGAAGCCCATCAGCAGCAGCATGCCGAAATACGCCACCACGCCCGCGACGACCAGCACACCCAGGCGCAGGAAACGCTCGAGCATCTGCCCTTCGCCCCAGGCTGGCATGAAGTGCATCGCCCCCAGCAGCACCGCCGACATCACGCCCACGGCCACCAGCAGCTTGAGGCCGAACAGGCCCCAGCCCGGCTGCGGCTGATACATCTTCTGCTTGCGCAGTTGGTAAAACAGCAGCCCGGCATTGAGGCAGGCGCCGGCACTGATCGCCAAGGCCAGGCCGGCATGGGCCAGCGGACCGATCAGCAACAGGTTGAACAATTGGGTCATCACCAGGGTGAAAATGGCGATTTTCACCGGCGTGCGAATGTTTTGCTGAGCATAGAAACCTGGCGCCAGCACCTTGATCACAATGATACCCAGCAAGCCCACCGAGTAAGCGATCAATGCTCGCTGGGTCATCAGGGCATCAAATGCATTGAACTGACCGTACTGGAACAACGAAACGGTCAGCGGCTCCGCCAGAATGCCCAGCGCCAGGGCACAGGGCAACACCAGCACGAAGCACAGGCGTAGGCCCCAATCGAGGATGCGCGAGTATTCCTGACGGTCCTGGCTGGCGTAGGTCTTGGCCAGGGTCGGCAACAGGATCGTGCCCAGGGCCACACCCAATACGCCGGAGGGCAACTCCATCAGGCGGTCGGCGTAGTACATCCACGACACCGAGCCGGCCACCAGGAACGAGGCGAAAATGGTGTTGATGATCAGGGAAATCTGACTCACCGAAACCCCGAGGATCGCCGGCAGCATCTGCTTCATCACCCGCCACACGCCGCTGTCGCGCAGATTCAGGCGCGGCAGCACCAGCATGCCGATTTTCTTCAGGTGAGGCAGTTGATACAGCAACTGCGCCAGGCCGCCCACCAACACCGCCCAACCGAGGGCCATCACCGGGGGATCGAAGTACGGTGTCAGAAACACCGCAAATACGATCATGCTGACGTTGAGCAGGGTCGGCACGAAGGCCGGTACCGAGAAACGGTTCCAGGTATTGAGGATCGCCCCGGCCAGAGATGACAGGGAGATCAGCAATATATAAGGAAAGGTCACCCGCAACAGGTCCGAGGTGAGCTGGAATTTTTCCGGGGTATCGGTAAAACCCGGTGCCGTGGCCCAGATCACCCAAGGCGCGGCAAGCATGCCTGCGGCCGTGACCAGCGCCAGCACCAGGGTCAGCAAACCCGTGACGTAGGCAATGAACGTGCGGGTCGCCTCGTCGCCCTTCTGACTCTTGTATTCCGCCAGGATCGGCACGAAGGCTTGGGAGAACGCCCCTTCGGCGAAGATCCGCCGCAACAGGTTGGGCAACTTGAAGGCGATGAAGAAGGCATCGGTGGCCATCCCGGCACCGAATATCCGAGCAATCAGCGTGTCACGAACGAACCCCAGGACGCGTGAAAGCATCGTGATAGAGCTGACGGCAGCCAACGATTTGAGCAGATTCATGAAAAGAGTTTTTGCCTGTCGATAAACAGCAGGCGAACAAAGCGCCCACTTATGCGATACTCCGCGCCGCTAAACAGTGCAGAGCCAAAGCCCGCGAGTTTACAGGTCGCACGCCGGAAAGAAATCATCCGGTGCGTTGTACCTGCCATTCAGCGGAACGCGTCACCCGCCCTTGACAAGACATCAACTCATCGGCATGATTCGCGGCCTATTTTGTTTGCTATTTCCTAAAAAGTCTTTCGAGGAGCTCGACGGTGGCCAACACACCTTCCGCCAAAAAACGTGCAAAACAGGCTGAGAAGCGTCGCAGCCACAACGCCAGCCTGCGTTCCATGGTCCGTACCTACATCAAAAACGTAGTTAAGGCCATCGACGCAAAAGACGCTGAAAAAGCACAAGCTGCTTACGTTCTGGCTGTGCCAGTTATCGACCGTATGGCCGATAAAGGCATCATCCACAAGAACAAGGCTGCTCGCCATAAGAGCCGCCTGAATGGCCACGTAAAGGCCCTGAACGTTGCCGCTGCTGCCTAAGCGACGCGCTCGTTAAAAAACCGACCTCAGGGTCGGTTTTTTATTGCCCGGGATTTAACGGGCACCGCACGAACAATGTGGGGACAGACCTCTGTGGGAGCAAGGCTTGCCCGCGACAGCATCACCTCAGCATTAAGACAGACCGAGGCGCCCGAATCGCGGGCAAGCCTTGCTCCCACACAACCTCTCTCACAATGAGTTTGTCCGAACTATTGAGTACGAGCCCACGGCAAGATTGGAATCGCCGTCACCGCATTCTGCGGACTGCCTTCGATCACGCGATCGCTGTAGACCAGGTACACCAGCGTATTGCGCTTTTTGTCGAGAAAGCGCACCACCTGCATGGTCTTGAACACCAGCGACGTGCGCTCCCTGAACACTTCCTCACCGTCCTTGAGCTCGCCCTTGAAGCTGATGGGACCGACCTGACGACAGGCAATGGACGCCTCGGCGCGATCCTCGGCCAGCCCCAAGCCACCCTTGACACCCCCAGTCTTGGCCCGGGACAGATAACACGTCACCCCATCCACCTTCGGATCATCGAAGGCCTCAACGACGATCCGGTCATTCGGCCCGACAAACTTGAACACCGTCGACACCTGGCCAATTTCCTCGGCCGAGGCCAGCAGCGGCAATGCCACCAGCAAGCCGATCAATCCTTTTGCCAAACCCATGATTTTTCCTTAGACGAGAATCAGGTTGTCACGGTGAACCAGCTCTGGCTCGGCCATGTAACCCAACAGACCGACAATCGCATCAGACGATTGACCGATGATTTTTTGTGCCTCGAGCGCGCTGTAGTTGGCCAGGCCGCGAGCGATTTCGCGACCATCCGGCGCCACGCACACCACCATTTCACCGCGACGAAAACTGCCCTGGACCAGCTTCACACCCACCGGCAGCAGACTTTTATTGCCTTGGGACAGCGCCGACACCGCTCCCGCATCCAGCACCAGCGTGCCACGGGTTTGCAGATGCCCGGCCAGCCATTGCTTACGAGCCGCCAGCATGCCGCGCTCAGGCGACAGCAACGTGCCGATGCGCTCGCCGGCCTTGAGGCGATCCAGCACCCGCTCCAGCCGACCACCGACAATGATGGTGTGGGCCCCGGAGCGAGCAGCCAGACGGGCGGCGCGTAGCTTGGTCTGCATGCCGCCTCGCCCCAGCGCGCCACCAGTACCGCCCGCCACCGCGTCCAGCGCCGGATCATCGGCACGCGCTTCGTAGATCAGCTTGGCATCGGGATTGTTGCGCGGATCGGCGTCGAACATGCCGTCGCGATCCGTCAGAATCACCAGCAGATCCGCCTCCACCAGGTTCGCCACCAACGCGGCCAGGGTGTCGTTGTCGCCGAAACGAATCTCGTCGGTGACCACAGTGTCGTTTTCGTTGATCACCGGGATGACTTTCAGTTCAACCAGCGCTCGCAAGGTGCTGCGGGCATTGAGGTAGCGCTTGCGGTCGGACAGGTCGTCATGGGTCAGCAGAATCTGCGCCGTGTGGCGACCCAGCTCGGCAAAGCTCGACTCCCAGGCCTGCACCAGGCCCATCTGACCGATGGCGGCAGCAGCCTGCAACTCGTGCATCGCGCTGGGTCGCGATGTCCAGCCCAACCGACTCATACCCGCCGCCACGGCCCCCGAAGAGACCAAGACCAGCTCGACGCCAGCTTCATGCAAAGCCACCATCTGCTCGACCCACACCGCCATCGCCTTGCGATCCAGGCCCTTGCCATCCGCCGTCAGCAATGCGCTACCGATCTTCACGACCCAGCGCCGCGCACCCGTCACCTTGCTCCGCATTATCTTCAACCTTTGCCAGCGAACGGCGCGACCCAGCACCGCCCATGGGATTATTCGTATTTGCGTTTTACAGATACCAAAACGCCGCTCGAATGAGCGGCGCCTTGGAAACTGGCTGGTTGCGATGATAACACTGCGCTGAAACACTTGAACCTGTGGGAGCGAGCTTGCTCGCGATAGCGGCGTGTCAGCTAACGACTATGTCAACTGACAGACCGCTTTCGCGAGCAAGCTCGCTCCCACAGGTCCTGGCTTCACGCCAGCACCAGATCAGTCACGAACGTAGATGATTTCCGGACCGTCTTCGTCATCCACGTCTTCTTCGTCCCAATCGTCGTCACCGATGTCGTGGACCGACTTCACGCCGCTGCGACGCAGGGCACGCTGATCATCCAGCGCTTGCAACTGAGCACGCGCCTCGTCTTCGATACGCTGATCGAGCTCAGCCAACTCTTCCTTGTAGGCAGGGTCATTGGCCAGGCGATCGGCACGATCTTCCATATAACGCATGATGTCGTGACACAGACGCTCAGTGCCTTCTTTGGCAATGGCCGAGATCACGTAGACCGGACCTTCCCACTCCAGGCGATCGACGATTTCCTTGACCCGCTCTTCATGCTCTTCTTCGAGGATCTGGTCGCACTTGTTCAGCACCAACCAGCGGTCACGCTCAGCCAGGGCCGGGCTGAACTTGGTCAGCTCACTGACAATGACTTCGGCCGCATCAGCAGCACTGGTTTCATCCAGCGGCGCCATGTCCACGAGGTGCAGCAACAACCGAGTACGGGACAGGTGCTTGAGGAAGCGAATCCCCAGGCCGGCGCCATCAGACGCGCCTTCGATCAGCCCTGGAATGTCCGCAACCACAAAGCTCTTCCAGCGATCGACACTGACCACACCCAGGTTCGGCACCAAGGTGGTGAACGGGTAATCGGCCACTTTCGGCTTGGCCGCCGACACCGAGCGAATGAAGGTGCTCTTGCCGGCGTTCGGCAGGCCCAGCAGGCCCACGTCGGCCAGCACTTTCATTTCCAGCTTCAGGTCGCGCTGTTCACCCGGCTTGCCTGGCGTGGTCTGGCGTGGCGCACGGTTGGTACTGGACTTGAAACGGGTGTTACCCAGACCGTGCCAGCCACCATGGGCCACCAGCAAACGCTGGCCAGCCTTGGTCAGGTCGCCAATGACTTCCTGGGTGGCGGAGTCGATCACCGTGGTGCCGACCGGCACGCGCAGGATCAGGTCTTCGCCCTTTTTGCCGGTGCAGTCGGTGCTACCGCCGTTGGAGCCACGCTCGGCATCGAAGTGCCGGGTGTAACGGTAGTCCACCAGGGTGTTGAGGTTTTCGTCGGCGAGCATATAGATCGAGCCGCCATCGCCGCCGTCACCACCGTTCGGACCACCGTTCTCAATGAATTTTTCCCGACGGAAACTCATGCAACCATTGCCGCCGTCGCCGGCCTTTACTCGAATCGATACTTCATCAACAAACTTCATGACACACGCCTCTCGCCATACGGACGAGCCAAAAAAACAAGACATAAGACTCTTGCAAAAATGAGCGCAGCGACCTGATGACACGCCCCAACTGCAGCGCCGACGGCCCATACAAACAGTTTTGCAAGAGACTCACCCCACAAACGAAAAAGCCCCGTCGCAAGACAGGGCTTTTCCAGCGGTCTCGCAATTAAGCTGCGATAACGCTTACGTAACGACGACCGAAGGCGCCTTTTACTTCGAACTTGATCACGCCTTCGACTTTAGCGAAGAGGGTGTGATCCTTACCCATGCCTACGCCGTAGCCAGCGTGGAATTGGGTGCCGCGCTGACGCACGATGATGTTGCCCGCTTTGATAGCCTGGCCGCCATACATCTTGACGCCAAGGCGTTTGGCTTCTGAGTCGCGACCGTTACGGGTACTACCACCAGCTTTTTTGTGTGCCATGAGTTCAATTCTCCTAGTGAGGAATTAGGCTGAAATTAAGCCTGAATACCGGTGATTTTGATCTCGGTGTACCACTGGCGGTGGCCCATACGCTTCATGTGGTGCTTACGGCGACGGAACTTGATGATGCGGACTTTATCGTGACGACCTTGGGAGATCACTTCAGCCACAACGGTAGCGCCAGCAACAACTGGAGCGCCGATATTCACGTCATCGCCATTGGCGACCAACAGAACGCGATCAAAAGTCACGGATTCGCCGGTAGCGATTTCCAGTTTTTCGATCTTCAGGTATTCACCTGGGGCGACCTTGTATTGCTTGCCACCAGTAACAATTACTGCGTACGACATGGTATTTCTCCGATAATCCTGCTCACCCAGCGCTTTATAAGAAGAGGTATTGGCTGGCATGGCTGCATGGGCTGGAAGGCCCGGATGCAATTGCGTAAGGCAGGTGCTGCCCAGGAAGTTCAGGGTGCGCGATTGTACGCAAGCCGCAAGCGCCTTGCAAGAGGCCGTCCATCGTGCCTTGACAGGCCCAGGCGTGGGTCCTAGCATGCCGCGCAACCCTTCTGGAGCACCTGTCGCTGATGCAACCCCAAGCTTTCTACCGCGCGGTGGCGGACGATTTTAGCGCCGTCGACGGCATCATCAAGAAGCAGCTGACTTCCCGAGTGCCGCTGGTATCGAAAATCGGCGATTACATTACTTCGGCCGGAGGCAAACGCCTGCGGCCTTTGTTGGTGCTTTTGTGTGGCAAGGCCCTGGGCCGCGAAGGCGACGACATGCGCCTGCTGGCCGCCACCATCGAATTCCTGCACACCGCAACCCTGCTGCATGACGACGTGGTCGACATGTCCGGCATGCGCCGTGGCCGATCGACCGCCAACGCCATGTGGGGCAATGCCCCAAGCGTGCTGGTGGGCGACTTCCTGTATTCGCGCTCGTTCGAAATGATGGTCGAACTGGGCTCGATGCCGGTGATGAAGATCCTGTCCCAGGCCACGCGCATCATCGCCGAAGGCGAAGTGCTGCAGTTGTCCAAGGTGCGCGATGCCAGCACCACCGAAGAAACCTACATGGAAGTCATCCGCGGCAAGACCGCGATGCTCTTCGAAGCCTCGACCCACAGCGCCGCCGCCCTGGCTGGCGCCAGCGCCGAGCAGAGCGAAGCGCTGCGCACCTTTGGCGATCACCTGGGTGTAGCCTTCCAATTGGTCGACGACCTGCTGGACTACAAGGGCGACGCCGAAACCCTGGGCAAGAACGTCGGCGACGACCTGGCCGAAGGCAAGCCGACCCTGCCGCTGATCTACACCATGCGCGAAGGCACCCCTGAGCAGGCGGCGCTGGTACGCCAGGCGATCCAGAAAGGTGGGATCGAAGACCTGGAGAGCATCCGCGAAGCGGTTGAAGCCTCCGGCTCGTTGGACTACACCGCAAAACTGGCCCGTGACTACGTCACCCGCGCGATCAAATGCCTCGACGCCCTGCCGGCCAGCCAATACCGCGATGCGCTGGTGGAGTTGAGTGAGTTTGCGGTGGCCCGTACTCACTAACATCCTTGGGGCTTTTTTGTGGCGAGGGGATTTATCCCCGCTGGGCTGCGAAGCAGCCCTAAAAGTCATTCCCGGCGCTCCAGGCAGATTGGGTTGAGCGCTGCTCTTGGGGCTGCTGCGCAGCCCAGCGGGGATAAATCCCCTCGCCACAATTCGCTGACACACGCTGCTCCCCCTGCTTGCAACAAAACCCTATATAATGTGCGCCCTTTTGCCCTCCTGATACCCAAGGAACCTTAGTGAGCACGTTGCCTCCCTGCCCGAAATGCAATTCCGAATACACCTACGAAGACGGTACTCAACTGGTCTGCCCGGAGTGTGCCCACGAATGGTCTGCCAGCGGTGAAGCTGAAACGGCGTCCGATGAGACGGTGAAGAAGGATTCGGTCGGCAATGTCCTGCAGGACGGCGACACCATCACCGTGATCAAGGACCTGAAGGTCAAAGGCACGTCGCTGGTGGTCAAGGTGGGCACCAAGGTCAAGAACATCCGTTTGTGCGATGGCGATCACGACATCGACTGCAAGATAGACGGCATCGGCCCGATGAAACTCAAATCCGAGTTCGTCAGAAAAGTCTGAGTCTTGTGTATTCCATCCCACGCCCCGCGTGGGATGGCGCTTCACCCTCCCCGCTCCAGCCCCCCATTTGCGCCTCCCAGCCAAGCCCGAGCCGATTGAGCTGCCGCAACCCATCGTCAGAAAAACAATTTGAATACCAATAGAGCCTTGCTATTTAGCGAATAAGAATTATTCTCATAACGCCCATCAAGGAGATGAGAACCATGACTTATTTGATCGATGCCTGGCTGGACCGCCCACACCCCTACCTGAGAATCCTGCATCGGGAAACCGGGGAAGTCTGTGCGGTGCTTGAAGAGGAAGCCCTGAACGAATTGCAGGACCAGGGGGATCTGGACCTTCACAGCCTCAATTCCAGCGAGCCGCTGGTGCTCAAGGAACTGGTGCGCAATCTGTTTCTGTTCTGCTATGCCCGGGCGTTGCGCCCTACGGGTGATTTCAGTGGCAGGTTTCACGGATGAACGCGCAGCTCATGTGGGAGCGGGCTTGCTCGCGAAGGCGGTGTGTCAGTTAACGAAAATGTCGACTGGCAGTCCGTATTCGCGAGCAAGCCCGCTCCCACATCACATTACTGATGTCGGCAAGTTTTACAGAACGTCCAACAGCTCGACGTCAAACACCAGTACGCTGTGCGGCGGGATGCTGCCAACGCCTTGAGCGCCGTAGGCCAGTTCGCTTGGCACGTACAAACGCCATTTGCTACCGGCGTTCATCAGTTGCAGGGCTTCGGTCCAGCCAGGGATCACGCCGCCCACCGGGAATTCGGCAGGCTGGCCACGATCGTAGGAGCTGTCGAACACAGTGCCGTCGATCAGGGTGCCGTGGTAATGGGTACGCACCTGATCCTCACGGCTCGGCTTGGCGCCTTCGCCCTGCGTCAGCACTTCAAATTGCAGACCCGAGGCCAGGGTGGTGATGCCTTCGCGCTTGGCGTTTTCAGCCAGGAATGCGCGGCCTTCGCCAGCGGCAGCTTCGGCCTTGGCGGCGGCTTCGGCCTGCATGATTTCGCGGATGACTTTGAAGCTGGCGGACATCTCGTCCTGGCCCACACGGCTTGGCTTGCCGGCGAAGGCGTCGGTCAGGCCGGCCAGGATCGCGTCCAGGCTAACGCCCGGTGGCGGGTTGTCGCGCAGCTGGTCGCCCAACTGACGGCCAATGCCGTAGCTGACGCGGGTTTCATCGGTGGACAGGTTAACTTCGGACATGATGCTGCTCCGCTGTGCGGACGGCTCGGGAATTTGCCGTGCTCGACACAGCGCCTCCCGGAGCGCCCGGAACCAAAAGGGCGAGCAGACTAGCACAGATGCCGTAGCGGGTGATGAGCCGCCTCATCAAAGCGCCGCTGCCAAAAACGACAACGCCCGCCTGCTTTGCAACAGACGGGCGGTGCGCCAAGGCGATGAACGGGCCTCAGTGCTTGGTCAGTTTATCCAGGTAACCCATGGCAAACGCCGAGACCACGAAGGTCATGTGGATGATCACGTACCACATCAGGTGCTCGGGATCGACGTTCTTGGCGTCCATGAAGATGCGCAGCAGGTGAATGGAGGAAATGGCAACGATGGAGGCCGCAACCTTCATCTTCAGCGAGGACGAATCCATGGTCCCGAGCCAGTTGAGCTTTTCCTTGTCGGAATCGATGTCCAGTTGCGAGACGAAGTTCTCGTAGCCGGAAATCATCACCATCACCAACAGGCCGCCCACCAGCGCCATGTCGATCAGCGACAGCAGCACCAGAATCAGTTCGGACTCGGCCATGGCAAACACATTGGGAATGATGTGGAAGACTTCCTGAAAGAACTTCAGCGCCAGGGCCAGCAAGCCGAGGGACAGCCCGAAATAGATCGGCGCCAGCAGCCAACGGGAGGCGTACATTGCATTTTCGATAAAGCGTTCCATTGAATCTCACACCAGGGCTGAAAAATCGCGGCGAGTATATCAGTCACGCCCCGGGTCATAAACGCCAGGCCCATCCGTGACTTCAGCCCTTGTGGCAAAACCGTACTGCCAGCCCCCGCACGATGAGGGCTTTCAATGCAGCGGGCGAAACTCGAAGCCGTCGACGCTGCGACAACGGCCTCCATTGATTTCCCGTAACTGGGCCTGCATGTGCAGGCTCCAGATCTGCGGGTCGTCGGCCAGCTCATAACCGTGCAGTGTCAGGCTTTGCACAATGGTGTCGAGAATGGACTCAGCGGCATTCGGGCCGGGAAAAGGGCCTTGGGCCTTGATGGCCGAAGGTTGTTCGCCAGCCATTCCGGCGGCGAAGAGCAAGGTCCACATACCGGTATCTCCCGCCAGCGGACGGATAGCGCATTCGATACGGGTCACAAGGCCCAGGCATTGACGAGTGAGGCAAAGGTTGCGCGACATGGCGGCGCCCCTCGATAGATCCGGTATTCAGCCTCAGGAAGAGGCTGTTTCGATCCGATGATGGCTCTCGTTATCCTTGAACTGAGGATAGAAGAAAAGTTCCGGCCGCAAGTCCCGCCGAGACCAGAATACGCCGAATGGTCATAGTGTGAATATTGACGCCAAAGCGGTGGCACTTTTTAAGCATCACCGCAAGCAATTGTGGGAGCGAGCCTGCTCGCGATAGCGGCGTGTCAGTCAATATTCCATTGGCTGTCATACCGCTATCGCGAGCAGGCTCGCTCCCACATGGGCACTCGCAGCGATCAGGGAAGCATCAAGCCGGCTTGGCCTCCGCCAGCGCCTGTTGCGCCAGTTCCTTTTCCGCCTCCTTGATGTCGTCTTCGCTGATCATCTCCGCGATCACCCGCAGCCGCTCCACCACCCGGGCATTGACGCTACCCTCAGGGAATTCACCGTTTTCATCCGGCTCGCCGGCCGGTTCGCCCACCAGCAGGCTCAGGGCTTCGTCGGCCTGACGCACCGCATAGACGTGGAACTGCCCGGCGCGCACGGCGGTGAGCACTTTCTCGTCAAGCATCAGGGTGGCGACGTTGGCCTGGGGGATGATCGCCCCCTGCTCGCCCGTCAGCCCACGGGCTTCGCAAAGGCGGAAGAAGCCTTCGATCTTCTCGTTGACCCCACCCACCGCCTGCACTTCCCCAAACTGGTTGATCGAGCCGGTGATAGCGAAACACTGCTTGAGCGGCGTCTTCGACAAGGCAGAAATCAGCGTACACGCCTCCCCCAGGGAGGCACTGTCGCCGTCTACGTAGCCGTAGGATTGCTCCAGGGCAATGCTGGCAGAGATCGCCAGAGGAAACTCCTGAGCGTACCGGCTGCCCAGGTAACCGGTGAGGATCATCACGCCCTTGGAGTGGATCGGTTGGCCGAGGTTGACCTCTCGCTCGATGTCGACAATACCGCTGCCGCCGGGGTAAACCGTGGCGGAAATCCGCGCTGGCACGCCGAACGCCGAATCCCCCACCTCCAGCACCGTCAACCCGTTGCACTTGCCCACGGCCGCGCCGTCGGTGTCGATCAGGATGATCCCCGCCAGCATGTCGTCGAGGATCCGCGCCGAGACGCGCCCGGTACGGGTGGCCTTGGCCTTGAGGGCGCGTTCGATATGACCGGCGTCGGTCATCTCGTCACTGGCCAACTGACGAATGAAATCCGCCTCGCTGACCAGTTGGAAAAGATCGCCAATACGCGCTGACAAACGCCCCTGATGTTCGGCCAGGCGCGCACTGTAGGTGGCCAGGCGCGCCACCGCATCGGCGGTCAGCGGGGCCATGCCCTCCTCCGAAGTACGGGTCTTGAGCAACTGGGCGAACTGCTCCAGGCTCTCATCCCCCATCGGAATGTCTTCGTCGAAATCCACCAGTACGCGAAACATTTCCTGGAAGTCCGAATCCAGGTCCTGCAAGGCGTAATAGAGCTGGCGGGCACCGATGATCACCACTTTGACTTGCAGGGGGATGTGCTGCGGGGTCAGGGTGACCGTGGCCAGACGACCCAGCTCGCCCAGTGGCGACTCCATTTTCAGTTTGCGCGACTGCAGGGCACGCTTGAGTGCATCCCACACGAACGGCTCGCTCAGCATTTTTTCTGCTTCGAGGATCAGGAAACCACCGTTGGCTCGGTGCAACGCCCCTGGGCGCAGTTGCCGATAGGT
The DNA here is from genome assembly GCF_039581215.1 of Pseudomonas halotolerans. Lineage (NCBI taxonomy): Bacteria > Pseudomonadati > Pseudomonadota > Gammaproteobacteria > Pseudomonadales > Pseudomonadaceae > Pseudomonas > Pseudomonas halotolerans. The sequence continues at coordinate 85,580 of NZ_JBCNTJ010000023.1, forward strand.
GGTGTAGAGCGCGCCCTGGTCAGTGCTGTACTCAATGCGTCCAAACAGGTTGTCGTAGGTCGGGTGCGGTTCAAACACCACCGGTGCGCCACCGCTGGTTGGGTGCCCTACCATCAGGCTCGGGGCGTATTGCTCCTCCAGCAGCTTGCGGGCGATGGCGTCAGACTTGCTGTCGTCCACCAACTGCTCGACCACCGTCTTGAGCAGGTACACCTGCATGGCTTGCAGGTAACCGCAGACCGCGGCGTTCTCTGCGTACTTTTCCGACAGCGGCGCCAGCAACGGTTGCAGGGCCAGGGTGATGGTTTCTTCGTTGAGGTGACGCATCTGGTTGCTGGACTCGCGCTTCCACTGCGGCAGACTGGCGAGCTCTTCGTTCAAGCGCTCTTCCAGGCCTGAGATGTCGTCATGAAAACGCTCGCGCTCAGACTCCGGCAACTGGGCGAATTCCGCCTCGTCCAGGGCCTTGCCCTCGCTCATCGGCGTGAACGCGATGTTGCTGCTGTCACGGTACAGGGCAACATCCTTTTCCAGCGCCAGACGTTCGATCACATCCAGGGCGCGGTCGTAGCGCTGGTTGAACGCGCGGTCGATGGCGCTTTTTTTCTGTTGGTAGGACGGGTGCTCGAACACCGCCGGAAAAGTCGCCAGCAGGTTGTCGATCAGGCCGTTGATGTCGGCGATGAACGCCCCCGCCGCACCCGATGGCAGCTCCAGGGCACGGGGTTCGCGGGGCTCATCGAAATTATTGACGTAGACCCAGTCCGCTGGGGTCTGCATGCGCTTGCCTTCGGCCTTGAGGTAGCGCTTAACGAATGAAAACCGGCCGGTGCCGGGTTCGCCCATGACAAATACGTTGTAACCGGGGCGCGGCATGGCCACGCCGAACTGCAATGCTTCGACCGCACGCTCCTGGCCAAGCACACCGCGGAAGGGTTCCAGATCATTGGTGGTAGAGAAGCTGAACTGTTCAGCGGAAAACGGGCGGGTCAGCGCTTCAGGCGCTAGACGCAAGCTGGCAGCAACAGGATCAGGCATCGGGCTTCCTTACATCAGGCGGGGCAGATAGCGGCATTCTGGCGCTGCCTGCACCTGACTGGCAAGAAGCGCCTCAGAGCAAAGCATAGTCCAGGAGTATCTCCTGAGCCTGAGCCCGTCATTTCATGACAATGCAGTTACTTTTTGCAAAATGTCACGGAACCCCAGGATCGTGCCTAAACTCCAAACTGCGCGGCTGGAACAATAACCGGCCCACTGGCGCCAGCAGGTGCCAGACCCTGTCCATTGGTATGCACATAAAGAGAACATAGCTATGAAACGGATTCTTCTCGGTACTCTCTTCACCGCTGTATCCCTCAACGCCATGGCTCAAGCGCCAGGCGGTCCGGATTGCGGCTGGGGCAACATGCTGTTCGAAGGTCAGCGTGGCACCCCGGCTCACTTCCTGGCATCCACCACCAACGGCACCTCCGGCAACGCCACCTTCGGCATGACATCCGGCACCAACGGCTGCTCGACCAACGCGGCACTGACCTACGGTGGCAAGTCCTGGCTGGCCATGAACGGCATGATGAACGAGCTGTCCGAAGACATGGCCAAGGGCCAAGGCGAAGCGCTGACCACCTACGCCGTGGTACTGGGCGTGGCGCCGGAAGACCGTGCGCATTTCTCGGCTGTCACCCACGAGCACTTCCAGCAGATCTTCAGCAAGGCTGATGTGACCGCAGAAGACGTGCATACCAACACCCTGGCCGTGCTGAAAAGCGACCCACGCCTGGCCAAGTACGCCACTCAAGCTTAAGCTCGACACCACTCGCTCCTCTCGGGGAGCGGGTTTTCTTTTTGGGCCCCTTTCGGTCTTTATTTTCGACTTTCCAAGTAGCCAACTATGCTCAAACGCCTTGCCTGGCTGGCGCTCTGTGTGTGCGCCCCGTTGTCCGCCGCACCTCATGTCGACCCTCAACGCTTGCAGCAACTGGCCAACGACCGTTTCTGGATTTCCCTGGGCCACTATGAAACCGCCAAGCTCGGCGGCTGGCGCAGCTATATCAGCGACAAAAGATTTTTCCTTGCTCCCGACGGCAACGAACATCCCGACCACGAACTGACCGCCACGGTGCAAGCCCTGTACGGCCCGGCCAGCGCTGGCCAGCAACACGCCCAATGTGTGTACCCGGCGCGTACACGCTGGCTGAAAGCGCAGCTCAACCTGACCGACCTGCCGGCGGTTGATTGCCGCGAATTCACCCAATGGTTCAAGGATGTCGCGCCCCACAGCGCGGTGATGATTTTTCCGGCCGCCTACTTGAACAGCCCTTCTTCGATGTTCGGCCACACCCTGCTGCGCATCGACCAGGCCGATGTGCAAAGCGACAAGACCGCGCTGCTCAGCTACGCGATCAACTTCGGTGCCTACATCGAAGGCTCGGACAACAGCATTCTTTATGCCTGGAAAGGCCTGATGGGCGGTTACCCGGGCCTGTTCGCCCTGGTGCCCTATCAGGAGAAACTCTCCGAGTACCGCAGCCTGGAAAACCGCGACCTGTGGGAATACCGCCTCAATCTGAGCCAGGTGGAAACCGAGCGCATGGTCGAGCATGTGTGGGAACTCAAGCAGGTGCAGTTCGACTATTTTTTCTTCGATGAAAACTGCTCCTATCGCCTGCTCGAACTGCTGCAAGTGGCCCGTCCCAGCCTGCGGCTGACCGAACAGTTCCCGTTGACGGCGATTCCCACCGACACCGTGAAGGCGGTGAAAGAAGCCGGGCTGGTGGAAAGCATCGAATACCGTCCCTCCCGCGAGCGGGAATTGCTCAGCCGCGCCGAACCACTCACCGACGACGAGCAGCAATGGGTGCTGAACGTCAGCGCCGACCAGAAACAACTGCAAACCTCAGCATTCAAGGCATTGCCTCGCGCCCGCCAGGCGCTGATCATCGACGCGGCCTATCGCCTGGAGCGCTACCGCGCCAACGGTCAGGAACGCGACCCGCAGCGCGCCCAGCGCAGTTTCGAACTGTTGCGGGCGATCAACCAGAACCCCGCGCCGGAACTCGACATCCCGCGACCGGGCCTGCCCGAGGATGGTCACGAGTCGCGCACCTGGCAGGCCGGCCTCGGCACCCGTGGCGACCGGGCGTTCGGAGAATATGGCCTGCGCATGGCCTATCACGACCTCAACGACAACGCCGAAAGTTTCCCGTTGGGCGCACAGATCGAGATCCTGCAACTGAAGCTGCGCCAGTACGAAGGCAATGACTGGCAGGTGCAACAGCTGGACCTGGCAACCATTCGCTCGCTGACTCCACGCAATGAGTTGCTGCAACCGCTGTCCTGGCAAGTCACCGGCGGCCTGGAGCGGGTGCCGGGCAAGCACGACGACGAAACCCTGGTCAGCCACGTCAATGGCGGAGCCGGCGGCACCTGGGCACTGGGCGACGACATGCTGGGGTTCGCCTTGGGCACGGTACGGGTCGAACATAACAACGACTTCGCCCAGTTCATCGCTCCCGCAGCGGGCTTCAACACTGGCGTGCTGTGGAAAAACCCGCTGGGCAACTTGAGCCTGGAGGCCAAAGGCGACTATTTCATCAACGGCGAAGTGCGCCGTAGCGTGAGCCTGAACCAGCAGTGGGAACTGTCACGCAACCTCGGTCTGCGCCTGAGCGCCCAGCGCGAGTTCAGCCATCTGGCGTCACCGGAAAATGAAGTGATGCTGGAGGTGAAGTGGTATCACTATTGACCAAAGCGTCTACCCGCCCACAAATAGCGACAAGACGTTTTTAGACATCCAGCGAAACCAAAAGCCTGCGACCATGGCCCAAACTCCAATAAGAGGAGAACGCCATGAGTCGCGCCTTCGTCAATGAGGACAACGCCGCTGCACAGGCCGATCAGCCGGTCGAGCGTCAGGTCAGTGTGCAACCCAATTACGTCACCCCCACCGGCCTCACCCAATTACAGGCCCGGGTCGCTGAGCTGCAGGCGCTGCACAGCCAGCAGGTGGCCAAGGGAGAACTGGCGGACAAGCAACGAATCGCGGACATCGAACGGGATTTGCGCTACTTCAATCAGCGCTTGCAAAGCGCTCAGGTCGTTACGCCAACCTCATTGGATCAGGTGCGGATTGGGCATTGGGTGACCTTTGTGGATGAGCACGATCTCGAGCAGCGGGTGCAACTGGTGGGTGAGGATCAGGCTGATGCGGCCAGCGGATTGGTCAACTGGGATTCGCCGCTGGGGCGGGCTCTGCTGGGGACGAAAGTGGGCGATGAAGTGGTCTGGAAACGGCCGGTGGGGGATTTGACTATTGAAGTGGTGGCGATAGAACCGGGGTGATCTTGCCGGATTCATCGCGAGCAGGCTCGCTCCCACAGGTATCGAGCCCCACCGTGCATCTTGTGTCTGACCCAAAACCATTGTGGGAGCGAGCCTGCTCGCGATGGCGGTGG